>NZ_JAYKTT020000081.1:0-320032 GCF_038404745.2 Chlorogloeopsis sp. ULAP02 | reverse complement strand
GTTTCGATATGGGAATCTTGTCTATGATGGTGATGGAATTAACCTTGGCACTCGACTTTTGCCCGATAATCGTACCCTGCTGAGATCATTCGAGAATTTTGATAGCCAGTATAGTGACTATAGGCTTATGACCAATATTGTTGGCAGGTTTTCGACTGGTTCGATCAAGCATCAATTACTATTTGGTATCGATCTAGGAAGGTTGGAGAACAGTGATAGTTTTACGAATAGATCGGGTGCGCCAATCGACTTATTCAATCCAATCTACGGTCAACCACCTGGAGCGATTACATCTAGAGGCGATACAAATATCTTGACAGATGAACTTGGTATATTGGTGCAAGATCAGGTGACGCTCGCAGATAATTTGAAGTTGCTCTTGAGTGGTAGATTTGATACCTTTACGCAAACCGACAGGGACTTTCTCGCCGATACAAAAACAAGTCAATCAGGGAACGCCTTTAGTCCGCGTGTGGGAATTGTATATCAGCCGATACCGCCCATTTCTCTCTATGCTAACTACAGCCGCTCGTTCGAGCCAGCGATTGGTAGAGCCTTTGATGGCAGCGACTTTGAGCCTACAAGGGGTACTCAGTATGAAGTTGGGGTGAAAGCAGATTTGAATGACAGGCTTTCAACTACACTGGCTTTCTACGATATTACCCAATCGAATGTTCTAACCGACGATCCAGATAATATAGGCTTCTCTATTCAAACTGGAGAACAGCGCAGCCAAGGAATCGAACTTAGCATTGCAGGTGAAATTTTACCGGGGTGGAATATCTTTGCCAGTTATGCTTACAACGATGCTCGCGTCACCAAAGATAATAGCATTCCAGTCGGCAATCGCGTACTACAGACGACTCCTCATGCTGCAAGCTTATGGACAACCTATGAAATTCAACAAGGAGACTTGCAAGGTTTGGGGTTTGGTTTGGGACTTTTCTATGTGGGCGATCGCGCCGGAGATACTGGAAATACATTTGAAGTACCCAGCTATTTAACAACAGATGCTGCTATTTTCTACAAGCGAAAGGGATTCCGTGCTGCTCTCAATATCAAAAACCTCTTCGACGTGGACTACTTTGAAAATGCCTTTAATCGATTGCGGGTCTCTTATGGTGCACCATTCACAGTACAAGGAACTATTTCCTTTGAGTTTTGATTTTCCCCAACCTTACAACCCCTGTCAATGACGACAATAACCTAAACTGGTACGTTTGTGGTTGACTTCTAAGTGCCTGAACTCAAATTAGACATTGAAACTGATGGTGATAGTCACTTTAAATCCGTAGAAACCAAATATGACCAACAGTGGCAACTGTTTGTTGAAGCGAAGGGAATTTGTGTAGCAAGGTTTACGAATGAACAGGTGGATCAACAAGTGGATGAAGTATTACAGGCGATCGCGTAGCGTCTCCTTTGGAGAGTCGCTCAGAAGATTCGTCAGTTGCTGCCTTGAACCAATGCTAGCTTCCCTGCTTTGCAAACGGGAATGGAGGGGCGTAAGTCAACGGCTATTGCTATCACTACTCACAGTTGTGATTGTCTCAGCTTGTAGCAGCACAGTTGTTGATCGTAGCAAAATGTTGAATGCTAAACTAACCTCAACTTCCTGCCTAGTTGTACAGCATATAAAGGGAAACACTTGCATCCCTCTAAATCCACAACGAATTATAGCTTTGTCTCAAACTGATCTTGGTCATCTACTTGCTTTGAATACCAAACCTGTTGGGGCGTATCTACAGTATGAAAATGTAGATAATATGCTTTACCTTGGGGAAAAGCGAGATGGAGTCAAGCTGATGTACGGCTCCCAACTTAATTTAGAACAAGTTGTATTACTCAATCCCGACCTAATTATTGTTATTTCTCATGGGACATTTAACGGAATCTATAACCAGTTGTCACAAATTGCTCCTACAGTAGTTTTGCCTTGGATGGAAACCAGAGGCGATTGGAAGCAACACCTCAAAGATGTTGCCAGGGTGCTTGAAAAAACAGAATTAGCCACTCAACTTCTAAATGACTACGATCGCCGTGTTCAAAAATTGAAGCAAGTATTGAGTGTAAGTTCTGCGGCAGATCATGAAGGAGCAGTTTCTACAAAAGAGAGTCGCCAACAACCCATTCGAGCATCATTTTTATATGCTTCCGGTGGCCAACTCCGTTACACACGCAAAACCTTTGGGAATAGAATTTTGGACGAACTGGGATTACTAAAACCGATATCTGGAATATTGAATATCCCAAATTCTATGATTTCTGAAGAAACTCTACCAGAAATTGATAGCGATATTCTTTTTCTTGCTACTTATAGTGAAAATGACAGCTCTGTCATAAAACAACTTCAACGGAAGCCCTTATGGTTCAAGCTCAAAGCAGTGCAGCAAAATCAAGTGTATTTTGTGAATTCCAAAGTCTGGTATGGATTTAATATCCTTGCAGCTCATGCGGTGCTGGATGACATCGAGAAGTACATAGTTAACACTCCCTGAACCCATGCTCTTTGCTAAGTTAGTTTGGGTTGCCCAAGCTATTTTTGCTAGCTTGCCTATATTCACTGGAATTCGGAGTTGAGAATTTCACTGGCGACAAGGTTAGGAATTTGTGTTACCCATCTTACCCAGTTATCGGGTGCGAGACTAATTAACCTTTTGGTGCTGACATCTGCGGGTTTTGTCATCGGGATAACTTTGCCATTATTTACTTGGAAAAATTCGCACCGCATCATCTGCAATCGATAATTGTACCCGTGTTCCTTCGGCTATGGCTGTATCAATCATTGTTCGAGCGTGTAGTTCTTTGCCAGAAGGAGTTTGCAAACAATAGCGATACTCACGTCCTAAAAATCGCCGCGTGCGGATTACTACGGGAGCATCTGTAGCTGGCTTTAAGATAAAGTCTTCTTGGCGAATCATCATTTCGCCAATTTCATGGCTATGACTAGCTTTAACGGCGAAACAACCAATTTCTGTTTCCCATAAATTACCTTGACGGCGGGCAGGCAAAAAATTAGCTTGAGTGACAAATTCAGCAACAAATCGGGAGGCGGGATGAGTATAAATTTCTTCTGGCGTACCAATTTGTTCTAAATGCCCCTGCCGCATTACACCCACAGTATCAGACACAGCGAGCGCTTCTTCTTGATCGTGGGTAACAAAAATAGCTGAAGTTCCCGCAGCTTTAAGAATTTCTCGTATTTCTTCTCGCAATTGTAACCTAACTTGGATATCAAGATTGCTCAAGGGTTCATCCAAGAGCATGAGCTTTGGTTGGGGTGCTAAGGCACGAGCGAGGGCAACGCGTTGTTGCTGTCCGCCAGAAAGTTCGTAAGGATAGCGTTTTTCAAAGCCTTCGAGTCTGACAAGGGTAAGTACTTCTGCTACACGTTTTTGTATTTGTTGTTTACCATAGCCTTTCAACCCAAAGGCAACATTTTCTGTAACTGTCAAATGGGGAAACAAGGCATAATCTTGAAAAACAATGCCAATGTCACGTTTCTCCGGCGGTATCCAAGTAGTGCGATCGCCAACTATTTGCCCGTCTATTTCTACTATTCCCGTTTGCGGACGTTCAAAACCACCAATGATTCGCAGTAGTGTAGTTTTACCACAACCAGATGGGCCGAGTAATCCCAAGATGTTTCCTGTTTGTAATGTCAAAGATACGTTCTTGACAGCAGGAGTTGTATTTTCTGAAAATTGCTTGGTTACGTCCTGTAAACGTAGAATTACTTTTTGCATAGTTAAATTAATGTCAAAAAAGCAAACACACTATGATTAAAGATAAGAAATTTTCTTAAAAGCAGCTGCACTGGCGACATACCATCCGCTACGAATGAAATAAACAAGTTAATATTTCTTTCCTTCTGCCACCTGCTGTCTGCCTACCTGCGCTCTTGCGCGCAGCGACTTGGTGCAAGTAGCCGCTTTGCGTCTACTGCCTTATTTTTTTTCTTTATCTTAAAATTTAAGTTTTAGTATTGAGTTTTTCTTGTGATAACACTAATAGAGTAGAACCAAATGAAACTAAAAGCATTGCTAGTGAGGCAGCAGCAGCATCGGCAAAATCAACGTTTTCTGTTGCTTGCCAAATTTGTACTGCTAAGGTGTTAAAGCCAATTGGTGCCAATAGCATAGTTGCGGGTAGCTCTTTAATTGCCGTTATAAACACCAGTACTGCTCCACTTAAAACTCCTGGGTGGACTAAAGGTAGAGTCACTTCTGTTAGTGTTTGCCAAGCCGATCTGCCTAAGCTGCGTGCTGATTCTTCAATTTGGGGATTGACTTGTAATAGCGAACTGCGAACAGTACCAACTGACTGCGGTAAAAATAATACCAAGTATGCAAAAATCAACATTGGTAAAGTTTGGTACAGCAGTGGCAGATAATTGGCACCAAAAAACACTAACGACAAGGCAACTACAATTCCCGGTACACCAAACCCAATATAGGAACAGCGTTCAATTATCGCAGTGATGCGACTGGGAAAGCGAACTGAGAGAATGGCGATTGGTAAGGCGAATATAATTGTAGCTGCGGCTGCGAGTCCTGCTGCCAAAACTGAATTGAGAACTGCTGGTAACAAATTGGGAAAAGTATAGCCACTATTTAATCCCCGTATCAGCCAAAATATAGTAATCCCGACTGGTAACGCTACACCTAAACTACAAATTAAAAGACAAAAAGCGAAAGCAGGCCATTTCCAGATTCCTAATTTGACAATTTTTGGCAGACGCCTAGATGCAGAGCCGCGACTGTAGTAAGCAGCACGCGATCGCACTCGATACTCTAACCATAAAATTAACAGTACCAGTGCTACCAACATCAAAGACAAAGCAGCTGCTGAGTTACGGTTAAAACTGGCTTTGTATTGCACAAAAATCGCCCGCGTAAAGGCATCAAACCGCATCAGAGAAGGTGTACCAAAGTCTCGCAAGGCATACAGTGCTACCAATAATCCGCCGGCGATCGCCGATGGATTCAACTGCGGCAAAATCACCCGAAAAAAGGTTTCTCTGCCGTTGTAACCCATACTGTGAGAAGCTTCTTCCAAGGAAGGATCTAAACCTTGTAAGCCAGAACGCACACTTAGCAGCATATAAGGATAAGTAAAAAGTGTAATTGCTAATATTACTCCCGGCCAACCGTAGATAGAAGGCAACTCTTTAACGCCTAGAGGTTCAAGTAATATCTGCAAAAAACTGCCACGTGGTGCTAAAGTCGCAATTAGTGTAAAACTTCCCACATAGCTAGGTACTGCTAGGGGCAACGTAGTCAATATTAACCACAAGCGCCGTCCTGGTAAATCTGTCCGCACGGTTAAAAACGCCAGTGGTAGGGCAATCAGGGCAGAAAAAAATGTCACAATTGCTGCCATCACTGCACTGTTGACAAAAATCATCAGATTGCGAGGGCGAGAAATCAATTGCCACAACTCTTCCCCACCAATACCGGCAGTGCGAATGACTAGGTAAACTAATGGCAAGGCAATGGCAACTGCCACTACCGCTGCCGCTAATGTGAGAAATAATGGAGGGCGAACCGCTTTCAACTCCTACAAAACTCCTGCCTGCTGTAGTAATTTCAGAGTTGTTTCCAAATCAGATAATTTTTTAAACCAGTTAAATGACTTGTACTTGCTGCAACAGTTTAAGTGTGGCATCTAGATCACTGAGATTACTTAAGTCAATTGCTTTAGCTTGCTTGGGAAGTTGATCGAGCGATTTTAAGTTTCCTTTGGGAACAACTCCTGAAGCGAGTGGGTATTCAAAAGTTTTATTTGCAAAGTAGTCTTGCCCATTTTTACTGAGCAGAAATTCGACAAATCTTTGGGCAATGTTAGGATGTTTGGCTGTATTTAAAATTGCCACTCCTGCCACATTTACCAAGGAACCCACATCATTGGTAAAATGATGCTCTACAGGAGCTTGAGCATTTTTTCGTTTAAATTGCTCTAGATAGTAATGATTAACAAAACCGACACCAACTTCACCACGACTGAGAGCTTCTACGATTGAAAGGTTGTTGGGATAAACTTTAGCATTATTGGCTTTAATTCCTTCCAACCATTTCCTAGCTCGTTCCTCTCCTTCAGAAATCCGCAAGGCAGTCACAAAAGATTGAAAAGAGCCATTTGTAGGCGCCCAGCCAATTCTATTTTTCCATTTCGGTTCAGTAAAGCCAAAGATGGATGCTGGCAATTCTGCTGGCTTCACTAAATTCGTGTTGTAATCTACAACACGTACTCTGCCGCTGACACCTACCCATCTACCTTGTGGTGAACGGTAAGATTGGGCGACTTGATTCAGAATTGAGGATGGTAACTCTATAGCTTTACCAGCTTTTTGAATAGCTCCTAATGCACCAGCATCTTGAGCAAAAAACACATCTGCTGGACTATTTGCTCCTTCTTCCAAAATAGCTGCTGCCAATTCAGCTGTATCACCGTAACGAACTTGCAACTTAGCGTTAGTTTGTTGTTCAAACTGTTTAACCAGTTCGCCAATCAGTTTTTCGTTGCGCCCTGAGTAAATTACTAACTCTTTTTCTAATGCACCACCCGTGGTTCCTGCTGGGGTAGCTTGTGGGGATGTTGCCTCGTCACCAGCAGTGGGAGTTTGATTCCCATCACAAGCGATCGCTAATCCACCACTAATAGTCGCTAATCCAGTTAAGTAGACAAACTGCCGCCGCTTCATCAAATGTAACCTCCAGTTCAAACTTAGCTTTGGAAAAGCTGCTAAAAAAGTAATCGAATATAATTCTTATCAAAATACGAGGCTTTTATTGCCAAAAATTTATTGTATCAGGAGAAGGCTTGCTTTCTCACTCAGTTATAATAATCATTTAATTACTGTGAAAACTTTACCTCTAGCTTATGTTATTGAGAATGATATCAATTAAATTTGACAAAATTCTAGATCCAATTTTGGTCAAACAAATAAAAATCGCTTGAGAGCAACGGCTTTATGGATTGTTTTTTCACCAATTGTTTTGATTCACTGAAATCTTGTATCAGCCATAATAACCGTTAGGGGGAATTTCCTAGCTCACAGTGTAAGTCCTCTCAAAAAGAATCAATACCTATTCACGAAGGTTTTCAGTCCAGTAAAATGGACTTAAGCTATTAGCCTAGTACCTCAGTTCTGGGCGTAGTTAGAGTGTGAGAGTGAAGTGCAAAATTTGAGTTAAACTTATACTCCACATAGCGCTCTCAAAGCGTTCAATTCATCAAGATAAGACTTCTATTTGATTTTGGAAAAAACTCAGTACACTTTTATTCTTTCTTGTTTGTTCTATATTTCCTATCTCCTACCTCTACAAGTGATTCAGTAATCAACTTGGATTGCTGGTGTCTGTTTCCCTCTAGTTTCTCTTCCCATTTCTGGGAAAAATTATGCTACAGCTGGTTTTTGTGATATTTTCTGTTCTTTTCGGTTCAGCGCTTTGTTCTAGTTCAGAAACGGCGCTGTTTTCTGTTTCTATACTTAGAGTCAGACAATTAGCTCAATCAAATCACCCTTCGGCGATCGCGCTCTTAGCAATTCGTGAAAATATGAATCGTCCGATCGCTACTATTGTCATTCTGAATAATACTTTCAATATCATTGGCAGTATTCTCACAGGTAATATTGCCACTAGAGTATTGGGAAATGCTTGGCTAGGTGTGTTTTCTGGTGTTTTGACTTTCCTAATTATTGTCTTTGGTGAAATTATCCCCAAGACAGTTGGTGAACGTTACGCAGAACGAATCGCTTTACTTGTCGCATTGCCTGTAACTGCACTATCAATTGCTTTTACACCTCTTGTTTGGGTTCTAGAAACTGTGACTGCACCTTTTACAAAAGGTAAAAAGCCGCCAACCACGAATGAGGCTGAAATCAAACTTTTAGCAAATATCGGTCAACAGGAAGGGATAATTGAAAGCAATGAAGCAGAAATGATTCAAAGAATATTTCGATTAAACGATTTAACCGCATCTGATTTGATGACACCTCGAATTATACTGACATACCTCAATGGAGATTTGACTTTAGCAGAGGCAAAAAAAGACATTATCAACTCACAGCATACGCGAATTATTGTAATTGATAACTCGATTGATCAAGTTATTGGATTTGCTTTAAAACAAGAATTACTAGCAGCAATTGTTGAAGGTAAAAATGACCAAAAAATTGTTACTATAACTCGGAAAGTCCGCTTCGTTCCAGAATTAATTCGAGCCGATCTACTGTTGAAAGATTTTATTGAAGTCCATGAACATTTAGCCGTAGTCGTAGATGAATACGGAAATGTTGCTGGTGTTATCACCTTAGAAGATGTACTTGAGGTGATAACTGGTGAAATCGTTGATGAAACTGACAAGAGTATTGATTTAAGAGAAATTGCACGCAAGAAACGAGAAAGAATTTTGCAGTCTATGGGAATTTCGTAAGATATCATTCCCTATTGTCAAGACAGAAGTCAAGGGCATGAAAATATTTCTTTTTCTGTTCCCTTTTCCCTGTTCCTTATTCCCTTTGATTTTTATACTTCTTTTGGTAGTCGAAATAATCCATCTTCATTTGGTTCAAAATCAATCACTTTGAAGACAGCATCAATATTCAAGGCACCATAAATATGAGGAAATAGTTCGTCTAATTCAGTATTTTCATAACGAATTTCTGCCTTCACCTTTTCAGGATTAATAAAAAGAAGTACTAATCCTGTTTGATTGGCAAAAATGTAGTTAGCCACTCTAGTTATTTGCTGTGGTGTAGAACAATGAATAAAGCCTTCAGATTCAAAGCTTTCGCTTTGGTAGATGCCAGCAAGTTTTGCTTGCTCCCACTGTTTTCGTTTCGTAATGTGGAGAATGGTGTTCATGAAAATTTATAAGCTTAATAGAGCAGGTACTACCTATCTGGTAATTCCAACTGCTAGTTTGCCCAACTAGTTTTCAGATAATATTTTATATATATCATCTAAAAGAGGATCATGTTCTATTATTTCTTCAGGATGAAACTCTAAATAAACTTGATTTAGATTAGAATCGATAACTGATATACATACCTCAATCTTTAGCTTTCCTTTTTGCCAGCCTTGGCTACCAATTCTTAAAATATAACCATTAATACTATAGTTGTATTGAATTTCATTGAGATTAATTTGGTGTTCAGCTAAAGAAATTAAACTAAATAGCTCAACTATAGAAACACCAGGCTCAAGACTATTAGATTCATAAACACATCGTTGTAATCTCTGTTTAATGTGTTGCTCAACTAAATCTTTTAATCTACTAACTTTAAATGTATCTTTACCCAAAAGTACAACATCATCACAGTCTAGTGGTATAAATTTATCAGTCATAATAGTTCAGGCACAAAAATTTATGATGACCAATATTCATCATAATTTAAACTAGTTTAATAGCATAATCTGCCATTTATTTAACATCAACTTAAGTTAAAGTTTTTATAAAATAACCTCATAATCAAGCTAGTTTAATAACTATTTTTATACAAATTATCTTAAAATAACTCAGTATGATTTTTGTACAAATAGCTGGTGAGTAAAGGTTGTACTATTTCTATACAAGGGTGCGCCAAATTAAAAATGGCACAAATAAAAGTTAAATTATGGGAGTCGTTTCGAGATAGAGATTTTAGAAAGTTAGAATTAGACAATTTACTCAAATACCTTTGCTGCCTATTACACGAGGGTGTGTATCCTTTAAAATCATAGCGATCGCCTCTTTACTACAGTGGGATACATACATCTGGAGCACATAATCCAGCAAATTCCAATGTTGTCACCACCAGCGTATGTAAATCCACACGTCGAATAACATGATTATTTGTATCAGCAATGTATAGCAAAGAATTAATTACACTCAATCCTGAAGGTTCATAAAAGCGGCTATTCTTACCCTGCCCATCTTCCAAACCAGCCACACCATCTCCCAATATAGTTTGGCAGTTACCTGTATTGGGACTAACTAATTTAATTTTATGATTGTAGGTATCGGCAACCCACAGATAATTTTGAGCATATTCTATTCCTAAGCAGTGCTGCAACCGAACTGCAAAACCCTGCCCATCTGTATCACCAAAGCCAAATAACGCCCCACTACCGCAAATAGTTCGCACTGTTTTTGGTTCTACCAGTTTCACACCTCGAATGGAGCTAACTTCACTATCAGCAATATATAGTTCTTTCCCATCAGTAGTGATGCCACTAGGTTGAGCAAAAGCAGATTCATGAAGCGAACCATCTACACAAGCTTCTGCACCTGTACCAGCATAGGTTTTCACAGTACCGCTTTCTGAGTTCATTTCCCAAATTTGATGCGACCCTGCCATAGCTATAAATAGGCTATTTTCCAGCTTTTGTAAATCCCAAGGAGAATTTAGCGCTATTTCCAAAGCAGCACCACCGTGAGGATAAATATTACGGCTTTGTTTACCTGTTCCAGCAATTGTTTCTACTGTCTGGCGCTGCAAATCTACACGACGCAAGGCATGATTTTCTGTATCTGCAACATATAAAATTTGATTTTCTACATCAAATGTCATTCCCTGGGGTGCAAAAAATTGTGCTTCATGAAAGCAACCATCGACTAACCCAGGTTTCCCAGTGCCGATTATATGCAGAATTTCTCCGTCTAAGGTAGTTATAACCAAACGGTGATGCCCAGAATCGGCAATGAACAATCCTGCTATTGTTGCTAAGACTTTACCGGGAAAAGCTAACGGTGTAATTAGGGGTTTTTGCTGTTTTTCTAGAGTAAGTTGGAGTTCTTGAAAATTGATAGTGCCTTTTTCTTGGTGTTGGTGAATTAACTTTTCTACCAGTTCATCTAAAATATCAAGATTTCCTTCCCCAGATAACGAGCCTACTACGTATCCTTCTGGATCGATGACTATCAAGGTAGGCCAAGCACGCACAGTATAATCTTGCCAGACTTTAAAACCACTGTCTATTAATACTGGGTGTTCGATGTCGTAGCGTAAGATAGCTTGGCGGATGTTCTCGGTTTCCTTTTCGTGATCAAATTTGGCGCTGTGTACACCAATAACTGTGAGGCTGTCTTTGTATTTCTGTTCTAAATATTTCAGTTCTGGTAGGATGTGCAAACAGTTGATACAACAGTATGTCCAAAAGTCTAAAATAACGATTCTGCCCCGGAGTTGTTTCACAGATAAGGGTTTTTCTGTGTTGAGCCAAGGGTAATTTTGTGGTAATTCTGGCGCTCTGACACGGGGAGGCATAACAATTAAAAATTAAAAATTAAAAAAATTTTGGGGTGGCGATCGCTTACTCTTTACGGTACATCTTTTACATTAACTATAAATACTCTGATCGCTATAGCAGCTTTGAGAAAATTAGAAACACTCACCACCACCGAGTTATCAGCCTGGATACAACAAGCCAAATTGCAAGCATATCAAGGACAAGTGACTGAACGCATCCCTCAGTTGGCTGTAGCTAATTCTGATTGGTTTGCAGTTCATATCTATTGTGCATCGGGGGAAGATTTCTCGGTAGGGGATACGGCTTGCTTATTTCCACTGATGAGTGCAATTAAGCCATTTTTGCTACTGTACTTGTTAGAGCATTTGGGGGCAAAGACGGTTTTTGAGTGGGTTGGAGTTGAGCCATCGCTTTTAAGATTTAATTCTCTTGAACAGCTACTTGCTGATGACAGACGCCCCCGCAATCCGATGATTAATAGTGGCGCCATTACTCTTGCTGATAAGTTGCCTGGAGACAATGCCGGCGATCGCACTCAGCGTTTATGCGATTGGCTAAATCAACTTGCAGGTAGTCAACTCAAGTTAGATGAGGTGATGCTGGCTTCTGTACGTTCAGCAGCTTCTCAAATTAATCAAGCAATTACCGAAAATCTTGCCCAAGCTGGGTATGTGAAGAATCCAGAAATAGCCCTTGATACTTACGAGCAAATATGCTGTTTATCTGGAAGAGTCGAGGATTTAGCGCTGCTAGGAAAACTTTTGGCGTGTGAAAGTAAATTAATTGCACCACAGCACCGCCGCATCGTCAATGCACTCATGTTTACCTGCGGGATGTATGAGGCTTCTTTCCAATATGCTCTAGAGATTGGATTACCGATGAAATCTGGCATTAGTGGCACACTTGTGGCTGTAGTACCTCATCAAGGCGGAATCGCTTGCTACAGCCCTCCCTTGGATAATGCAGGTAATTCTCCAGGAGCGATCGCTTTTGTTAAAGCTTTGTCTAGCGGTTTGGGATTAAGTATTTTTGGGGGCTAGTACAAGAAGGCAGAAGACAATAAGGGTATTTTTTCTGAATTTTGGCTAAATAATTAATACAAGATAAATTCAATAAATATGCTGCTACAGTATATTTTTTTACAGTATAAAATTTATATTATTTTCACTTAATCTGATTTTTACAATATTAAATAATGCACTGATTAAGCTATTGAATTGACATCTATTTTAGCGGGTGTTATGAACAGAAACTTTTTGAATCATCAATTTTGAATCATCGATTTTGCTGATTTCATCTATGAAAAAGTTTTGCATAATGCTAAAACTTTTGTAGAGACACGATATATCGCGTCTCTACATTCGGTAATGCTGAATCATCTGTATGCATCTTTGATTGTAAATACTGTTTTTGATTGCAATATTAAGAGATTTTGCAAGTTTATTTCGGGAATTTTTTGTCTCTAGTTTATAACTTCTAAACAATTCTAATTTGAATTAAATTTTATGAACACCAAAATTGAAGTAGTTTTCAGCTTTGATACCACTGGCAGTATGTATCCTTGCCTAACTCAGGTAAGAAGAAAAATTAAAGAAACAGTTACACGACTGATAGGCGAAATTCCCCATATAAAAATTGGGATCATCGCCCACGGAGATTATTGCGATCAAGGCTCTACTTATGTAATTAAAAATTTTGACCTTTCTAGTGATGTAGATGCTATTTGCGATTTTGTCCAAAATGTAGAACCAACTGGTGGTGGTGATGCACCAGAATGTTACGAACTAGTATTACATGAAGCACAAGATTTAAATTGGTCAGATACATCCTCAAAATCACTGGTTTTAATTGGAGATGATATTCCTCATCCACCAGCGCATAATCCCAAAAAATTGAATTGGCGGGAGGAGATTGATAAGTTAGCCAAGCAAGAAATTATGGTTTATGGAGTACAAGCTCTTAATCGTTCCCACGCCACTCCTTTTTATAAAGAACTAGCTGAAAAATCAGGTGGTTTTCATGTTAATCTTGACCAATTTTCCTACATTACTGACTTATTTTTAGCAGTTTGTTATCAACAATCTTCTGATGAACAACTACAAGCCTACGAACAAGAAGTAATTAATCAAGGACGTATGAGTCGTGGATTAAATCAGATATTTAATTCCATGATGAAGCGAGAGGGGACATCTTATTACGAAGCAGCAGATTTAAGGGCAGTTTCTCCAGGGCGTTTCCAGATTTTAGAAGTTGATAAAGATATTTCAATTAAAGTTTTTGTTTTAGAAAATGGTTTAAATTTTAAAGTCGGGCGCGGTTTCTATGAATTCACGAAAACTGAAACTATCCAAGGTTATAAAGAAATAATTTTAATGGAGAGGACGACGGGTGATTTATTTGAAGGGGAAGCAGCACGAGAAATGTTAGGGCTACCTGTTGGAGGAACAGTTCGGATCAAACCCAGTAATCTGGAAAAATATGCTGTTTTTGTCCAAAGTACCTCTGCTAATCGCAAATTGATGGATAAAACACGTTTCCTCTATGAAGTAGAGGACTGGCATCGGTAAATTTGTTTAAGCTATTAGCTGGAAGTCACTATGCATTAGGGTGCGTTAACGTGGTGTAACGCACCTGTTTGCTGATATTGATTGTTGATGGAGGGAGATAGATTTTGGTGGAACCGATCGCATTGGAAGTAAAACAGCGAATCCAGGAACTAAGACAACTATTGCAGAAGGCAAGCTACGCCTACTATGTCCTTGATTCTCCAATTATGGAGGACACTGTTTACGATCGCCTGTATCGAGAATTGCAGGATCTAGAAACCAAGTATCCAGAATTGGTGACACCGGATAGCCCTACTCAACGAGTGGGCGAAAAACCAGCAACACAGTTTACTTCGGTGCGCCACAATATCCCACTCTACAGTTTAGAAAATGCCTTTAGTGTTGATGAATTACAGACTTGGGATCAACGCTGGCGGCGACAGCTACCTGCTCAAACAGAGGCAGAATATGTCTGCGAACTGAAAATTGATGGTAATGCCCTGGCTTTAACTTACGAAAATGGCGTTTTAACCAGAGGTGCAACTAGGGGTGACGGGGTGATGGGTGAAGATATCACTCAGAATGTGCGGACAATTCGTTCCATTCCTTTACGGTTAAATTTAGAAGGGCTAGAAAATGTTGAACGGGTAGAAGTGCGGGGCGAAGCGTTTTTACCCCTAGATGTGTTTAAACAAATTAACGAAGAAAGACAAAAAGCGGGAGAGTCTCCTTTTGCCAATCCTCGCAATGCTGCTGCTGGTACACTCAGACAGTTAGACTCTCGGATTGTGGCACAAAGAAGACTAGATTTTTTTGCCTACACGCTGCACATTCCCGGTATGGATGATGCAAGTATCGCCAATACCCAGTGGGAAGCCCTAGAGTTGTTACAGAAGATGGGTTTGAAGGTTAATCCTAACCAGCGTCTGTGTTCTTCTATAGAAGAAGTTGCCCAATATTACCAATACTGGGATACAGAGCGGCTGAATTTACCCTACATGACTGATGGGGTTGTAGTAAAGATAAATTCCTTTAAGCTGCAAGAACAGTTGGGATTTACGCAGAAGTTTCCCCGTTGGGCAGTGGCGCTCAAATATGCCGCAGAAGAAGCACCCACCCGCGTAGAAAATATTGCAGTGAATGTGGGAAGAACAGGAGCGCTTACCCCTCTAGCAGAAATGCGCCCCGTGCAACTGGCAGGAACAACCGTTTCCCGCGCTACTTTACACAATGCCGATCGCATTGCTCAGTTAGATATCCGCATTGGTGATACAGTTATTGTTCGTAAAGCCGGGGAAATTATCCCAGAAGTCGTGCGCGTGCTTACAGAATTGCGCCCCCCAGACACAAAACCTTTTGTCATGCCCAGTCATTGCCCCGTGTGCGGGCAACCTGTAGTGCGGGAGATGGGTGAAGCGGTAACTCGGTGTGTCAATGCTTCCTGTGCTGCTATCCTCAAAGGGGCAATTGAACATTGGGTGAGCCGTGATGCTCTGGATATTCGCGGTATTGGCGAAAAATTGGTGCATCAGCTTGTGGATAAAGGTTTAATACATTCCGTTGCCGATTTGTATGACTTGAGCGCCCAACAATTGTGTAACTTGGAACGAATGGGCAAAAAGTCGGCAGAAAAATTGGTAGATGCGATCGCTCAATCAAAAAATCAATCTTGGGCAAGGGTATTGTATGGTTTAGGCATCCGTCATGTTGGTAGTGTCACTGCTCAAACATTGACAGAAAAGTTTAAAAGTGTCGAACAATTAAAGGCAGCACGAATTTCTGATATTGAAGGTATTTACGGTATTGGTGCCGAAATAGCCGAGTCTGTCTATCAATGGTTCCACATTGATGCAAATCTAACTTTGATTGAACGCTTGCAAGTAGCTGGATTGCAATTTGCTACCAAAGAAGATGATGCAGAAGTGAAGAATGGCAATCAAAAATTCGCTGGTAAAACTTTTGTAATTACAGGTATTTTGCCAACTTTGAAAAGAGATGAAGCAAAAGCATTGATTCAAAACGCAGGTGGGAAAGTTACTGATTCTGTCAGCAAAAAAACAGATTATTTAGTTGTGGGAGAAGAAGCAGGATCGAAGTTAGCAAAAGCTCAATCTTTGGGAATTAAGCAGTTTAATGAAGCCCAATTGTTGGAGATATTGGAGGGATAATAAGAATAGAAGATATATAAAAAACTCTGGAATATCATTTCTCTATGAAGATTCCCAAAATAAAGCTTGGGGCAGTAGATTTAGTTCTCATAACTGCATCCTGATAGTGTGTCAGATTATTCTATTCTATTAGAAATCTCTATTCTCAAATCCCTAAAACTATGACGCAAACTATCCAAGTAAAAGATATTGATTTACGCTACTTAATCGATAAATTTAGTCTTAATTTAGTTTTGGATAACCAATTTTTCCTCGAATGGCAAGAAAATTTACCAGAAATTACTGATTTGGATAAATTACTTCTAGACAAGGTAAAAGCAGGCTATTTTAATCTGATTAATTATCCACCTTTACTAGAAGATGTTGTTAGAATGGCAATTGTCGATCCAATACTTTTTATTGGAGATTTTTATCTGGCTCCTTTTTATGTAAAATCAGAAGAACCTATAGATATTGCTGTGCCAGATGACGACGATGCAATCATCAAAGGAAGAATAGACACCTTAGTTCTAAAAGACCAATTCTGGGTAATGATTATTGAGTCAAAAAAACCCTCGTTTTCGATAGAAGCAGGGCTTGCACAAATTCTTGCCTATATGTTAGGAAATCCGTATCCTGAGAAACCCAGTTTTGGCATGATTGCTACAGGTAGCGAGTTCATTTTCGTTAAATTAGTTAAAGAAAATCCACCGCGTTATGCCTTATCGAAGGGGTTTTTAATCCGGAACCCTGGCAATGAATTGTACGATGTGCTTCGCATTCTCAAGCGCCTAACTCAGTTAGTGAGTGCTTAAAGCTTTTGTTTTTTTGAGAGTTTTATCAGTTAATATCTCTGGTTTTGTTGCTTGTGTTAACGTAACGTAACGCATCGCTTCCTTCACGTACTAATAATCTTGTATTTCGACACAGGCACAGTAGTTTGCTAATTTATAGATCCCCGCGAGGTATCTGAACGCCTGCGACTCGTATAGTTCAGTGTATCAATTTCATAACATTTATTGGCAATTTCTCTATATTCATGTCAATATACATGACACGAATATAAATACCAATTAGGTAAAGTCTTATGCTTCACCACATTTCCATCGCCGTTGAAAATCCACAACACGTAGCCGAAGTATTAGCAGAATTGTGGGGTGGTTGTGCCTATCCTTTTCCCATCTACCCCGACAGCTACATCGCTTTTGCAGGGGATGCTCATGGTACTGCAATTGAAGTCTATCCCATTGGTAGCGAACTTATGCCTGGTAGATCAGATTTACCAGATTTGCAATTAAAACACTCTGGCTCTAAATTTAGCGCCACTCATGCTGCTATTTCCGTACCTTTGAATCAACAACAGATTGAGAAAATTGCCCAACGTGAAGGTTGGCAAGCCCAACTCGGCGATCGCGGGACATTTTTCCAAGTGGTTGAACTGTGGGTAGAAAACAGCATCTTGCTTGAACTGTTAACCCCAGAAATGGCAGCACAGTATGTTGCTTTTTCCACTCCTGAAAACTGGGAAAAGCTTGTACTGGCAGTTTAGCCAACGGAACTGGGCATTATATTATGTAACCATGATGCAGGCGATCTAACCAAACGATGAGGGCGAAAGTTTAGCCCACGGAGGTGGGCTTTGTACGTATAGCCCCACTCTTCTAGAGTGAGGGCATTTTGATTTTAAGAAAAGACAAATGCGACAATGAGATGAAATTCATTTTAGAATTGATTTCATGAATGCTGACACGAACCGTCCAGAACGATCGCCTCGTTCAACACGCACTTACAACAGCCAGCTGCGCAAAAAACAAGCCTCCCAAACGCGCCAACTGATTTTAAAAGCATTAGCAGAACAACTAGCTAATAAAGGTATTAAAGATTTTGCGATCGCTGATGCCGCTCAACGTGCCGAAGTATCTCCTCGTACAATTTATCGTTATTTCCCCAATCGAGATGCACTGTTAGAAGCTTTAGGACTATGGATAGACGAGCAGTTGGGAGATCCTCCTTATCCCAATTCTGTGGATGATATTGTGGAGATGATAGAAAAAGTCTTTCCCAAATTTGACGAACAAGCTACGTTAGTGCAGGCATTGTTGCTATCGGAGTTGGGCAAGTCAGTGCGCTCCCGGCTACGCATCAAACGGCGAGAGTCTGTTGCTCAATCGCTACAGCCAGTTGTTGAACACCTAGATGCAACTGAAGCAAAAGCAATATGCGCTGTGATCCAACATCTGGCAAGTGCAGATATGTGGAACACTATGAGAGATGAATATGGGCTAGAGGGTAAGGAATCAGCCAAAGCAGTTGCTTGGGCTATCCGCACACTAATTACAGAGTTACAACACCAACAAAATCAGACATCTGCTTAGGTTTGAGAAAAATTGAACTTCCTCCATTGGGGTGAATCAATTGGGTGATGCACTATGTTACCGTCTCTTGTAGTATGTTTGTAGTTTAGTGGCTCTAGGCGGTAGGTGCGATGACGCTTGAATTTGAATACAGCACGCTTGCCAATTCAGAAGATGTGAAACGGTTCGGGAAAATCCTTGAACAGTGTTTTATTGGCACACCAGCAGATGAAAATATCTATATCAACAAAATTGGTGTGGAAAATTTCCGTGTTCTTCATCAACAAGGGCAAGTTGTTGGCGGGTTGGCTCATCTTCCTATGGCTCAGTGGTGGGGTAATCAAAAAGTGCCGATGACAGGAATTGCCGCAGTTGGTGTTGCTCCAGAATATCGTGGTACAGGAGCGGCTATTACTCTGATGCGGCAGACTGTTCAAGAACTTTATGCCAAGGATGTACCAATCTCCGTGCTTTTTCCAGCCACACAACGCCTATACCGCAAAGCAGGATATGAGCAAGGAGGTGCTTTTTGTAGTTGGGAAATTCCTGCTAAGAGTATTCAATTGAGCGAGCAACCACTGCCTCTTGTCACCGTTTCATTTGAGCTTGAGCTATTTAATGACATTTATCAACAACAAGCAAAACTTAACAACGGAAACCTAGACAGATATAAAGCTATTTGGCAGAGAATCATCGAGCCAGATGAAAAGGAAGCAACCTACACTTATGCGATCGGTTCGGCAGATTATCCTCAAGGCTACATTATCTTCAGTCAACATAGTACAGAGAATGACACAATCTTGAGAATCAAAGATTGGGTAATTCTCACAGCTGCTGCGGCACGAACTTTCTGGAGTTTTATGTCCAATCATCGATCGCAAATTGATAAGGTGCGCTGGCGGGGATCTACAATCGATGCCTTAACATTGTTGTTACCAGAGCAAACTGCCAAAATTAGATCTACAAATTACTGGATGTTGCGCGTGCTCAATGTAGTCAAAGCATTAGAAAAGCGGGGTTATCCACTAAGCGTTGAAGCCGAACTGCATTTAGAAATTCAAGATGACTTGTTAGCAGAAAATAATGGTAAGTTTATCCTTTCTGTTGCCAATGGACGTGGTGAAGTTACAAGCGGTGGTAAAGGTGAGTTGCAACTAGACATTAGAGGATTAGCACCGCTATACACAGGCTTATTTACACCATTGCAGTTACAGTTAGCAGGAAAACTGGATGCGACAGAAACAGCCCTGTTTGCAGCCACGCAAATATTTACAGGAGCATCTCCTTGGATGCCAGATTTCTTTTGACTAATGATAACCAATGACTCAAATACACCAAACTTCTGGGCGCTGGCGTTTGGGATTAGCGCTATCAATATTAACTGTTTTCTTATGGGGAATTCTACCAATAGCACTAACAGTGACACTACAACTGCTAGATGTATATACCCTTACTTGGTTCCGCTTTTTTATTTCCTTTGTTTTGCTCGCGATTTATTTAGGTTGGCGAGGAAAATTGCCGACATTGATACAATTGCGTTCAACTTCTTGGAAGTTGTTAGTTATTGCAACTATTTTCTTGGCTATTAATTATATTCTCTATCTCCAAGGTTTAGCACTTACTTCGCCTTCTAATGCTCAAGTGATTATTCAATTAGCACCTTTACTGATGGGTTTGGGAGGTTTAGTGATTTTCCGGGAACATTACACATTAAGTCAGTGGCTTGGTGTAACTATTTTAATTGCTGGTTTTATTCTATTTTTCCACGACCAACTATTTCAGTCTTTTGTCAAAGTTTCTCAATATACTAATTTGCCCATGACAAATACATCTATACAAGTAAGTGACTTTTTTATATCTAATGATAAAGCAATTATCTTTAGTGCATCCAAACAATATTTAGTAGGTAGTAGTTTTATTGTACTAGCAGCAGCAACATGGGCAGTTTATGCTCTAGCACAAAAACAGTTATTAAAATCTTTATCTTCTGCTAATATCATGCTGATGATTTACGGAGGGTGTACTTTATGCTTCTCTTTATTAGCTAAACCAAAAACAATTTTTACACTTGATTTATTTCACTGGGGAATGTTAACTTTTTGTGGCTTAAATACTTTAATTGCTTATGGTGCTTTTGCTGAAGCTTTAGAACACTGGGAGGCATCGCGAGTTAGTGCAGTACTGGCTTCTACCCCCATTGTTACTTTCTTATCAGTTTGGGTTGTATCAGTCATATCACCAAATTTAATTAACCCTGAGCAAACTACACTAATAGGAATATTTGGAGCATTTTTAGTTGTAGCTGGTTCGAGTGCGATCGCCTTGAAAAAAAAACGTAATTAATGAGTAATTTTATATATTTTTACTGTATTTATAAGTCAATCAATAGTATTTTTGTATTTATTTTTTGTCTAAAATAGTATCTTTTTTTGGAATTTGTTATGATGTTATTGTTAGCGAAAATTAATTGATTCGAGTGACAAACTATAAGTAATTCAACTCAGTTCTTGCACTAGTTCTAACAGCCTGGAGGCAAAGCCTTGAAACTCTTGTTACCAGGTTGAACCTAGTAACGAGAATTAGAGCAATCTGGCTCTCTACATCTAAGTGTATAAGTTATCAGCAATTTTTGTAAGGTGGGCAATGCTTAGAGTTTATTCAAAATCTTATTTTTAGATTATGAGCATTGCCCACCCTACGGTGATGGGGAAAGTTACAAATTGAAGTTAAATATTGAATTTGGTAACGAGAGAAAAACCAAAAAATTTCATTAAACTTTGAGGCGCATTAGATTCATAAATCCAGGGTGTAGATTAACTAACAAAACGCACGCCTCATCCAACAAAATTCCCTTACATAAACAATGAACAGCTTTTTTGGTAAGTGGAATCGCACCCTAAGAAAAAGTTGGGTGTTGCTAGTTCTCTCGATGCTGCTGCCAACTTTTGGATTAAGTTATTCTGCTTTGAAAGCACAGCGCATTTATGCATATTACTCTGTCTTAGAATATTCCATCCCAGTGGCAGATTTAGAAAAATTCGCCAAAAACGGTGTAGTTGACGAGGAGTTGGCGTCTTATTTACAGTTTCTCAAGCCTAAACAGCTTCAAGAATTACGGCGGGCATTAATTACTCCAATTAAAGTCCATCCAGTGGCGGTTTCGCAATTTCTTGACACGCCGCTCGGAGAATTTCTGCTACATAGGTTAACAGAAGCGATCAAAACCAAATCTAGCCAACCAAAAGCAGGATTCGCAGCTTTACGGTCAGCGTTAATATTAGCAGCCAAGGAGCCAGATGGCTTAACGCTTTTGAATGTAGTGCGTAAGTATCCCAGTTCCAGCATTCAAATTGACTTAGCACGTACCCTAAAAATAATAGCGGAAGTGGGAAAAATGCTCGACCAAACCAACCGCGCTATTGCAGCAGTTTCCCAACAGGAAGCAAAAGAAGCCGCTATTATTCCATCATTATTTAATCTCTCCCAGTTACCCGATCTAACCTCTCAGGGAAGATTTGGATTAACAAAACAGACACTGAAGTTTTTCGATCCAGCACGTACAAGACTGCTAGTGACTGATATTTATCTTCCCAAGATCCTTACTAAAATACCTGTAATCCTGATTTCTCATGGTTTGGGTACAGACAGCAGTAACTTTCAATATTTAGCTACTCACTTAGCTTCTCACGGTTTTGCTGTTGTTGTTCCCAACTACCCCAGTAGCGACATTGAACAATTGCGATCGCTCGTAGATACCAAAGTAGCTGATGTGGCAATTCCCACAGAACTTTACCAGCAACCTCTGGATGTAAAATACATATTAGACCAGTTACAAGCTGATTCTCGGTTTAACAATCGGCTAAACTTACAACAGGTTGGGGTATTTGGTCAATCTTTAGGTGCTCACACAGCTTTAACCTTAGCTGGTGCAAAAATTAACATTGAGCAACTAAAAAGAGACTGCAATCAAAAGGTACTCAAAAAAACTTGGAATCTGTCGTTGCTACTTCAATGTCGCGCCCTAGCAATACGTGATGATAATAACGAGGAATATAACCTGCACGATCAGCGAGTCAAAGCTGTAATTGCAGTTAATCCAATTACTAGCAGTATTTTTGGTGAAGTAGGCTTACGTCAAATTCAAGCTCCAGTCATGATTGTCGCTAGTAGTGATGATGCGATCGCCCCTGCTGCTTACGAACAAATTTTGCCTTTCTCCTGGATTGCCAATTCACAAAAGTATCTTGTTCTACTTAGAGGTGGAACCCATTTTTCCGTCATTGGTGAGGGTAAAGAAAGTACCGAGCAAGTCACATTTCCTCTGGGTTTAGTTGGAGACAATCCCCAGCAAGCACATCGCTATATGAATGCTTTAAGCCTACCTTTCTTTAAAAATCATGTGGCTGGAATACCAAAATATTCTCTCTATCTAAATGCCACCTATGCTAAATCTATTTCTTCTAACTCTAACCAAGCTATGGGTTTGAGCTTGATTCAATCTTTGACATTTGATCATAAGTAGAAGGCAAATGACAGTAGAGGTGATAGATGCAACAGCAACTACTTACAGAAGTCACTACGCGCCTACCCTCTAGCTAGAAAATAGGGAACAGGGAACACAAAGAGGTATTTTCATACTTGGTTGTACCAAAACCGGGCGTGAATGGCTGACTCGAAAGAGGGTTTAGGGGAAAGAATCCTCTTTCATCTTTTGTAGGCGAAACTTGTTTCATCGAGACTGCCTTCTCTTGATAAAAACTTTACATAACTTCCGGGCAATCGCCTGTATTTTAGGATGCTAAAAGCTTTATCTTAGCGACTGGCAACAAGAATTTGTAGTTAATTTGACAAGAATACATTTTTTAAGATTTTAAAAAGAATATATTGCTGTTCTCAATTGCTTACGATCAAGTAGCCAACCAACGATATACTTTGCTGTTAAATACACATAAGTTTTGATTTTGATTAAATCAACTATGAAAGCAGTCACTCTTACTGCTGTGTTGCACTTTATTAAGAAAATGCTATATTGAGCTATTGCAAAATCCTCAAAACCGCAAAATTAAATATAACTCATAACATTTCTATAAAGTTTCAAGTTTGCAGTTCGGAACTTTAACTCTTTTTGACTGAGTTTAGTGCCTTGCAAGAACTCTTGAAGCTTAATTCCTTCGCTCGCTTCCGTCGTTTAATCATGATCTGAGCCGATAGTTGATGTGGTGGAGAAAAGAGTTCATGCATTTGAAAGTAAAAGAGCAGTTCAAACAAAAGTTAAGCTGTGTTAAACGTTTGGCATTCAAACCGATAATTCAACCAGGTGATGGTAGTTTGACTGCATCAAAATTCGCTGGAAAACCGTGGCTGAATGCAGATGAAAAATGGCCTGTTTGCCCAAACTGTAATCAGCCTATGCAGTTTTTTCTTCAAATCAATCTTGACGAACTTCCTCAAAATGCAAAAAATATCTTTGGAACTGGAATTTTACAATTATTTTATTGTACTAATGTAATTGAAATTAAGCATGATACGGGATTATTTGGCACAACAATTGAAGAATGTGAAAAATTAAAGGAATATGCGACTAAAAATTTACCACTACCTGAGGGTATTGCAGGCACTGTAGTAGATTGGGAAGGAAATATCGGAAAAATCAAATTTGTCGTATATAAAGATTGTGTTTCCGACTATGACGGTTGGTCTCCATTTTCACAATGCCAATTGGTTAGAATTGTACAACCAAATCAGCATCCAGCAGAATATGAAATACCAGAAATCGAAGGTTTATTTCCCGCTAAATTAATTGTCGATTGGCAAGAGGTAGATGACTACCCCAATTGGTTGGAAATAGATGACTTTCAAATTCCATTAGATGAAGATGAAGAAGATATACTAGATGATATTTTAATGGAAGAATTTCATCAAAGCGGAGATAAATTAGCAGGTTGGCCTGATTGGATTCAATATCCTGAATATCCAAAGTGTCCTACTTGTAATCAACCAATGAATCAATTGGTATTTCAGATCCAATCGGATGATAATATACCGTATACGTGGGGTGATGGAGGAGTAGGTTATATCCTTCAATGCCCACAACATAAAGAAGAAGTTGCTTTTTTATGGCAATGCACTTAAATTAGCAACTGACCTCAATTATTTTCCCGTGCTAGGCTTCCTTAATCTCAACAAACCATTTGACTGGACTTCTCACGACTGTGTGGCGAAGACAAGAAAACTTTTACAGGTAAAGCGAGTAGGACACGCTGGCACCTTAGATCCAGCTGCTACCGGAGTTTTGCCGATCGCAGTTGGTAAAGCAACTCGCCTTTTACAATATCTTCCCACAGACAAAGCATACAAAGCCACTATCAAGCTGGGTGTGCATACCACAACCGATGATTTACAAGGAGAAATCATCACCCAACAACCAGTCACAAACTTGAGTTTAGAAACAGTTAAACTCGCACTGCGACAATTTGAAGGGAAAATAGCGCAAATCCCACCTAGTTACAGCGCTATTCAAGTACAAGGAAAACGCCTGTATGAGTTGGCACGCAAAGGTAAAACGGTAGAAGTACCAGTGCGAACGGTGGAAGTATTCAAAATAGAAATTTTAGACTGGCGAGAGGGAGAATTTCCTGAAGTTGATGTAGCGATCGCCTGTGGTACAGGAACTTATATTCGGGCGATCGCTCGTGATTTGGGTATAGTCTTAAACACTGGTGGTACGCTAGCTGCTTTGCAACGTACTGCTAGTAGTGGCTTCTTTTTAGCAGATAGCCTTACTTTCACTGACTTAGAAACACAACTGCAAACCGGAACTTTTCAACTTCTTCCC
This sequence comes from Chlorogloeopsis sp. ULAP02, assembly GCF_038404745.2. NCBI lineage: Bacteria > Bacillati > Cyanobacteriota > Cyanophyceae > Nostocales > Chlorogloeopsidaceae > Chlorogloeopsis > Chlorogloeopsis sp. ULAP02. The sequence continues at coordinate 294,913 of NZ_JAYKTT020000081.1, read as the reverse complement.
CCCGATGCAGCTTTAGAGCATTTGCAATCTACTAATTTGAATACAATAGACGCACGGAAATGGTGTCAAGGTCAAAAAATAGGCGATCAAGGAAATTCTAATGGTGAAATTTTGCGAGTTTACGCTGAAGACAGGCGCTTTTTGGGTATTGGACAATCACAAGATGACTTATTAACTCCAGTAGTTGTATTGGAATCAATTTCATAGGAATGAAATAGTCAACCGCATAAGACGCAAAGCACATGAAGAATTTGCTTTTCTAAGCGAGAAAAAATCCAAAAAATTTCTCCGCGTCAGGCTATTATGATTAAGCCTTGAAATGAACATGATATCATTCCCAAGTTGAAACATCTCGCAGCACTTCTGGAATTTCTACAGAAGAGGGAAACTCTAACACAGTTTCTCGAAAACCCAAATACCCAGACTCAGTAAACGACATTAGCATCCGCGCCAGTGCTAGCCAAACTTCTGATTCGTATTCCCAATCACCATATCGAGATGCCTTACCCGCAATTGAACGCAGCGCCCAAAAATAACTATTTCTCACCACAGAACCGCCTTTTTTAAACTCTGGTAAGTCTTCGTGGTGCAAGAAAAGTACGTCGTTTTCAATACTGGCTCTCATACCTCTATCTTAAGATAGATAATGCTAATTTTTGTATTACAATTGTAATATGATTGAATGCACTCTACCAAAGATAGCAATTCAGTATGATAGCGCTAACGACACGCCTTTATCAAGGCGAATCGGATTTACAGGCGATCGTTGACTTACTAAACGCCTGCGAGCTCGTCGATCGCCTGGAAGAATGGGCATCAGTATCCACTTTCCGAGTAGGGATGGAAGATCCATCCGTCGCTCAGGTAAAAGATATTCTACTTTGGGAAGATAGCGACGGCAAGCTAATAGGTTTCAGCCAGATGGGGATTCCTGCGGCGGGACAAGAAAATGATGGCTGGCTTTGGTTTCGCGTCCATCCGCAAGCCCGCGACGGCAAGCTCGAAAGAGAAATGATCGCCTGGGGAGAACGGCGACTGCGCGAAGTAGCGAGCGAACGCGGGGTAGTCATGAAATTCCGTTCTGAGCTGCGCGACAAACAGCGCGATCGCATTGCTTTACTAGAAAGTTGTGGGTTTATTTGCGAGCGCTGTTTTCTGAGAATGGCGCGATCGCTCCTCGAACCGTTTCCAGCACCTCAGTTACCTGAAAGATTTACGCTGCGCCAGACGCTAGGCGAAGAAGAAGCCCAAGCCTGGATCGAAATGCACCACCAATCGCGTATCGACCATTGGGGCTATTATCCCTTGACGATGGAAGAGTACCAGTATTACCTTAGCAACCCCAATTACCAACCCGAACTAAATTTAGTTGCCGTTGCTCCTGATGGCACCTTAGCATCCTATTGCGAGTGTTATATCTGTCCAGAAGACAATGATCGCAACGGGCGAAAGGATGGCTGGATTGGCGATCTCGGTACGCGGCGAGGCTTTCGCCGCAGGGGATTGGGACGAGCAGTGTTATTGGCGGGAATGGATCGCTTAAAAGCGGCAGGAATGGAAACGGCAAGACTGGGTGTTGATGCCCAAAATCCTAACGGTGCAAAACAGCTTTATGAGTCTGTCGGCTTTCATCAGCTTGATGCGTTCCTTGTTTATATCAAAGAAATTGGAAAGTAATAAGTAGAAGCCAGATGGCAGTAGCCGCTATGCGTCTACTAGCAGAAGTCGCTGCGCACCTACCGCAGTTAGGGAAAAAGTTATTTCCGTCTACTTTTCAGAAGTTGGCATTTTATATTTAATTATCTTATTAACTTGTTTGATATGATTTGATACTACCCTTTACGGCACGCTTAAAACATCATTAATAGTGTCCAATAATTCCTTAATGGTGTAAGGCTTCGATAAAAATGCTTGCACATCAACACCACTAACTTCTAAAAGCTTATGGTTGGAAGTAAGCCCACTAATGACAATAATTTTGACAGAAGGATTAATTTGTTGCAGAATGCGAATAGCTTGGAATCCATCTATCGACGGCATTTGTATATCCATCAATACTACACTGATTTCATTTTTGTGTTGGGCGTAGAGTGAGAATGCTTCAATACCATCACTGGCAACCAGAACTCTGTAGCCGAACTCTTGTAGTGAGGTTTTAGCAATATCTCGAATAAATTTTTCATCATCCACAACCAGAATTAATTCACCATTTCCTCTCACTGTCTGTGAGTCATTAGCTTCCTGTGTTGTCGATGTGTTAATGGCGCTAATGGCGCTCAAGAACAGCTTAAATTGGCTGCCTTTACCCACTTCGCTATAAACGTTTACAAAACCACCGTGGTTTTTGATAATACCAATAACAGTGGAAAGCCCCAATCCAGTACCTTTGCCCGGTTCTTTGGTTGTAAAAAAGGGTTCAAAAATTCGCTCTAATAACTCTGGTGGAACACCGCATCCTGTATCCGACACGGTGATCAGCACGTAGTTACCAGCTTTTGCCTCCAAATTCATCCTGGCGTAGTTTTCATCAACATGGAAATTTTTAGCGCAAAGACTGAGGGTACCTCCATTAGCCATAGCATCACGAGCATTTACACACAGGTTCATCAACACCTGATGTATTTGCGTAGGATCTGCCAAGATTGTCCAAAGATTTGACGTTGGTATATTAATGCAGATTTCAATTGATTTAGGAAATGTACTTTTGACAATCTGCTCAATTTCCTTTAGTAAGTGTCTTGGTTGGAGGGGAACACGCCTTCCTTCAGCTCCGCGTGCAAATGCTGTAATTTGCTTGACGAGATCTGCACCACGTTTAGAATTGTCTTCTAGAATTTTCAGCAGTTGCCGATTTTGCCCATCCAGATTGGGAACTTTTAGTGGTAGCAGTTGAGCAACAGCTATAATGGGTGTCAGTATGTTATTTAAATCATGGGCAATACCACTTGCTAGGGTACCCAAACTCTCTAACCGTTGTGCTCGATAAAACTGAGCTTGGAGTTGTTTTTTCTCAGTGATGTCAGTATCGACGCTGAGGATGGATTTTGGTTTTCCTGCCTCATCCCGCATTAGCGTCCATCTGGTTTGAGCGATGATCTCTTGTCCAGATTTTGCGATCTGATTTAGCTCACCCTGCCATTCTCCTTGCTCAACAACAGTTCTGAGAGCCTCTTCCATTTGAGGTGATCTGTGCTTGTATAAAAACTCGCGACAGTTTCTACCAATTGCTTCTGCTGCCAACCAGCCGTACAAACGTTCAGCACCTGAATTCCAATACAGGATGCGATAACTTAAATCGCGGACAAAAATGGCATCGGTAGTAATATCAAGCAAAGCAGCCTGTTCACGGATTTTCTGTTCTGAGCGTTTGCGTTCACGAAGCGCAGCTTGCCGTTCGCTGATATCTTTCATAAAGCAATAGTGTCCAACAAATTGCTTCTGCTTGTTAAGAGTAGGGATCATAGTAAGTTGCTTGTAAAAGATGGAGCCGTCTTTGCGGATGCCCCTAGCCTCAACTTCCACCTTGCCAGCACTCAGAATTTGTTGATAAGCACTCATCACCATTTCAATGTCTTCGGGATGCACAGTTTGCTGCCATGCCATGCCGATCATTTCTTCAGGCTGATAACCAACCGCACTGGCGTAAGCCTGATTGACCATCATATAACGTCCTTGAACGTCTAACTGCGAAATTCCCTCCACAGCATTGCTCAAGGCAGCACTCATCTTTTTGAGTTCATCTTCTGCCTGTTTTAAGTCATTAACGTCTGTGCAAGAACCAATCCACGCCACAACCTTGTTTTCACTATTACGCATCGGCAATGCCCGCACCAGATGCCAACGGTAAATCCCATCTGCCCGTCGTAAGCGATACTCTACGTTGTAAGGTGTACTGTTTTGCAGCGCCTCTTGCCACAATGTCATTACTAACTGTACATGATCGGGATGGACAGCACTCAACCAACCATGCCCTCGGATTTCCTCAATTGTCATTCCTAGATATGTCTGGAATTGCTCGTTGAAGTCGTAGCTAAATCCATCGGCATCTGCCACCCAGATCATTTGTGGGATCGCTTCGGCTAGTGTCCGATACCTAGCTTCACTTTGCTTGAGTGCCTCTTCTGATTGCTTGCGATCGCTAATATCAAAAAGCATCCCTACCATTCGCACTGCTTGATTGGACTCGTTGTAAAGTCCTCTACCCCTAGCCAATAGCCAGTGATTGCTACCATCAGGATAAACAACGCGATATTCGGCTTCGTACTCAGTCTGGGTATCAAGAGCATAGCTAATTGCCTGCTCAACTCGCTCTATGTCATCAGGATGAACGCGATCGCGCCACATCTGATAATTAACCTCAATCTGATTTGGTGTGAAACCTAGTAAATGATAGTGGTTATTATTCCAGAATATTTCACCTGTAGTCAGATTCCAGTCCCAAAAACCCGTGTTAGTCAAGTCTAAGACAAGCCTACGCTGCTCTTCGCTCTGGCGCAGATGTTCTTCCGCTTGTTGGCGTTCTTTGATTTCCTGTTGTAACCTCGCATTTGCCTCAACAAGCTCAACTGTACGTTTTGCTACTCGCAGTTCTAATTCTTCATTTGTCTGGCGTAGGGCTTCTTCCAACAGTTTGCGTTCGCGTAGTGCGGCTTGTCGTTCGCTGATGTCTTGAATCACAAAGATAAAATTCTTGACTTCACCAGAGGGTTTGCGAACTAAAGAGACAGTCAAATTAATCCAGATATAGGCATTGTCTTTACGAATGTAGCGTTTCTCTACCGAATAAGTTTGAATTTCATTAGCCAATATCTGACGAACATATTCCAAATCGGCATTGAAGTCATCGGGATGTGTTATGTCTTCCAAGGTGAGCCGATTTAATTCCTCAGGACTATAACCCACAATATCGCAAAATTTCTGGTTAACCAGCAACCATTGTCCATTTTGTCCTACGTGAGCGATACCAACAGCTGCTTGGTTGAAAGTAGCCTGGAAACGTGCTTCGCTCTCCTCTAATTGCCCACTCAGGCGAGTTCTTTCTAAAACGTTTTGAATAGCTAGACGCAGGCTCTCTGAGGTTGTATTTCTTTTAACCAAGTAGTCAGCAGCACCACTTTTCATCACCTGTACTGCTACCTGTTCATCCCCTTGCCCTGTTAATACTATAATTGGGAGTTTTGTTTGACCTAATTGAGTCGTCAACTCATGAAGAAACTCCAGCCCATTCACATCCGGCAGTAAATAATCAAGCAAAATTACGTCCGGAAATTGCTGCCGACACAGAAACAAGGCCTCTTCCCCAGTCGAAGCCTCTAAAATTCTATATGTGTGTTGCTGATCCCGCAGTAGGTAGCGGCGATAAGTTTCTCGATCTTCTTGGCAGTCATCGACAAGCAGAACTCTCGGTATAACTATAGTCACTTATCTCCCTCCGATTTGTACCAAGAAAACTAAGAAAATCAATTAGCGATCAAGGACAGCTTGACAGGGATGAAAGTAGAAGTTGAAAGCTTACGTTAAACTTTTACACCTTAGTCAAGACTTCAGTTTGGTTTGCTTTCCTGGCTTTTAGCTTTCTCTAAACCATCTTGAATAAGTATGCGAATCTTCTGAGCCAGAGATAGTTGACACCAGAATTTATCATTTGAGTACGCTCGTTCAATTTCTTCTCTTAAGCCTTCAATATCTACTGAAATTCGCTTTGCCATAGCATATTTTTCTAGCTTTTTATAAATTACCTATAAACTTACATCTTGAGTTTAAAGGCTTCAATATGATTCACATAAGTTCATTTTGCTTTAAGTCGGAATATTTTGAAGCTAGAAGGTAGGAGAGTAGAAGCCGGGAGACAGAGGGCAGAAGGAAGAGAGGGGAAACGGAAGAAGATTAGGGAAGTAATAAACAATTGTACAGACGGGATAAATCGCGTCAGTACCTAATGACCAATGACAAATTACAAATTCGATGTTAAACCAATCCGAAAAGTAAAGCCAGGGCTATAAGTACGATTCACTCGCTCGTATTGTTCATCTAATAAATTTTCTAAGTAAACAGTAATTCCTAAAGTTTGGGTGATCGGTACGCGAGCGATGAAATCTAAATTAAAGAAAGATAGAACAAAATCAGTTGTTTTGTCACCAGGATTAGTAAAGAAGGCTCTGCGAGCACCACTATTATAAGTAGTATATAAATTCACCTGCCAGCCTCCACTGGCGTAACTAATGCCAGCTTGAGCAACGGAGTAAGGAATCATGCCCAACTGTAAACCTTTTTCTACCCCTGTTTTAATTTCGGCGTCTGTATAAGTATAGTTAACAAAAGTAGACCAACGAGAAGCGATTTTCCATCGTAATGCCGCTTCAAATCCATTAGTATCTACAAGTCCAATATTTTCCCATCTACCATTAATTATTCCCAAGCGATTATCTAAGCTACTACCAAAGTAAGTAAACTGCCCGATTAAATTCTCAGAAAAATTAACATCAACTCCCGCAGTCCAAGATGAGCCTGTTTCTGGCTCTAAATCTGGATTAGGCAACCACCCATGTACTGTATCATAAACATATAATTGATCTAATCCTGGATTGCGCTGTCCTCCCGTCCAACTTCCGCGCACTGCAAGGCTTGGTGTCACAGCATAACGCAATCCTGCACTGGGATTCAAATAATTTCCAAACTGACTATCGAAGCTTTGCCTCAAGCCAAAATCTAGCTGAAAAGCATTAGTAATATTCCAAGTATTAACAGCAAATAATCCTGTATTGAATACGTTCCTATCTTCTATTTCATTTAAAGCAATGCGATCAGGGCGTGTACTATCAGTCTCACTATTTAAATCAGTATTTTTTAAATCTAATCCCCAGCGCAACTTATTATTCGGGGTGAGTTGCCACTCGTGATCAATCCTTGCTGTCAATTGTTGTGTATCTAAAACACCTGTACGGTAATATTCTATGCCTCGCAAAACTGTGGGGCCATAAGTACTAAAGTAATCTTGATTGTAACCAAGCGTAGTTGTCAGAACAGAATTCTCACCATTGCCGAGCAAAGTTTTCCAAGATAAACCCAGATTTAATCCATCATGATCTAATCTGTCTTTTTGTAGCGGGAAACCAAAATAAACTAAACCCCGGCGACTGCTGAGTTTAGTTACATCTAAACTGAGAGTATTTTTGGCATTTAAATCAAGAATTAAGTTACCAAAGTAGGTACTAGTAGCAGTATCTGCATTGAATAAATAACCATCAGCATCACGATTTGCTGCTCCTTCTGGAACTCGGTAACGGTTATCAGTAAAAAACCTTTCAAAACTGAAATTATATCTAACAGAACCAAAGGCACCAGCATAACTAGCTTGTTGATTATTTAAATTTAAGGAGCCAAATTCAGCAGTAGCATTCAATTTAGGAATACTGCTGCCTTCTTTAGTGATAATATTAACAACTCCACCAAAACTCGATGAACCATATAGAATCGAAGCTGCACCACTATATAGTTCCACTCGTTCTATAGCTTCTGTGGGAATACTATTTAAATCAGTCGCACCATGATAGGTATTAATATTAGTATTAATTGGTCTACCATTAATGAGGAATATAGATTGATTTATTGAAGCTCCCCGGTAGTATGTACCAGTGTGAATATCTGCTCCTGGCCCTACATCATTGATAGCAAAACCTGGCATTCTTTTTAAAATATCAGCAACACTTGTAGAACCTTGCTTTTCAATTTCTTCTTTCTCAATCACGTAAGTGGGAGTAGATAAAGGCAGAGTGTCTTTTTCGCCTGTTACTTCTATTTCTATGTCTCCCTCATTCGTGGAATCTTCGTTGATGGGCGGTTCTGTTTCTGTTGGCGTCGCTGACTCGTCTGATTCAGACTCTTGAGTTAATAATTTAGCTTCAGTAGCAGGTAATTCTATTTCACTTAAATCGGGAATTTGTAAAATATTTTGGGGCAATTTGTGAGTGTGTTGTTGATTTTTTTCAATATCAACAGCTAATGCAGGAGATGCTATCAACAGACTCGGTACAGCAAATGAAAGCAGAAACAGGCAAATTTTCACTTTTAATTGATCACTGCTCGTAAAAATACTCAGTGATATTTTTAGGGTTTATGCAATTTGCTGTCAAAAGACAAGCTGTCATACTTTTACTTTTACGAGAGCAATTTCTACTATCGATGGAATTTGCTGTTGCACAGTCTTAATTAAAGACAAGGTTTTTTCGTAGGCAAGTCTTTGTCCCTGGTATCCAAAGTATTTAGCTGCCTTATGTAAGTCAGCTAGTGCAGATTGTTCATAACCGAGGCGGTGAAAGGCTATTCCTCGGTTAATATAGGCATGACCATCACTAGGATTTAGTTGTATTGCCTCAGTAAAATTACGCACTGCGCTGGCATAATCTTGATTTTTAGCACAAGCACAACCTCGATTGAAAAAAGCTCTATCATCGGCCGCATTCAGACGAATTGCCATGTTGAAGTCATGCATAGCCGCTTGTAGGTTTGTTAACTGCAAGCGCGCTAGTCCTCGATCATTGTAAATATCAGCAACTAAAGGATTAGGTAGCTGGGGGGTTTGACTTAAGGCGAGATTGTAGTCGGCAACTGCTTGCTGGTAATTTTCTAGAGAGGCTTGGGCTACCCCTCGGTTATAATAAGCTCGAAAATCATACGGTTTAAGTGCGATCGCTTTCTCATCATCAGCGATCGCTGCTTGATAATTTCCTTGTCTGTAGTAGGCAAGCCCCCGGTTAAGGTAAGCATCTGCCTTGTTGGGTGCTAAACTTATTGTTTTTGTGCAGTCGGCGATCGCATTGTGATAATCTTCTATTTTCAGGTTCGCAAGACAGCGATTACTATAAGCTGCGACAAAATCTTTTTTCTCCTCAATCGCCTGTTGGAAGTCTTGAATCGCTTCATGATAATTACCATGCAGCATATTCTCTACCCCCAATTGAAAGAAGTCCTTTGCTGCGATTTGGGTAAAAGATGTAGCTAGTGAATGGGCAGGTGGAGCAAGAAAAAAACAGGTAAATGTAAGGGCAATAATTAAATTACCAATTAATCGATAGCAGTAATTCATAAAAATTAATGAGATTGGTATAAATAAGAAAAGTAATTTTTTGTAGTAGGGGGTGGATTTACATAGAAGATATTTAAACTATTTAGAGAGATTAAGGCGTATTTGGTGCAATACCATCCTTAATTTTTAGGTTCACAATCTTTTCTCGTCAAAAGACAAGTTGTCAAAGTTAGTCATTTGTCAGTGGTTAGTGGTTAGTAGGGGCGGGTTTAGAAGAAAATTATCAACAAAACCAGCCCGGCAGTCGCTCCCCCTCTCCCACTCTCCCCCTCTCCCTCTTACCCATTCCCTAACTCAGCAAGCGCCTCTCCTGTGACGCGGCAAATCCGCCACTCATCCAAAATCCCTGCTCCCATGCGGCGATAAAATTTAATAGCTGGCTCGTTCCAATCTAGAACACTCCACTCTAACCTTCCACAATTTCTCTCTACAGCAACTTGAGCAACTTTAGTTAAAAGAGCTTTGCCAACGCCTTGGCGGCGGTACTCTGGAAGAACGAAAATATCTTCCAAATATATTCCTGGTTTCGTCAAAAAAGTTGAATAATTATGAAAAAACAGAGCAAACCCAATCGCTTGCCCTGTATATTCTGCTAATATTGCTTCAACGTATTTTGCTGAACCAAATAAGTGTTCCTTAAGTGCTAAAGGGCTCCCAGTAACAGCATCAGATAACTTTTCGTATTCTGCTAGGGCTTTAATTAATTCAAATAAGGTGTTGCAGTCTTCTGGTTCAGCAAAACGCAATGCTAAATTGCTATGCAATATCATTAATAATTTCATCCTTGGTCAAGAGTCATTAGTTATTAGCCCATAGTTCATGATTCGTAGTCAATATTTCAAGATTTTTAACCCTTGAAAAATAACAAATGACAAATGACAAATGACTAATTACACTAACCAACCCTTCAAGCGTTTGGCTATGTGAGGGCGGCGCAGTTTCCGCATCGCTTTACTTTGAATCTGGCGTACACGCTCGCGAGACAGATTAAACATATTGCCAACCTCTTCCAATGTGCAGGGTTCGCTGGTTGTTAACCCATATCGCAGCGAAATCACGTCTTTCTCCCGTGGGGTTAGTACGTCACCTAATACTTCCCAAATCTCCTGTCGCATCATACTTTCGTTCATTTTTGCTTCTGGAGATTGGTTATCTTCGTCTTCTAGCAAATCCATCAATTCCGTATCTTCTTCTTTACCAACACGGTGGTTGAGGGAAAGTGCTTGACGACGTAGTTGCTGCAATTGGCGTAATTGTTGCGCCGGAATTTCCAATGCTTCAGCCATTTCTGCTTCACTGGGATTCCGCCCTAATCTTTGTTTAAGCTCTCGTTGAGCTTTTTTCAATTTATTAAGTTTTTCAACTATGTGAATCGGCAAGCGAATGGTTCGCGCATCGTTAGCGATCGCCCTCGTGATTGCTTGTCTGATCCACCAATAAGCATACGTAGAAAACTTATATCCTTTATCTGGATCAAATTTTTCAGTAGCACGATTCAAACCCATTGCTCCTTCCTGAATTAAATCCAAAAAAGGCACTCCCCGATTTAAATATCGTTTGGCAATTGATACAACAAGGCGTAAGTTAGAACGAATCATTTTCCGTTTCGCTACTCGCCCTTGATACAAACGATGTTCTAACTGCTTTTCTGTTATCTCTAAATGTGTTGCTATATTTTCCTTGGTAGGCTGCTGTCCCAGTTTTTTTTCTAAGGAAGTATATAGTTCGTTTACTTCTTCTAGAAATCGCACTCGCCGCGCTAGTTCAACTTCTTCATCAGGTTTGAGTAATGGATAACGCGCCATCTCTTTAAAGAAAGCGCCTACAGCGTCGTCGTACTCGGTTTTGTTATATCCCGAAGGACGTGCTGCCGCCATCTCATCCCCAACGCGATCATCTATTTCCAGATTTTCTAAGTTTTCGATAATAGGGGATTCTTCATCTGCCACTGCTTCTAAATTATCAAGAGTTGGTTCTTCATTATCAGCAGCATTTTCTATCATTGTCATTGTTCCCAATTCAGCAATATTCATAGCTTCCTTCAGGGATTGTTGCTTGGTTTGGTACATAAGTTAGTGACAGCTGCTCTAAGATACTTTCTAGTTTTTATATGTGACAAATGCACCTGTCTCTTAGCAAAACTTTTTTCTGCTAATTCAGAATTGATCCCGAACTTAAATTTTCATATATCATGGCTAAAGTTCACCAGAGATGATGAGTTTTCGATACTGCTGGCGACTTTAACAGTTGGTTACACCTGGATACACTTCCTCACAAACACGATACTCTTACTATTCCAACTTTCATGATTTAGTTCGGCAATCCATATATTTTTCATCTTTTTTTTAATTACAAAATATGTCAAACCCCCTCAAATAAAATTGCTTAAACTTAACAAATATAAAACTTTTCCTTAAAATTTGCCAATTTCTTAAATCTTCACATATATTTAACAACTTTATAGTTTCTATGCATTGCAATCCTCGAAACTAATCAGCAAAACGCTGATTAAGTTATACATAACTTAAAAATTTACAATCAATGATATAAACTTGACAGCACAACGTGTAGCAACCTATTGCCTGGTAAAAAGGATCTCATATACTGACAGTAATTAATATCTATCAATAGGGAGAAAAGCTCTATTACCTAGTTAGTATGCAGAGAAAACTTACGCAAAACGGCAGATTGATTAGTTGTATCGAGTCTAAATTTAAAGATGCATTACCTCACATAGATAATCTTGATTCCGGTGTTGGAATTACATAAGAGGAAACTTATCAAGTATTATGTCTGGTGACAGTATTGCGAACTACATTTTTAGTAGGGCAAGACAGGCGGTTATAGTTGAATGAGCAAGGTTAGATTTCAGCAACTAGCAGAGGAAAATATTTATCTATAAATATATTGAGGAACTATGTATATTAATGATGTAAGTTTGACTCCTTTAGCTGTTGCTGAACCAGGTAGCTCCTACAACTCAAGCAGAAATGAAAATCGGTGGGTTCAAGTTCTGGTAGACTGTCCGGGAATTGGAAAAGAAGCCGCAACACAACTAGAGGAAGGACACAAAGAAGAAAAACTATATACCTATCGATTACCAGTAGGTTTAGAAGTAAAACCAGGGGATATTTTAAGTGTGCCATTTAAATGGCAACAGGTAGGAGGGATAGCTGTTCGTTTACTGGCTCAACCTCCTGCTCACCTTATAGCCGCAGAAATTAGAGATGTGGAAGATGTTATCCACCCAAAATTTTTTAGAGAAACGTATTGGCAGTTACTAGAAAGGGTGTCACAGTACTATTACACCCCCCTAATTCAAGTCATACGCACTGCTTTACCACCAGGATTGCTAGGGCGATCGCAGGCTCGTCTTCGCCTCAAACCAGAAAATATTCCCAATGGTGCAAATGAATTTGTCAGTTTGGCAGCCCGTGAAATCCTCAAAATTCTTCAATCCCAAGTTGATGGGGACTATAGCTTCAAATTCCTCAAACGTCAGGTAAAAGGATTTTATCAGGCAAAAAAACAACTACTCCAACGCGGATGGGTAGAAACTTATGTACAAATGCCTAGATACTCTCGACCTCAGACGAAACCAGTAGTCACCTTGACTGTTAGTGTACCGCCTATTGACCTCAACAAGCGTCAAAGAGAAATTTTAGAAGTCTTGAAGCGGCACGGAGGTGAGTTGTGGCTTTCAGAGTTTCTACAAATTTGCAATACAACTACCCCTACTTTGAAGAAGCTAGAGGAGAAGGGCTGTATTGTGATTGCAGAAAGGGAAATATTACGAAGCGAAACCGCTTTTACAGTCACAGCAGATCAACCCAAATCTTTAAATCCTGCTCAGTCTCAGGCATTATCTACCATCAGAGGAGTGGAAGGCTATGGAACTGTACTGCTGCATGGGGTGACTGGCTCCGGAAAGACAGAAGTTTATTTGCAAGCGATCGCTCCTTTATTAACCCAAGGCAAATCCGCCCTTGTTTTAGTACCAGAAATTGGACTCACACCCCAGCTAACTGATCGTTTCCGAGCTAGATTTGGCAACAAAATCAGCGTCTATCACAGCGCCCTCTCCGACGGAGAACGTTACGACACTTGGCGACAAATGCTGACAGGAGAACCCCAAGTAGTTATTGGTACGCGCAGTGCAATTTTCGCTCCTCTGCCCAATTTGGGTTTAATTATCTTAGACGAAGAACACGACAGCAGCTTTAAACAAGACTCCCCCATCCCCACCTACAACGCCCGTAATGTTGCTCAGTGGCGCGCCCAATTAGAAAATTGCCCCTTAGTTTTGGGTTCAGCAACACCCTCATTGGAAAGTTGGATCAGCGTGAGGACTAGTGAAGACGCAAAGACGCGGAGACTGGCAGACGCGGAGAAGCTATCAAAAACATTCCCCCCCTCTCCCCCTACCCCCCTCCCCTTGTCCTCCTACTACCTCTCCCTCCCCGAACGCATCAACTCTCGCCCTTTGCCGCCTGTAGAAGTAGTAGATATGCGGCAAGAATTCCATCAGGGTAATCGCTCCATATTTAGCAAATCCCTACAAGAAGCCTTACAACAACTCAAACAACGGCATCAGCAGGGAATTTTATTTATCCATCGACGTGGACATAGTACATTTGTATCTTGCCGTAGCTGTGGATATGTGCTGGAGTGTCCCCACTGTGATGTCTCTTTGTCATATCATCACACCGAGGAAGGAGCGCCACAAATTTTGCGCTGTCATTACTGTAATTATGGGCGATCGCATCCGCGTCAGTGTCCTGAATGCGGTTCCCCTTACCTTAAATTCTTTGGTAGTGGTACGCAACGAGTCGCCCAGGAATTAGCAAGACAATTTCCCGAACTGCGTTTGATCCGTTTTGATAGCGATACTACCCGCACTAAGGGAGCGCATCGAACGTTACTTACCAGATTTGCTAGTGGTGAAGCAGATTTATTAGTAGGTACGCAAATGCTCACCAAAGGATTGGATCTACCACAGGTAACATTGGTGGGAGTTGTCGCCGCTGATGGACTTTTACATTTATCTGATTATCGTGCCAGTGAACGAGCGTTTCAAACCTTAACTCAGGTAGCTGGGCGTGCTGGCAGAGGTGAAGATTCAGGTAGAGTGATCGTGCAAACTTACACCCCAGAGCATCCGGTGATTGAGGCGGTGCGAAATCATGATTATCCGTCCTTTATTCATGCTGAATTAGAACAACGCCAGGCACTGAATTATCCTCCCTATGGCAGGTTGATACTATTGCGCTTAAGTAGCAATGATCCCACAGAAGTGCAGAACACTGCCCAATTGATAGTAACTGCTTTGCCGCAACAAGAAGGTTTAGACATCATGGGGCCAGCACCAGCTAATATATTACGGGTAGCAAATCGTTATCGTTGGCAAATACTGTTGAAGTTTACCCCTGATGCGCTGCCACAATTGCCAGATTGGGAGGAAGTGCGTAAACTTTGTCCGGCATCTGTAAGTTTAACAATAGATGTTGATCCCTTAAATATGATGTGATAATTCAATTGGCTACCCAAAAGTGCTTGTGGGTGAAAGTTATGGCCAAGAAAGTTATTATTATTGGTGCAGGGCCTAGTGGAGTTCTGCTTGCTCACTACTTGCTACGTCGTGGAGAGAATTACCAAGTAGATATTTATGAACGTCGCAGCGATCCACGAGTTATACCTTTCTCCAAATCTAGAACCTTCCCCATTACTTTGAGCCAAAGAGGTATAAAGGCTTTACGTAAAATAGAAGGGCTAGAGGAAGCAGTAAAAGCCATCAGCCTAGAAGTTACCGGAACAATCATTCATCAAAAAAACGGTAAGACAAGCTTAATAGCCAGACAAAAACCTTTAGTGAGTCTTGATCGCACTAGGTTAGCGATCGCCTTACTAGAAAATTTAACCCAAAAGTATGACGACAGCAGGCTTAACATTCACTTCAATTGTGAATGCACTCAGGTTGATTTCGCTGAAAAACAGGTGAAGTTTCAAAACACAGAAACCAAAGTAGATTTCACCGTTGATTATGACTTGTTAGTCGGTGCCGATGGAGCGCGTTCTGCGGTTCGAGAAAGTTTTTTATCTATAGAAAACTTTGAGTGCCAGCAGAAATACGTTCCCTCTGCCTACAAATCGATTTTTCTTCCTTCTGGCAACAACTCAGAAATAAACTTACAACCCGGTAAAATCCACTCTTGGAGGCTAGATGACACTACATCAGTACTATTGCTTTATCAACCAGATGAAACGATAAGTGGTGTAGTCACCTTTCCTTACAAGCAAAATCAGGTAGTAAGTCTTTCTAATGCCCAAGAGGTACTCAAATTTTTTCATCAAAATTTCCCTGAGGTTGGTTATCTGATGCCAACATCAGAAGCAGAAGCTTTTGTCACCAGAACTGTATCTAGGATTTTAACAATTCGCTGTAACCGTTTTCACCAAGGTGATAGTACGCTGTTGATAGGAGATGCAGCTCACGCAGTATCGCCTTCTCTCGGACAAGGCTGCAATGCTGCCTTGGAAGACGTTGTTATTTTTGACCAAATTTTAGATGAGAATTCTGACAGTTTGGCTGAGGCTGTTGAACAATTTAGTGTACGTAGATTTCCTGATGTTCACGCCTTAGTGGAAATGAGCGATTATGCTTTTCCATTATCTAAAAGATTGTTTATTGAGTTTGTATTGCGGCAGAGGATTGCTAAAGTTTTACACCGCTTGTTTCCAAAACACTTCCTGCCTTCGTTGTTTGAGGTGATTTCTGAAGACACAAATTCCTATTCTCAGGTGTTGAATTACTACAAAGACTGGATAGCGAAAGTGAAAGAATCAAACAAAAAGCTCACAGCTAGCACCTAAGCAATTTTCATTAGCTAATTATCAAAGCTCCTAATAGAGGTGTTTTTAAGTCGTGGGTGAGTGTCGAAACAAAATCTTCCTGCATCTGCGTCAGTTGTTTGTGACAGTATAGCTGTGCTTGCGTATAAACTATAGTTTCTTTCTGGAGGTGATGGCAATTGCTTAACCACTCCGTTACCACTAATACCGATACCGCATTGAACGATTGGCGATCGTAGGCATATTAATCGGTTCTGTTCCAGGTATCAACATCACAAGCTGCTAGTGTCACAGCCAAGACAGCAGTACGATTCAATTGGAAATATGCTAACAAACTTGTGCCAGTGTACAAATAGTCGAGCACATACTCTGGCGATGTTAAGTATTCCAGCGCTATAACTACAGTAAAGAGAAAAGCTATTAATTAGCAAGCGCTTTTTCTTTTATCAAAATTAATTTGTACTGATGTTTGGAAAATTTTTATCTATTTCATCTATGTAGAACTAATTTCATCAATACTATTAAATGAATAATTTGAGGTATTCATAATCTTAGTTTGACTAACATAAGTGATTAGGCAAAATTAAAGTTATGGGTGGAGTCAAGGGAACTCTTAACAGGGAACGGAGAGAACTCTGTAGACGCGTTCGCCGTCAGGCGTTGCGTTAGCTCCACTCTACGAGAAGCCGCTCTGCGTCTACCGGGCGTCTACGCGGAGCGAGGCTCAGAAGTTTGGAGGAACAACAAAAAAATGTGTAATTAATTTTGTTTAGGTACTTATCTACAAATAGATTAGCTAGATGTTTTCTGATATATTTTACTTACAGCTGATGGATTGAATCATATATAGATACAAAAAATAAATAATTTAGATAAATTTATCACTCAAGCTGAATGAAATTAGCAGAGATTTAATGTAAAACATATTGATGGGTTTTTAAAAGTTAATAAGTTTTGATAATCTGCGCATCTATCTAAAAAGTAATGACAATTCCCTTGTTTGATTGACTAACTTACATGATTGGCAAAAAACATAACTTGAATTATTCAAAAAATCTTATAGATGCAATATAATCTTGTCTACACTTCTTTCACTTTTGAGCAGCTACTAATTCCTAATTAAAAGCCTAACTTCTCAACTATCCAAATCTCATAGTTTCGATGAATTTAAAATGTATCTACTGAACAATTTGTATCTTGACTTATGTATAAAGCTATACTTACATTTTAGTGCTTTTGGTAGGATAATCTGTAAGGAGAGATTCTGATACTAGTTAAGTATAAACAATATATAAATTGCAAGTAAAAATTATGATTCTAAAATTCAGGAGAAATGAATGAAAGATAAATAGAATTACATTCGTTAGAAAGTTTTAAGTAGATAGGTTCAAATAGAATAATTGTTATAGTTCAATAGTAATAGCTCCAGCTAGTTTGATATTTATTGATGCACTTTGCTTTTATTTATAACCTACTTACTGACTATAACTATCTGGAATTTATACAAAAAAAATAAAGAGTTCAGATTGAGAAAATGAAGCAAGACGAAATATTGTCAAGTTGCAGAAGATTAACCTACTTAGAAATAGTCTTTTATTTCTAGAGCAGTCAAATTTTAGCAATTAAGCTAAATAAAAGAAAAATCTATAATTCAGCTAAAATTCATGGGACAAGGCTTTTTGCAAATTGGTTTAACGCTTTGTATTTTAATAGCGATCGCTCCGTTTTTCGGTAGATACATAGCGCGTATTTTCTTAGGTGAAAGAACCTTGCTCGATCCAATCATGAATCCGATTGAGCGAATGATCTACGTAGTATCAGGTGTACGTGGCAAGCAAGAAATGACAGGTTGGCAGTATGCGCGAGCTGTTCTTTTCAGCAATCTAATTATGGGCGGTGCTGTCTACTTGATTTTTGAGTTTCAGGGAATTCTGCCTCTCAATCCTAATAACTTTAATGCCCTCAGTTGGGATTTAGCACTACACACAACAATTTCATTTCTCACGAATACTGATCAACAACACTACGTTCCCGAAACAACTCTCAGTTATTTCAGCCAAACAGCAGCTTTAGGTTTTTTGATGTTCACCTCAGCGGCGACAGGCTTGGCAGTAGGTATCGCCTTTCTTCGTGGTTTGACAGGTAGGGCGCTGGGAAACTTTTACGTAGATCTTACCCGTGCCATTACACGAATCTTGCTACCTATCTCTATAATTGGGGCGATCGCCTTAATTATCTTAGGTGTACCACAAACATTTCTAGGTACTGGAGTTGTCACAACAATCGAAGGATATACACAGTATATTCCCAGAGGGCCAGTAGCTTCTTTTGAAATAATTAAGCAATTGGGCGAAAACGGCGGTGGCTTTTTTGCAACTAACTCTGCCCACCCCTTTGAAAATCCCAATGGTGCTTCTAATTTGCTCGAAATGCTCGCCATGATTTCGATTCCAGTGGCATTGATTCACACCTACGGTATTTTTGCCAAAAATACAAAACAAGCATGGCTGTTGTTCTGGATGGTATTTGTAATTTTTGTGGTTTTAGTAGGCATTACAGCAAACGGAGAATATCAAGGCAATCTTCTCATTAATAGTGCTTTAGGTATTGAACAGCCAAATTTAGAGGGTAAAGAAGTCCGCTTTGGCTCTGTACTAACTGCGTTTTGGGCAGTCATGACTACTAGCACTATGACTGGCGCTGTCAACGGTATGCACGATTCCCTGATGCCGACAGGAGGTTTTTCTACCTTATTAAGTATGTTTTTGCAGATCATCTGGGGTGGGCAAGGAACAGGAACCGCATACCTATTAATTTATGTAATTCTGACTGTATTTTTAACTGGTTTGATGGTGGGACGTACTCCAGAGTTTATGGGGCGGAAAATTGAGAAGCGAGAAATAGTTCTCGCCAGTGTTGTGCTATTGATTCATCCAATCGCAGTTTTAATTCCCAGTGCCATTACTCTTTATCTTCCAGAAGCGATCGCTGGAATTACTAATCCTACCTTTCACAGCATTTCTCAAGTAGTTTATGAATATACTTCAGCCAGTGCCAACAATGGCTCTGGCTTTGAGGGTTTAGTAGATAACACCCTCTGGTGGAACTTAAGTACAATCCCCAGCTTACTGCTAGGACGTTACGTTCCCATTATTGCCATCTTGCTATTAGCTGATAGCATGGCTAACAAACAAACAGTTCCAGAAACTCCAGCCACTCTCAAAACTGATACTCTCCTATTTACCAGTATTACAGCTGGAGTCATTCTGATTTTAGGAGTACTAACTTTCTTCCCTGTTTTAGCATTAGGCCCGATCGCCGAAGGTTTTAAAATTGCCACTGGCAGTTAAGGGGATAGGGGATAGGTGACAGGGGACAGGGGATAGGGGACACTCTGACACAGAGAAGGATTCATACTACTGTTCCCCACTCTCCCACTCCCCCACTCCCCCACTCCCCGTTCCCCCAACCCTGTTCCCTTGCATAATATGAATCCAGTTGCAACTACCCCCAAACCACCTAAACCCCAACGTTTTCGCCCATATGATCGCCGTCATGCCCGTAAACAAGCAAAGGTAAATACTAAAGGAATTTATCAAAGAGCTATTAAGGATGCCTTTGTCAAGCTCAACCCTAAAGATGCAGTGAAAAACCCAGTCATGTTTTTAGTCTGGGTTGGTACGCTTGTCACCCTTGCAGCCACAATTGATCCCGAATTATTTGGTTCTGTTCCCGGTAATAACCCACGCTTGATCAACGGCTTGATTACGGTAATTTTATTCTTCACTGTTTGGTTTGCCAATTTTGCCGAAGCAGTAGCAGAAGGACGTGGTAAAGCCCAAGCCGACGCCTTACGCTCAACCAAGTCAGAAACCATTGCGAAAAAACTTTCTCCTGATGGCACGATTACGGAAGTTCCTTCCACCAGTCTGCAACGAGGTGATACCGTCTACGTAGTTGCTGGTGATATTCTTCCCGCCGATGGGGAAGTAATTATGGGTGCCGCTAGCGTTGATGAATCGGCAATTACAGGAGAATCAGCACCAGTATTAAAAGAAACAGGCTCCGATGTTGCTAGCTCCGTGACAGGCGGGACGCGGATTATTTCTGACGAGTTAATTGTTCGCATCACCGCCGATCCCGGCAAAGGCTTTATTGATCGGATGATTGCTCTGGTAGAAGGAGCAGATCGCAGCAAAACACCAAATGAAATTGCTCTGACAGTATTATTGGCGGTTCTCAGCTTAGTGTTTTTATTTGTCGTTGTTACCATACCACCTATTGCCAACACAGTTGGCAGTCCAGTTAGTGTATCAATTTTGGTAGCTCTATTAGTAGCACTGATTCCTACAACTATTGGCGGCTTATTGAGTGCTATTGGTATCGCTGGTATGGATCGGGTTGCCCAATTTAACGTTATTGCTACCTCAGGGCGAGCAGTAGAAGCTTGTGGTGATGTTAACACTTTAGTTCTCGACAAAACCGGTACTATCACTTTGGGTAACCGTTTGGCTGAGGGATTTATTCCAATCAACGGACACTCAATGGAGCAAGTTGCTTATGTCGCTCTGGCAGCGAGTGTGTTTGATGAGACGCCAGAGGGAAAATCGATTGTCCGATTGGCAGAAAAATTAGGAGCAAGGATTAATTTTGACGTTGATAGATCTGAAGGAATCGAGTTCTCAGCTAAAACTCGCATGAGCGGGACAAACTTACCTAATGGGCAACAGGCGCGTAAGGGAGCAGTAGATGCAATTAAGGGATTTGTGCGTTCCCGCAACGGCAACACCTCACCGGAATTAGATAGCGCCTACGAAATGGTTTCCCAACAGGGAGGTACACCTTTAGCAGTCTCCTTTGAGAACGAAATTTACGGCGTGATTTATCTCAAGGATATTGTCAAGCCAGGAATACGCGATCGCTTCGAGCAACTGCGACGCATGGGAGTACGTACCATCATGTTGACTGGTGACAACCGCATCACCGCTTCTGTCATCGCTAAAGAAGCTGGAGTAGACGATTTCATTGCTGAAGCCAATCCAGAAGACAAAATAGCTGTAATTCAAAAAGAACAGCGAGAAGGCAAAATAGTGGCAATGACTGGAGATGGTACTAATGATGCTCCCGCCTTAGCACAGGCGAATGTGGGAGTAGCAATGAATACTGGTACTCAAGCTGCGAAAGAAGCAGCCAACATGGTGGATTTAGACTCAGATCCTACAAAACTAATCGATATCGTTAGTATTGGCAAACAATTACTGATTACTCGCGGAGCATTAACAACATTTTCGATTGCCAATGATATCGCTAAATACTTTGCGATTATTCCAGTCTTATTTGCTTCTGCTAACCTGCAAGGTTTAAATATTATGAGGCTAACCAGCACCAATTCTGCTGTGCTGTCAGCACTCATTTATAATGCTTTGATTATTCCAGCTTTAATTCCCTTAGCACTTAAGGGTGTAAAGTTTAGACCACTGACATCTAATCAACTACTACAACGCAATATTTTAATTTATGGCTTAGGTGGTGTAATAGCACCATTTATTGCAATTAAATTGATTGATTTAATTATTACGGTAGTGGGGTTGGCATAAGAAGGCAGAGGGCAGAGGGCAGTCCCGATGAAAAAATTTCACCGCCAGGTATGAAAATGTTTTTTCCTACACCCCTATACCCTTACACCCCCACACCCACTTTCAAGTCAGAAGGCAGTAGACGCGGTAGACGCGTTCGCCGTAAGGCGTTGCGTTAGCTAGCGGCTTCCGTTCAGCGAAGCTGTTCCCGTTCCCCGAAAGGGGTTCCCGCAGGGTAGGGTAGGTACGGCTTCCGTAGGTAGGCAGAAGGAATAAATAAGCAATTAAGGGTATAAGCACAAGAGAGGGTAAAAAGTTATGAAACAAGTTAATTTAGCGCGCAAATTTTTATTAGCAGATGTTATTGAGGCAATTTCCTTTATTTGGTTGCAATGGCGCAAGCAAAAATTGCCATTGATTCTTTTTATTGCATTATGTCTGAATTTGATTATTGCCCCAGTTGTTTATGCTACTGCTGAAGGTACACTAGAACGTCGTTCTGCTTGGGCGATCGGGATTTTAGGATTGGTAACACTGGCACTGATAATTTACTTATTTTTTGTTGTTTTTCAGCCAGAACGCTTCTAAAGAAATTAATTAAAAAATAAACACCTTTATCGGTAACCCAGGCAACTAAGGACAGTTTTTATGTCTATTATTCAAGAAATAGCCAGAACTATTCGCATTACTATAATTCTTTGGTTAGTCACCGCAATTATTTATCCTGTCATTATCTGGGGAGTAGGTCAAACTGCCTTTAAATTCCACGCGAATGGCAGCATTATGCAAAATATTCAAGGAGAAGCAATTGGTTCGGCTTTGATTGGGCAACAGTTCCGCTCCGATCGCTATTTCCAAGGACGCCCTAGTACTGTTAGATATAGCCAAGGAAAAATAGGCAAACCATACGGAATATCAGGTGCCAGCAACCTTGCTCCCAGTAGTCCAGATTTACTCAATCGAATTGTAGAACGAGCCAACGAATTCACAGACGAGAATATTCAACCCTTTGCCGACCTTATTTATACCTCTGGTTCTGGCTTAGATCCTCATATTACAGTGAGAACAGCCCAGGAGCAGCTAGAGAGAGTTGCTCGTGCGCGTGGTATTAACCGAGAAGAAATATTACCGTTACTAAGACAGTACACAGATGGCAAATTTTTAGGAGTTTTTGGAGAGGCTGGCGTGAATATTTTGAAATTAAATTATGCACTTGATCTTCAAGAAATTAACCGTAGAGAAAATCAGTAATTTGGAATAGATATCAACTCACTTTTAAGATGATATTACCAAAGGTGAAATGTTGGGCAAAGATAACCTCAATTCAGTAAATACTACACCATTAATTACTGCTAATCTCCCTATTCATCCACCACGGCGGGGTAAACATAAAATATTTATCGGTATGGCTCCAGGAGTTGGCAAAACCTACCGAATGCTAGAAGAAGCCCATTTGCTCAAAGAAGAAGGTATTGATGTTGTGATTGGGTTGTTGGAAACCCACGGACGCAAAGAAACAGCAGAAATGGCTGAAGGTTTAGAAATAGTACCTCGTCAAAAAATTCCACGCGGTAATTTGATACTGATGGAAATGGATACGGACGCAATTGTAGCGCGATCGCCTCAGCTAGTCTTAGTCGATGAACTAGCACATACCAATGCCCCCGGTTTACCCCACGAAAAACGCTACCAAGATGTAGAAGTTATTTTGCAAAACGGCATTGATGTCTACTCCACTATGAATATTCAGCATTTGGAGAGTCTTAATGACTTAGTAGCAAGAATTACTGGAGTGGTAGTACGAGAGCGCATACCCGACCGTATTCTCGATGAAGCAGATGAAGTTGTAGTAGTAGATGTTACACCTGAGACACTGCAAGAAAGGTTACTGGAGGGTAAAATCTACGCCCAGCCAAAAATTCACCAAGCACTCAATAACTTTTTCCAGCGCCGTAACTTGATTGCTTTGCGAGAGTTAGCCTTGCGAGAGATAGCAGACAACGTTGAAGAAGACGCAAGAGAACTTAGTGCCAGTCTTCCTAACGGCAACCTCAATGGTGAAGTATGTAATATACACGAACGAGTAATGGTATGTGTTTCCACTTATCCAAATTCCTTACAATTATTGCGTCGAGGAGCGAGGTTGGCTAACTACATGAATGCTCCTCTTTTTGCTTTATTTGTAGCCGATCTAGACCGTTTTCTCACAAAAGAAGAAAGCCTACACATAGATATGTGTGAGAAGCTTTGTCAAGAATTTGAAGGTACTTTTATTCGTGTAACCAACAGTAATATCGCTAAAGCGATCGCCGAGGTTGCTCATCAATACCACATTACCCAGATTATCATCGGTGAAAGTCAGCGATCACGCTGGCAAATACTCCTCAAAGGCTCTTTAACTCAAAAATTAGTGAGGTTGCTCAAAAACGTTGATTTGCATATAATCGCTACCGAGAAACAGAGAGAGGAGTGAGGGACATGGGACATGGAGAGGGGGAGACATGGAGACACGGAGAAGGGGAGTTGTAGCGACTGCCGGGCGGGTTTTGTTGATAATCTTTGGGGTTCAAACTGATAATTTATCTTCTAAACCCGCCCCTACTAACCACTAACCACTAACCAAAAAAATGACTCGTGTGATCGGTTTAATGAGCGGTACATCTGTAGATGGCATAGACGCCGCTTTAGTAGACATTTCCGGTACAGATTTTGATTTAAAAGTGGAATTGATAGCTGGGGCAACCTATCCCTACTCAAAGGAACTCAGAGAACGCATCTTAGCTGTTTGTAGTGGAAAAGCCATCTCTATACAAGAATTTGCAGAATTAGATGATGCGATCGCTCAAGCTTTTGCCCAAGCCGCACAAAAGATTCAAATCGGTAACGAAACTGCTAGTTTGATTGGCTCCCATGGTCAAACAGTTTACCATCGACCGCCAAGTAGGGGACAGGGAACAGGGGACAGGGGACAGGGTGAGACTTTTCCTAATCCCCGATTCCTTGGTTACAGCCTTCAACTTGGCCGTGGTGCTGTAATTGCTAACATAACAGGTATCACGACAGTCAGTAACTTCCGTGTAGCAGATATTGCTGCTGGTGGACACGGTGCGCCCCTTGTACCTCGTGTAGATGCGGCTTTACTTAGTCATCCTCAAGAGGCGCGTTGTATTCAAAATATTGGTGGAATTGGTAATGTTACTTATATACCAGCGCGTCAAGACAACTGGCTAGAAAAGATTCGCGGTTGGGATACCGGGCCGGGCAATAGCCTGTTGGATCTGGCAGTACAATATTTAACAAATAATGCTAAAACTTACGATGAAAACGGTGCTTGGGCAGCAAGTGGTACTCCCTGCCATGCACTGGTAGAACAGTGGCTGGAGCAAGATTATTTTCATCTGCCACCACCCAAATCTACTGGACGGGAATTATTCGGTGTTAGTTATCTGCAACAGTGTATCAAAGACACCGAAACTTACCAACTAAGCCCTGCTGACTTGCTCGCGACTCTTACAGAACTTACAGCAGTTTCGATTGTTCACAGTTACCGCACTTTTTTACCGCAAATGCCACAAGGGGTATTGCTATGTGGTGGTGGCAGTCGTAATCTCTATTTAAAACATCGCCTTCAAGAACTTCTAGCACCTGCACCAGTTTTAACCACAGATGAAGCAGGATTAAGCGCAGATTTTAAAGAAGCGATCGCTTTTGCAGTCTTAGCTTACTGGCGAAAATTAGGTACTCCAGGTAACCTTCCATCAGTCACCGGAGCACATCAAGAAGTACTTTTAGGAGAAGTTCACGAACCATAATTAGTCATTAGCCATTGGTCATTTGTCATTGGTAGGGGCGAGTTTTGTTGATAATCTTTGGGTTCAAACAGATAATTTATCTTCTAAACCCACCCGTACAGTAGTTAGTAGTTAGTGTTTTATTACTCCCTCTCTCCCTCTCTCCCTCTCTCCCTCTCTCCCTCCCGGTGTCCCCGCATCCCCGTGTCACCGTGTCACCTGTCCCCTGTTCCCCTCCCCAGCTAAGGGCTATACTGTTGGCGATACTCGATTAATAGCAGGGTGACAAGGTGGATCATACATTTTTACTGGAACCAGGACGCTGGACGTTGCAAGGAAGTTGGCTAGAACGTAATGGTATTCTAATCAGCGTTAAGGGTATGACCTTGGTGGCTTGGAATCGAGATAATTGGTTTACGATGGCAACAAAATTAATATTTCCAGGCAGTGATCTTGCGGACATTGCTTTGCAATACAAAGGACGTATGGATCGGGGAAATAGACAGTATAATTTCTTACTTCAGCATAATCTTTTAGGACAGATTGAAGGAGAAGGTTGGATTGGTATAGATACTATTGTGCAGCGTTACTGGGTATTAAGCGATCGCGAACGTCGTAGTGGTTTTGAGACTTTGCACCGCATCAATCATGATACTTATTACCTCACTAGTGGCATCATGGTTGGTCACTACTTAAGTAGCACAATGGAAGCCAATATAGAGCGTCAACGCGTTAACTAACTACTTGTACGGGCGGTTTTTGCCAATAATTTCTCTGTCAAACCGACAATTTATCTTTTAATTCCGCACGCCAGTTGCTACAACAAAAGAGCCAGTGCTACTTCACCTGTGCACTAGCTCCCCTACTAATGACAAATGACTAACTACTAACCATTTCCTTTTTGAAAGTTAATTAAACGTGGCAAAAATGGGCAAAATAAATCAGACACAAAGTTAGGAATACTACAAGCTATCAAAGTAAATTAGCCATTCCTATCTATGAGGGGCCAACTTTCCCATTCACACAATTATCACCACCCTATTTCTTGAGGCTGGTGAAATTCGCTCTTTTTAAATATTAAATTAAATTGGAGTCGAAGTTTCTATGTCAGACCCCAATGTTGGTCGCTTACTCAGCAATCGCTATCAGCTTCAAGATTTAATTGGTACAGGAGCAATGGGACGAGTCTATCGTGCCAAGGATCTATTATTGGGAGGCGTACCCGTTGCCGTTAAATTTCTTGCTTTATCTGTCCAAAATAACAAAATGCGATTACAGGAGCGTTTTGAGCGAGAAGCGAAAACCTGTGCGTTATTAGGACAAAAAAGCATTCATGTTGTCCGAGTTATGGATTATGGCGTAGATGAAAATAATACCCCATTCTACGTTATGGAATATTTACAAGGAATTAGTCTCAGTGATGTTATTCGTAAGCAGCACCTATCTTTACCAAGATTCTTGAGTTTTGTACGTCAAATCAGCTTAGGATTACAGGCTGCTCACAATGGCATTATGGTAGAAGGCAAAATCTGTCCGATTATCCATCGCGATATCAAGCCCAGCAATATGCTGGTAATTCAAGATGCCAGTTTTGGAGAATTAGTCAAAGTTTTAGATTTTGGGATCGCTAAATTATTACAAGCAGATAACAATTATACAAACTACTATTTAGGTACGCTGGCTTATTCTTCACCTGAACAAATGGATGGTAAGGAATTAGACAACCGTTCTGATATTTATAGTTTAGGTGTAATGATGTTTGAAATGCTCACGGGAAAAATGCCCTTAGTGGCGCCAACACACTCGTTTGGAGCATGGTATAAAACACATCATCAAAAGTCACCACGTTCTTTTGCAGAAGCTGCCCCGACTCTGCAACTACCAAATGAAGTAAAAAATTTGGTTATGAGTTGTCTTGCGAAAGTACCAGGCGATCGCCCTCAAACTGTTGGTGAAATTCTTAAGGTTCTAACATCCCTAGAGCAAATCGAGGTTGCCCATACTCAACAGCCAGGCATTAGCACATCGGCTTCTGGATCGCTTTTTGTACCCCCAACCATAAAAGCGGACTTTGAGCACAAACCCAAGCTAGATTCTACAATCACGCCATCCAATAGTGAAATTACTCAACAATTCTCCTGGCCTCAAAATAAACCCATCGCTAATATTGTTTTTCCTCATCCCATCCGCATCCAAGCAGAACTAATTCCAGCTTTGTGGATTATGCTTCCCCAAGAAGAAATTCAAAAGCGCTTAGTTTGTATCCGTTACAATCAATTTCTTTTCATCGCTACTCCTCATCCCATGTTGCTATGGATTACTGTTATCTATAACCGCAAACATGGCCCTAAATGGTTGCCTTACTATCTTGATCTCAAAACAAATATCGGCCAAGAAATAGCTCGCCTCTTGGCAGAAAAAGGTTTCTACCGCTTACTTTTTTTTGCTAGAGAAACACCAAATAGATGTAGTAAGGTGCTACTTTCTACTATTGCTCCTGTTCAACGTCAACATTTGCAACAGTGGGTAACGACAAGTAATACATCGGCGTCTCCTTGTGAACCCCAACTTAGCAAAAGTTTACTCAAGGTCGAATACGAAAACTTAAAACCTCAGATTCTAGCAAAGTTAGAAGGACTTGATACTGATTTACCCTTCGACCTTTCTGCCTAATATGCAAAAAACATCACCTTATAGAACGCCAGTACTAAAACTTTATTTAGATATTAAGTATTGTTAAGGGAGTCTATCTAAAGTTACAAAATAAAGTTATAAAAAATATAAATGACTCCTTACAAGAGTATCGAAGGTTGAGTTAAATTCATACTGTACAGATAGGTTTCTGTGCAGTTTTGCATTGTGACAAAACGTGGACAAGCTTGAGTAAGTTTGGCTTCTATGAGGTATTTTGCTATCACAAGCGCAAGATGAATTCTCAACGCCAAAATTTAGATTGAGACTTTGTTTGTTTACCAAACTTGCGAATAGACAAGTTTTTGTAGTCTAGGTCTCGTTTTTGAGAGCGTGATGTCTTTTGAAGAGTAACTCATTAAAGTTGACGCCCCGGCATCCCCAGCTCCTTTCCTCGTTGGAACCGAGCAAGAGAAGGAGGTCGCCCACTGCGACACAAGGCTTCTACGCTGCCCAAGAAGAGCCGGCATCTAATCCCCACTGGTGCTTAAGAAGTTCTTTGTAAGTAGCTTCTCGTACGACCATTTGTTCATAAAGTTTAACCAAGAAGTCTTTAGCTTGGTCGTGACTCATGTTTTGTACTTGAGTAGCGAAAGAGCGGATGCTAAATTGCTGTTCCAAAGTTAGTTCGATTGGCTTGTCCATGATTAACTCCTAAAAAATTAAGTAAATGTGATCTTAGTCACTAAAGCCCCAAAAGACGATTTATTTAGGGGTAGTACTTTGTCATATATTTGTTCCTCCTATTTTAAGAAAGATAACAAAGGTTTGACAAATTTGCCCATAATCTTTTGGAGTGTTTTTTGCTGGGTGACGTTTTGTTTTTTCAGCCTACTGATATAAACCTCAAGTCTACCGTTGCCAATTTCGGTGATTTTAAGGGTTTTTTAAGCCCTTGAGGTTGGGTTTCTTTCTCCCCATAACAGGTAGGTTAGTCTCCTACTTTATCAAAGCAAGTCAGATATTTTTGTGTTGTTGTTATCTGCCGTTTAATTTTACAGATAGCAACAGTCTTGCTGGAACTGGAAAAAGAGGGAGAAGTGTAAGCGTGAATTATATTGCCATACTTTATTAATTGCAAGATGTCAACCTGTCAAATAATGTAAATTCAACCTCCGTAGATGGCTGACTGCGGAGGTTAAATGTATTTTTATCAAGTTGTAAAAGGGAAAAATGCTCAATCTGAACAAAACGATGAGTATATTTACCGCAAAAATAGATAAGACTTATTTGAGATTAATCAGCAGCGACAATGACGACAGTAATATTATCGTGTCCACCATGGTGCTTTGCGGCTTCAACTAAGGAAATAGCGGCTTTTGCTACCGAAGGGCTTTCTTGGAGGTAGCAAGCAATATTTTCATCGACAAGTTCTTCTGTTAAACCATCACTGCACAACAGCAAGCGATCGCCCACTTTGATATCTAGTTGCTGGACTTCAACCTGATTTAGATCTTCACGTCCCAAACAACGAGACAAGACGTGACGAAAAGGATGAATTCGTGCTTCGTCTAGAGAGATATCACCCATCTTCAGAGCACGTGCTACCCAGGTGTGATCTTCGGTAATCTGTTCTAATTGAGAATCTCGAAAACGATACAATCTAGAGTCACCAACATGAGCGCACCAAGGTGGCTCTCCGGGGCGAAAAATTACCACCACAACTGTTGTCCCCATATCAGCACGTTCGGGATGATTGTGCTGATCTTGCAAAATCGCTTCATTTGCCTTAAATAAAGCTTCCTCCAAAAGCTGGGAAGAAGATTTAGAAGCATTCCAATTCTCAGTTAAATATTTGTGAATTTCCTGCGTAGCGATATGGCTTGCCTGCTCACCTCCTGCATGACCACCCATACCATCAGCAACAATGAAAAAGCGTCCTTCTGGATCGGTATAGTAAGCATCTTGATTATTAGAACGAATAAGTCCCGAATCACTAAGACCGGTAAAATGAAGTTTCATATATTCTTGCATCAATTAATACATACGGTCATAACGGTCGAGGCGCATCACCAGCCTAATCAGCAGCCAGGATATAACCGCTGCGATTAAAGCGATAAATATTGCCAGCCATAGATAATGGTTAACGAATAAAATCGTTGCTGAAACTGTAAAAGCACTGACTAACAGGGCATAGGTTGTCCCTAACTGAATATTACTCTGTCTACGCAACAGACGCTCTGTTTCTATAGACCGGAAGCGAACACGTACATCTCCGCGCTCTAATTTTTCTAACGTATCTTCCAGTCTACGTGGTAGTCCCAGCGCTGTGCTACTTACTTGAACAGCTTGCTTGCCTAATTCATTGAAAAAGCTGTTCGTATCAGAACCATTCATATTAGTCATAAGCTGCATTGCATACGGTTTAGCAACTTCCATAAAGTTAAATTCAGGATCTAAGCCTTTGCCCACGCCTTCTAGAGTCGAGAAGGCTCGCATCACGAAAGTGAACGTCGCTGGAAATCTAAAAGGCTGATTATAAGCTATCTCGTACAAATCGTCACTAATAGCAGCTACGGACTGATTTTCAAAAGGCTTATCCATGAAATGATCCAGCATATACTGGACAGAACGTCGCACTGGCCCCATATCTTCTGCTGGTGCTAATGCGCCCAAATCAATTAAGGATTTGACAACGCGATCGCCATCTTTAGAAGCGATACCAAATAGCGTTTCCATTAGCCCTTCGCGGATATTAGATTTAATCCGCCCCATCATGCCGAAATCGTAGAATATTAAAGCACCTTCGGGGTCAACAGCAATATTACCAGGATGGGGATCAGCGTGGAAAAAGCCATCATTTAATAGCTGAAGCAGGTAAGCTTGAGCGCCCTGACGGGCGATTTGTTTACGATCCAAGCCCGCAGCCTCTAAAGCTTCGTATTGGCTAATTTTAATACCAGGAAGATATTCGAGTGTTAGCACTCGTGAGGAGGTGTAGCGCCAATAAATACGTGGCACTTTCACCCAATCGAAAGCACGAAAATTGCGACGAAAAGTATCAGCATTACGTCCTTCGTTAAGATAATCTATCTCTTCCCAAAGAATGCGGCAACACTCTTCATAGATACCAATCCAATCTCGTCCTCGTCCCCATTCGGGATGATTTTGAAAATAGCGGGCAATACCTCTGAGAATTTTTAAATCTATTTCAAATAGCTTTTTTAGCCCAGGGCGTTGCACCTTAACAACAACTGCTTCCCCCGAATGCAGCACTGCTTTGTGTACTTGCCCTAAACTAGCAGCAGCTAAAGGAATCGGTTCAAAACTCTCAAAGAGTTCGGGAATTTTTTTGCCCAGTTCTTGTGCAACGATCGCTTCTACCTGCTCATAGCTAAAAGCAGGTACTTTATCTTGTAGCTTGGCAAGTTCTTCAACATATTCACTGGGGAATATATCGGCACGGGTAGAAAAAAGTTGCCCAACTTTAATGAAAGTTGGCCCCAGGTCTAGTAGAGTATTACGAATCCAGACTGCTTGTGTTTTACGTCTAGCAGTTTGCTTTACTTCGGTAACTCCACTTGGGTAACTCCAAGACTTTTTATAAAGCCAAAGCTTGAACAATAAGGTCAATACAAATGACCAAATGTCCACAAAACGCCGTTTACTGGAATAGTTTTCGCGATTCCAACGGTATGCTTTATCTGTATAACCTTGTTCCATAAGTTTTGCGTACCGCTGGTTTTTAACCGAATCACTGGGGATGGAAGACACTCTTAACCCTAATTGGTTGTTGGTTGTTATTTGTTGTTGTTAGGTGTGGGTTATTTACAACTCATCACTGTACGGGCGGGTTTTAGGGACAACTCTCTAAACTTTATGAAATATTTTCTACATCAACCCGCCTCTAAATCAATATGGGTTTATTTTTATCAGCCTTTACTACTGCGATAACGTTGTAATTCTGTTCGCAGGAGGGCGATTTCTGCTCGCAGTTCATCAATCATTGCTTGCAAATCAATAGGTTCGGAACCAGTTTGCCTAACTACTGTAGTATTAACACCACTAGCAGTTGCATCAGCAGCTCGATTTGCGCGCTCCATGACTTCTTCTGTAAACTGGCGCATTTCTTCTCTGAGTTCAGCATCAAGTTTGCCTAGTTCACTCAAAGCATCGGTAAAGGCATTTTCTAAACGTTCAGAAAGAACTTCAGCTACTGCTCTGCCTACAAAAAATGCTTGTACAAGGGGGTTACTCATAAATTTTTGTTACGCCTATCCGCAAAAAAATTATAACTTGCCCGTCTGCTTTGCTGCTTCTGCTTTTGTGTTGGCAATAGAAATATATAGACTTGCAATTTGGTGATTTTATTGCAGGTCGCTCTATAGCTATATATTCATCCTTATTAATAGCCAACTGCCGACAGTACTAACTTTGAGAGATTGCATAGGAACCAGCATTATGACTTGAGGTATTATACTGTTCGACTTAAACAACATAAATGTTGTTAAACTACTGTATATTAAGATTAAGCAACCCTCATGTTGTTAAACTTCTCTACGCAGAGAGCTAGAAAGCGCTGGTAAGTTATCTATTAGTAAACGTGTTTCCATGAAAAGTTCTTTAGGGGAAATCAGACAAAAGGATATGTTCCTGAAGTCTATTACGCTCGATCAGTTACAGGCTTTTGAAGCAGCAGCAAGGCACAGTAGCTTCACCCGTGCGGCAGAAGAGTTGTTCGTAACTCAGCCTACAGTGTCTATGCAAGTTAAGCATTTAACACAGGCTATTGGCATGCCCCTATTTGAACAAGTAGGTAAGCGTGTCTTCCTTACAGAAGCAGGAAAAGAAGTTTTAAGTACCTGTCAAGAAATATTTCAGTGCTTAGGACGGTTAGAAACAACTATAGATGACTTGAAGGGGATGAAACAGGGGCGACTGCGGCTAGCGGCAGTGACTACGACTAAGTATTTCATTCCTAAATTACTAAAACCATTTTGCGAACTTTATCCTGGTGTTAGTGTTTCTCTGGAGGTTACCAATCATGAAGCACTATTAGCAAGGCTAAATGACAACCTTGACGATTTATATATTCTCAGTTGTCCACCAGAGAGAGACGATATAGAGGCAAAGCAATTTTTAGATAATCCACTAGTTGCGATCGCTCCTGCCAATCATCCTTTAGCAAAGCAGCGTAACTTACCTCTGGAGTGTTTAGCAGAGGAACCCCTTATTGTGCGGGAAGAGGGTTCAGGAACCCGCAAGGTGATACAAAAGTTTTTTGAGCGGCATGGAATCTCACCCCGAATCAACCTAGAACTCGGCAGTAATGAAGCTATTCACCAAGCTGTAATTGACGGTTTAGGTCTTTCAGTTATATCTTTGCACACCTTAAAGTTTACAGAAGTCAAAAATCAACTCGCAATTTTGGATATAGAGGGATTGCCAATTCGTTGCCAATGGCAGGTAATATATCCCAAGAAAAAGCAGCTTTCGATTACTGCTAATACTTTCTTAGAATATTTACTCGCGACAAGTCAGCAATTTTCTGTTGAAAAATAAAATTAACACCATTGGGGAGAACTTAGAATATCCCCAAGGATAAATTTTGAGGGAACAGGGAACAGAATATCTTCCACATAATTTATACTGAGTTATAAGTTATGAGTTCTGAATTATTGAGTAATTCTTGATAGTATTGTTCAGATTCCTCTGGTAAATATGTTGTCATTGTGTAGTACTTTTTTGGTGTTTGTGTTTGCATAAAAATTTCATCTACTTAAATATCAATTACTTAGGATAATGCTGTATCAAAAAATTCTCTGCTTCTGCTCTATTTTTAATCTCTCCATCCAAGGTAGCTGCTAGTAAATCATCCAGCATTTGGCGATATTGTGGCCCCGGTTTATAACCTAATTTCTTCAAGTCATTGCCATTGAGAATTGGCTGAACGTTAGCCCAAACTGTTAAGTAATGCCATATCTGCTGTCTAATGACTCGTGAACTGTGTAGGGCAATTAAAATTAACATCGGTAAGTCATACTGGCGCAGTAACTTCACCACTTGGCTGGGGTGCTGGCAGGTAGGCAAAGATTCCTTTACCTCAGCTTCTGTCTGAGCTAAATTCTCCAAGCATTCGATACTATCTTCTTGCATTTGCAGATTTTTTGCGACTTTGGCACGATATTCTGGTGCTAAATGAGCGACGATCGCTTCTAGACGCATTTGCCAGTGAACAATCAAAGTTTGTTGGGGATCGAATCTTCGCAAACAACGTTCTAACAACCGTAATAACCGTAACAAATCCTCATCTAGCTTTAGGGTGGGATGAATGCACTGTAATGCCCCCAAGTCTCCCAGTAGCTGTAACGCCCTTTTCCAATAAGGCGCTTCTAAAATGTGTTTTAATTCTGCTTTTAGTCGTGTTTGTAGTGCAGGTGCGCGATTATTTTCTCTGGCAGTGCGATCATAAACGCCACTGTTAATGGCATAGCGAATATATTCTTCAGTTTGCGGTTCAATTTTAAATCCGAAGCGTACAGCAAAACGCACACCACGATAAATGCGGGTAGGATCTTCGATAAAGCTGTTAGCGTGTAAAACGCGAATTTGCTTCGCTTGTAAATCCAATAAACCACCAAAGAAATCAAGTAATTTACCAGCATGAGGAGGTGTGAGTCGCAGCGCTAAGGCATTAATCGTAAAATCCCGCCGATACAAATCTTGACGAATCGAACTAGCTTCAACTTCCGGATTAGCAGCGGGGTAAGGATAAAATTCAGTTCTGGCAGTGGCAATATCTACCCATAGAGAATCTAATTCTGGATCTTTGTGCCACAGTAAGGCAGCAGTTTGAAAAGCACCGTGAATTTCTAACCGTGCTGCCGGATAAATTTGTTGAAGTGCTTTTGCTAACTCCACCCCAGCACCAACATCCGCAGCTTTGTGGAAACCATCGACAACTAAATCGATATCTTGAATCATCAAGGTGCCAGAAGCTTCTTTCGCTAGCAGCAAGTCGCGTACTGCTCCGCCCACCAAATATAAATGCCAACCTCGCTGTTTGGCTTGTACAGATGCTTTGGTAAGTAATTCCCAAAGTTTAGGATCGAGGCGATCGCGTAACTCTGCCAAGTTAGGAACCTCAACATCTTCTTTGTCTCTCTCCTTCTCCCGCTCTCCCCCTGTTTTATTCCCCTCTCTTTCTTGATGCAGTTCCCGCAACACATCGGTGCGAGTAACAATCCCTACTAATTGCCTATTATCTAATACGGGTAAGCGCCCGATATCATAAGTCACCATCAATGACTCAATTTCTGGCAGTGTGGTATCTGGAGTAATTGTTTTGGGATTGTTTGTCATGTAACCTTTAACAGGCGCGTGACTAAAACCGTGGTGCAAGGCAATGTCAATATCTCGACGGGAAATAATACCTAATAACTTTCCTTGGGCATCCACTACAGATAAACCTGAATGTCCGTAGCGCAACAAAATTCGCTGTGCTTCTTCAAT
This sequence comes from Chlorogloeopsis sp. ULAP02, assembly GCF_038404745.2. Classification (NCBI taxonomy): domain Bacteria; kingdom Bacillati; phylum Cyanobacteriota; class Cyanophyceae; order Nostocales; family Chlorogloeopsidaceae; genus Chlorogloeopsis; species Chlorogloeopsis sp. ULAP02. The sequence continues at coordinate 259,469 of NZ_JAYKTT020000081.1, read as the reverse complement.
AGTTGTATCTGGGCGAATGGTACGAACTGGAGAAGACATTAAATCTCGTGCCGTTGGTGGATGGGGAACTTGAGCTTTTAAACCTTCTAGCAGTTGATTTAAAACTTCCTCATAGCTTGCTCCCCTTAAATTTAAAGATGTGGCTTGAGAATGCCCCCCACCACCGAGTGGTTGAAATATTTTGTTGAGATTGACACCGGGAATTTGCGATCGCCCAATGATAGTTAAACGCGAATCACCATCTCCCAAAGGATATTCATCAGCTAGCAATAAGGCATTAATTTCTGTCAGTTCCATCAACTCGGAAGCAAGGCTTGATAGCCCCGGCACAAAAGCACTGGTTTGCAACCTTACCCAAGCTAAGGTATATCCTCTTACGCATAGATACTGTAAATTGTCAAGAGCTTCCGATAATAACCGCTGCAATTGTGGAGATAAACCTGGTTCAACATACTCTGCTACTACCGATAAACTTGCTCCTTGCTGCATTAACCAAGCCAACGCCAGAGCATCTCGTGGTGTGGCGTTGTCATAAGTAAGGGAACCAGTATCAACGTGGATTCCTAAAGCCATCGCCGTTGCTTCTGCTGGAGACAGAGAAATGTGTTGTTTTTGCAATTCCTCGACAATGAGAGTTGTAATTGCTCCTACAGGCGAAATATAGACTTGTGTAGCGGGGATATCGCCATTTTGTTCGAGGTGATGATCGTAAACTACGATTTTCTTCAGGTGGGGTAAATCTATCCATTCAGCAGCTTTACCCAGGCGATCGCGATGTTGCGTATCCACCACAGTCAAAGAACGAATTTTTTTTGAATTCACTGAACGCCGTTCAATCAGCGCATACTCATCTCGATGCAATGCCAAAAAATCTCGCACAGGTGGGTGAGCACCGCCAGTCAGCACAATCTTACTGCCAGGCAGCAACCGTGTTAGTCCTATCGCTGCTCCCAGGGCGTCAAAATCAGCTGTCGTATGGCACAAAATTAAATCCATAGTTATTTAGTCATGAGTCATTAGTCAATTGGTATTCAGACAGAGGACACATGACTAATGACTAAAGTGTTGCAAATTCTGCTAGCTTAACAATAAGGAAAAACTATCTGTTTTGCCCTGTAAATATTCTATCTTTAGTATTTTCGCTGTCTTGGGAGAAGGGAAAATGAGTATCATATTCCAATTTGCTTTGCTCGCTTTAGTCCTCCTATCTTTTGTGATGGTGATTGGCGTTCCCGTTGCCTATGCCACCCCACAAAACTGGAATGACTCTAAAAGATTGCTGTGGCTCGGTTCTGGAGCTTGGATTGCCTTAGTACTTGTAGTCGCGGCATTGAGCTTTTTCGTAGTTTAGATAAAAACTGCAATCTAGAGCAGGTTAATAGCATAGCAGAACGCGCAACTGACGCGGGGACAAACCAGACACGGGGACGTGAGGACGTGGGGACACGGAGACTCTGGGAGTTAGAGACACGGGGAATGCAAATGAAAATTTCTTTCCTCCTCTAGGGCAGGCACAAGGCACTGTCTCTACTCTCACTCTTCCATTCTCTCCCACTTTCTGCGTCACCGCGTCTCTCTTTCTCCGCGTCTATTTATCTTTGCTGCTCCTGTTGTCTTTAAAGAAGAAATGTATATATTTGCAAGAGTATAGTTGATTTAGAGGCGGTCATGGCAGTTTTCGAGGGAACTTTTACGCAGACAGAGCCTTTGCGGTTTGCACTGGTGATAGGTCGTTTCAATGACTTAGTTACCACCAAGTTGTTAGAGGGTTGTCAAGATTGCTTGAAACGCCACGGCGTCGATGTCGATCCTCACGGCTCTCAAGTCGATTACATTTGGGTACCGGGAAGTTTTGAAGTTCCGGTGGTAGCTCGCCAACTTGCACTTTCAGGTCGCTACGATGCCATAATTTGCCTGGGCGCTGTAATTAGAGGACAAACGCCTCATTTTGATTATGTTTCATCTGAGGTAGCAAAAGGTATTGCTGCTGCTTCCTTTCAAACTGGCGTACCCGTGATTTTTGGCATTTTAACTACCGACAGTATGCAGCAAGCCCTAGAACGAGCCGGCATTAAAAGTAATCACGGTTGGGATTATGCCATGAATGCTCTGGAAATGGGCAGCTTGATGCGGAAATTGCGTTCTAACCTTAATCAGCCCTATTCTGGTGATTCACAATCTCTACCACCTTCACTCAAAAGTGCCAGCGTAGGCGATTTCTCGACAGCTGGAGAAGAACTGGCTTAAGGGACTAGGGCAAGGGGCATGGAGCAAAGGGCATAGGAAAAATACAATCTCCCCAATGCCCTATCCCCGCCTCCTCGCGTCTGTTGTCCTCTTGTCCCCCTATCACCTATCCCCAATCCCCTGTCCCTTGTTCCCTCAAAATTTATTACCACCCCTTGACAATCAGCGATGATTCTGACATATTTATATATGTGGCGTTTGCGGGTATAGCTCAGTGGTAGAGCGTCACCTTGCCAAGGTGAATGTCGCGCGTTCGAATCGCGTTACCCGCTTTGAAAATTCAAACTATAATATAGTTAAATTTACTAGTATAGAAGCCTAGTTGTTGCATTTAGAACATCTAAGTTTAGTACTCCTAGTATTGACATATAGTTTTTTTAATTCTCAGGCTAACAGTAAAAATAAAAAAGTCTTTTTTCAAGAAAAAGGCAATTTTGTAAAGTGTTGAGAAAGTAGAAGTATTCCTTAGATGCAACTTAGATGCAACAAACAAGATTTATGTAGGATTAGCTACATGGCTAGATGCTCTAGTGCAGATTCTATTCGATGCTGAATTGAGCCAAAATATATCTGTAATGAACAGACACATAAACTGACTGAAATTGCTATAAAAAGAGTGCATAGGAGAGTAACTAGCCCCAAAAACATTACAAGGGGATAGTGTTGTCCCTGCTTTTGATAAACACGCTCAAGTTATAAGACCGCTTGTGCAATCCCAAAAACCAGAAAAACTTGATTTCAATAGCGATTATCCCTGTCCCTGTCGCCGTCGGGGACGGTTAGTTCCGATTACCCTGACAGAAGCATTTGGATGCGATCGCTGTCAGCAAATATTTGTAGTTGAAGATAATGGTTATGTGCTGGAGCAGCTTTCCACTACCTATCCTTACAAACGCGCTTGGCGTTGGAATGGTTCTAGCTGGCAGGTTGTTCATCCTCGTTTAGGAGAAAGCTATCTACCAGTAGCGCTCGGTATTATTTTCGTGTTAGTGATTATATGGTTGCCACTAGCACTGCGATTGGCAAGTGGATCGAGCATCATAGCTTGGGCAATGGTAGCGGTGCTGCTGGCGATTCTACCCGCACTAATGGTCTGGCTTACCTACAGACGTTAATTCAATGATAGTGGATGTTTTGGATGATAACCTCGAACCTATTGCTAGCGCTAGACGTGCATATGGCGCTTCCCTAAAGCTGGGAATTACTAAAGGCGCAGATCGCAGTCGTGCTGTCTTGGCAATGGCAGAGGCATTAAGGCACTCTTTTGACGATATTCTGGAAGCTAATACCTTAGATTTAGAAGCCAGCAGGGAAATGGCTGTACCAGATTTAATTTTGGATTGGCTGAAGCTGACGCCAAAACGACTGGAAGAGGCTGTCGAAACTTTACAAAGGTTAGGAGAGTTATCAGATCCGCTGCGACGGGTACGGAGTGCTGATTACCAACTCGAAGACTCTCAAACTTATACACAGTTAATGCCTTTGGGAGTGATAGCTTTTATTTACGAAGCCTTCCCAGAATTAGCTGTGATCGCGGCTGGTTTGTGTATCAAAACTGGCAACTCTCTAATTCTCAAAGGCAGCACGGAAGCTAGCCACTCTAACGAAGCGATCGCCAATGCCTTGCAAAATGGGATTATGGATGCAGGGTTGCCTTCTGGTTGTATCGAACTAATCAAAGCAGAACATGGCGCTTCCATCCGTGATTTGGTTACCCAAGATCAGTACCTGAATTTAGTTATTCCCTACGGACGTTCTAGTTTAATTCAGCAGGTAGTACGGCAGTCCACAGCACCAGTATTAAAGTCAGCGATGGGTAATTGTTACCTTTATTGGTCGTTGAGTGGCAGTTTAGAAATGGTGCGCTGGATGATTGTTGATAGCCACTGTAGCGAACCAGATCCTGTCAACGCCATTGAAAAAGTACTAATTCATCGCCAAGCGATGCCATCATCCTTAATCACCTTGTGGAACAGCTTACAGGAAAAAGGCTTTGAAATCAAAGCAGATGCGGAACTTGTAGAAGCTTTTCCGCAACTGCACTTAGCAAAGGATGGAGAATGGGGAAACGCTTATTTAAACAACACAGTAGCTTTCAAACTTGTAGATAGCCTAGAAGCAGCGATCGCCTGGATTAATCATTACAGTAGCGGTCATGCCGACTGTATTGTTACAGAATCTTACCAAGAAAGTCGGCAATTTGCCCTGGGAGTTAACAGTGCTTCCAGCTACATCAATGCTTCCCCGCGCTTTACTCGCAACCCTGCGCGGGGAGATGGGGTATTTCTAGGTATGTCTAATCAAAGAGGTCATCGACGCGGTTTAATTAGCTTAGAAAGTCTAACTACTGTTAAGCACATTGTACAAGGCAATGGTAGGTTTTAATCAGCTCAAATCCACCTGCCTGGGGCTAGTGTAGTAAACTTTTCTGCCAGTATCCGGTACAAAATGACAACTTGTACAGGAACGCCATAAAGCACGCAAAATAGGTTCTTCAGATTTACGAAAGTAATCACCCAAAACAGGTTTAATTGCCTCGGTTGCCTGCTGCAAATTGTAGTGAGGGATATTCAGGAAAATATGGTGGGCAACATGAGTACCAATATTGTGATGGATGTGATTGATAAAACCATAATCCCGGTCAACAGTTGAAAGAGCACCTTTGAGAAAATACCAATCTTTGCCGCGATACCAAGGGATATCAGGCTCAGTATGGTGCAAAAATGTGACTAAATCAAGCCAAATAATAAATACGATATATGGCCCAACGTAGTATTTCAGCAACCACATCCAACCCCATTCGTAGGTGAGAAACCCTAGTAAAGCGATCATCAAAGTCCAAAGCGTAGTGCTGGTAATAACATCCCATTTTTCTGAAGGTTTAAAAAGTGGGCTGCTAGGTAAAAAGTGCGATCCTGACTTGTTAGGAGAACGCTTGAACAAATACACCGGGTAAGCTAACAAAAACAAATAATAACGCCCAAGTTTTTGAATCAAAGGCATTGTTTTGTACTGTGATTCTGTAACGGGATACCAGCTTTCATCATCATCGATGTTACCAGTATTTTTGTGATGAGTTCTATGGCTAATTCGCCAGCCATGATAAGGAACAAGTATTGGCGTGTGAGATAAATGTCCAATTAAATCATTAAGCCATTTATGTTTAGAAAAAGATTGATGTCCGCAGTCATGCCCCACCACGAACAAAGCCCAAAACATCGTTCCTTGCATTACCCAAAAAATCGGCATGAAAAACCAAGAATCCCAAGTTAGAGCGATCACATACAGCAGGCTAATGCACAAAACATCACGAAAGAAATAATATAAAGATTTTCCCGTGTGAGGACGAAAACATTCCGCTGGAATTGCAGTTTTCAAATCGCCAAGAGAAAACGGTAACGTGTTTGCTTCATAGGATGATTCGCAGCTAGAAGGATTGTTTAACTGAGTAACTTTGGATTGCACTGTCTTTTGTTGTTGGATATAAATCGGAATTTTGTGAGGTATTGTCGTCTTAAATCTGCAATACCCAAGAGACTATAAACTGGCAATTCTCCACACATTTGAATAGTGAATTGCCAGCATCGGTTAGATGAACACAACTATCAACGCTTGCTTGGATTTAAACGCAGAGCTTGTGCTTTAGATCAAGCCGAACGAGAAACCGTTGATTGCGCTGCATAATAATCCTTAAAAGATTGATACCCAACATCAGTTGTGTATAGATGGCATTTGTCTGTAATCTTTGTGATTAAAGACCAAGAAAATCGGCATTCAGGATATAGATAATTCCCCCAATTTTCTTTCAGGCTGCGATGAGCTAGCCGCAAATTATAAGAAGGAATAGCTGTAGAAATATGATGAGGAACGTGGACATTAATATCATGGCAAAGAAATTCTACCCAGCGTGGGTAATCACAGTGAACTGTGCCAGACAATTGTGCTAAAGCAGGGTTCCACTTTGTTGATTCCACAAAAGGAATTTCTGGAGCAGTATGGTGAACCAAAGTAAAAGTACTCATCCAGAAATGGAAAACGAGCCAAGGGATAAACCAAAATTTGATAAATCCCCAGACACCTACAGTGGCAAATATTAAAGGGAAAAATATTACTGCGAACAGCACTACTACAGCTACAGAAAGCTTCACGCTGGATTGATCTTTAGCGCGGAATTTAGTCCAATCAAAGTGCAAAGCTGCCCAATGTAAGATTGAGGCTATCCACCATAGGCGCTTACCCATGAGCAGCTGAAAACCCCACTTTGAGAGTTTTCCCCAACTTTCATATTCTTTTGGTCTAATTGGATGCCAAGCGTTGTCTTCTTCCAATTCATTGGTGTGAGCATGGTGATAATTATGCTGAATTCGCCAACTATGGAAAGGATAAATTAACGGCATCATTATTAAATGCCCCACCAAATCGTTTACCCAGCGGCGTTTAGCAAACGAACGATGACCGCAATCATGGCCGATCACAAAAAAACCTGTCAAGGCAGTGCCAGTAAAAATCCAGGCTACAGGCAAGAGAAACCAAGGAGCAATAGTGAGACTCCAATAGCCTAAGCCAACCATTAACACATTAGTCAGAACTCCTATCCAAGCTTTGCGACGATCCTTGACAAAGCATTCCTTAGGCAGGCTTTTGATAATATCTTTGAGCTTGAAGTTGGAAGTCCCAAGGTCGTTAGCTGGCTTTAAGGTGTTTATTGTTGTTGTTGTCATGAATAACTCAAAACAAAAAACCTTACACTCAAGTCACTAAAAAAAGTGGCTTGTCGCAAAGTTCCGTAACATTAGCGATTTGGATTATATCAACCTAACGCCTCTCAATGCACGTATAAACTGCCCTGTTTCTAAAATTTAAGATTAAAAACCCCCGCTTTTTTTGGGGCTGTTGCCCAAAAGCGAGGGTAGCTAAAAATCGCACACAGCGCTACTTCATCACTAAGTGATTAACGACTAAAGTCATCTAACTACTTTTTCTCTGCCAGCTTGACATTTGTAGCCAGCCCAAGTGTCTGTAGCAGTTGAATAGTCATCCAGGTGAGGTCGATTTCCCACCATTCCAAACCATGGCGAGCCGAGTATTGATAAGCATGGTGATTATTGTGCCAACCCTCACCAAACACGAGTAAGGCCACCCACCAGCAGTTAGTTGAGTTATCTCCAGATTCGTGACTGCGATAGCCAAATTTATGGGTGGCACTGTTCACCAACCAAGTGCAATGCCAAACGAAAACAATGCGGGCAAAAATTCCCCAAACAACAAACGACCAACCACCCAAAAGCAACAGTACTACACCCAGCGCAATCTGGATGAAAATCATATTGTTGTCTAAAAACTGATAAACTGGGTCGTCGGCAATGTCTTTAGTAAAGCGAGGAATTTCTGCTTCATCATCGTCTCTTTTGTAAATCAACCAACCCATGTGGCTCCACCAAAAGCCCTTATTGGAATCGTGGGGATCTTTTTCTTGATCTGAGTACAGATGGTGCATACGGTGTGTACCAATCCACTCAATTGGCCCACCCTGACAAGCAAGTGTGCCACAAAATACTAGAAAATATTCCAACCACTTAGGAGCTTGAAAACTGCGGTGGGTAACAAGGCGATGAAATCCCAGGGTAATACCTAAGCCGCCGGTAATCCAGTAAAGAAGTAGCGCCACACCTACTGCTTTCCAGTTCCAATTACTAGGCAGTAGGACAAGCAAAGCTCCGAGATGCACACCAACGAAGAATAGGGTGTTAACCCAGTGAATTTGAGGTTTGGTTGAGGTAGCAATTGTCATGCAGTAACCTGAATAAAATTTGTTCAGCCTGAGAAAAGCGTGATTTTTAAATCCGCAATATTATTATTTTTGCAAATGGGGGACTAATGAACAGCTTGGAACAGCTGCGGCAAGCAGAACAGGCACTGTTACAGATTTTTTCTGGAATTGACGCTCAGGTCAAGCAAAATCTTCAACGAGTGTTACATTCTTTTCGCCATCACAGAGTTGGCGCACACCATTTTGCAGGTGTCACAGGATACGGACACGATGATTTAGGGCGAGAAACCTTAGATCAAGTTTTTGCCGATGTCATGGGAGCGGAAGCTGCGGTAGTACGAGTGCAATTCGTTTCGGGAACTCACGCGATCGCAACTGCCTTATTTGGTGTCCTTCGTCCTGGAGACGAAATGCTAGCGGTGGCAGGCGCACCCTACGACACATTAGAAGAAGTCATTGGTTTAAGAGGTCATAGTCAAGGCTCCCTGATTGAGTTTGGCATTAGCTACCGCCAATTGGATCTTACTCCAGAAGGAACAGTAGATTGGCAAGCTTTAAGCCACGCGATAGGCGATCGCACCCGTTTAGTATTAATTCAGCGCTCTTGTGGCTATTCCTGGCGTGCTAGCTTATCTATTTTTGAGATTGAAAAAATTATTCACATAGTCAAACAACAAAACCCCAACACCATTTGCTTTGTTGACAACTGCTACGGAGAATTCATCGATACCCGTGAGCCCACCCACGTCGGTGCTGATTTGATGGCGGGTTCTTTGATCAAAAATCCAGGTGGAACCATCGCTACTGCTGGTGGTTATGTTGCCGGTCATGCTGAATTGGTAGAAGCAGCTGCTTGTCGTCTCACCGCTCCTGGTATAGGTAGTTACGGCGGTGCTACTTTTGACCAAAATCGTTTGCTTTTCCAAGGCTTATTTCTCGCGCCCCAGATGGTAGGAGAAGCAATGAAAGGGACTCATTTAACTGGTTACGTTTTTGACAAACTTGGTTATCCAGTCAATCCCGCACCCCTTGCTCCTCGTCGTGATGTGATCCAGGCAATTAAACTTGGTTCAAAAGAAAAGCTAATTGCTTTTTGTCGGGCGATACAACAGCATTCTCCAATTGGTTCCTACCTAGATCCCGAACCAGCAGAAATGCCAGGCTATGAGAGCAAAGTAGTCATGGCTGGTGGGACATTTATTGAGGGTAGCACCCTAGAATTTTCAGCCGATGGCCCTTTGCGGGAACCGTATATTGTTTACTGCCAAGGCGGAACCCATTGGACTCATATAGCGATCGCCCTGGAAGCAGCGATAGAAGCAGTGGGAGTTGCCTAATATTCTGACATAGCCTGCTTTGGCAGTCTAGTCAAACTCACATCAGTTCAATAAGAAACAATGTACCAGATGTTTGCTTGCTGTACATCTGTTGCATATTTGTTGCATATCTATTCACAATATTTTTTTGCCTACATTACTATTTCATCAAGTTCTGAATTGATTTTCACCTTTATCAATTAACTATTTAAACAAGACGATTACTGCCTGATATTTTTGCAAATTTCATAATCATATTTTTATCACTAACTAAATTTGTTAGTGAGTAGAAGTGTGTAAATTGATTGCAACTAAATCTGATGCAGTAGTTTAAAAAATTGCCGACAATTTATTAATTTCACTAGTAAACAATCACGGTTTGCTACCAATTTTCCTCATCATAAAATTTTTGTTTGTTCGATATTCGCGCAATTAAGTAGTTTTTATCTAAGGAATTCAACTGGTATGAATTTAAGTGTAATTATAGCCTGTTATAATGCAGGTGATACAATTGTCATGCAATTAGAAGCACTAGCTCAACAAAAATGGTATGAACCTTGGGAAGTTATTTTTGCAGATAATGGTTCTAGCGATGAAACAATTGCAATTATAGAAAAATTTCAGAATAAGATGCCTAATCTGAGATTGGTTGATGCTTCTAAAAAAAGAGGAGCGGCATACGCGCGTAATGTTGGTGTAAGTTTTGCTAAAGGCAAGGCATTAGCATTTTGTGATGCAGACGATATCATTGCTCCTGGCTGGGTAGCAGCAATGGGAGAAGCACTCAAAAAGTATGACTTTGTTGCTGGACAAAAGGATTATAAAAAACTCAACGAACATTGGGTATTTGAATGCTTTGGCATCCAAGAAACTGGACTACACGAAGCCGCAGGATATTTACCATTTGCGGGTGCTAATAATCTTGGAGTTAAACGTTCTATTCATGAAGCGATCAGTGGTTTTGATGAATCAATTCTAGGCATTGAAGATGTAGATTATTGTTGGAGAATACAGCAGTTAGGAACAAAACTACACTATATTCCAGAAGCTTTAATATATTTTAGATTTCGTCACACTTTAAAAGGAATGTATCTGCGCAGCTGGAACATGGGTTGTCAAGAACCATTGTTGTATAGAAAGCATTTACCAAAAGGTATGCCTAGACTAATCACATGGAAAACTTTTGTCAAAGCAGCAGTAATACTTCCGTTACACCTTCTACTCAAAGTGCGTGATAAAAAAAGTTTGGGTAGGTGGCTAATGGATTTTGCTTGGCGTACAGGACAATTTAAGGGTTGCATTCAGTATGGATACAACCCCTTTACACAATTCAAATTTGGATAATTTTGTCTCACTCAGGCAATTTGTACTGCCCAACAATCCCCTTGGCAAATTCTGGCACATGTTCATCTAATTTCTCTGGATGATTCCGCTTCACATATAAGTAGTTGCGGGTGAAATGAGAATCAATCGAGAAACGAGCGTATTCTAAACCTTTAGGGCCGATTTTTTCAATTACTACGCCCATGAGTTTTGCTGCCCACATCGGCAGAGTCACACCTTTGTCGTAAGCTGGTATACTTTGTTGCACAGCAGCTTTGCGATCGCCTTTAGACATCACTGGCTGAGTTTCGATCTGATCTTTTACCAATTCCAGCATTTCTTTGCCGCGTTCATTTCTAACCAAAATCCACTGCCAGCCAAAAGGCGCACCCATATAACCCACAACCAAATCAGCCAAAGAGTTTACATAATCAAAACAACTCATGCACGAAGGGGCAAATACATCCTTAAGCTGGTTCGTCTTCAAGCCAAAGAAAGGCACAGTCTCTGTTGATCCATCCTCGTGCTTAAAGTGAACCCGAAAATCTTGCATAAACTCGTAATATACAACTGTATCGGGAGATTTGCTTGTGGTTTCCAGAAATTTTTGTAGCCCAGCCCGATTCACATTATCTACACAAGGCGTACCCAAAACATAAAGCTTTTCTAAACCCAGTTTTTGTTCCACGGCACGCAACGCCTGAATTTGGCAACCAACACCAATCACCAACAGCCGCTTCATCCCTGATTTTTCCACCTGTTCCAACACCGAAAGATTCGGGGAAAGCGTTGGTTTATTTACCCGTGCTGCCAGTATTTCTTCTGGAGTGCGAGCAATAATAGGCATTGGTTGAAAGCGATCTTCCTTAGTATTTTGGACGCAGACAACACCCTCTACCATGCCGCAATTTAGCATTTCAATCGCGATCGTACTCACAATACCCGTCCACTGAGCACCAGGAATTGGTTCAGTTTTCCGCGCCGCCATCATCTGTTGGTGAACACCAAAATAAAGTTCATCAGGGTTATCCAAATTGCGGGAGCGAGTATGGGTTTGTTCTTCTAGTTCATCTATCTGTTGATTAATAAAAGCGCAGGCTTCCTTGACATAGTGAATATAATATGTATCGCATAGACCGCATTCACTACATAGTTCCTTGGCAGGGCGACGGCTATTAGGTTTGAGGGCTTTGGCTTTTTTGTGTTTGCTAAAATCAACTGAAGTCATATAAATAAATTGATGGTTTTATCAAAACAGAGCTTTTATTACCATACCTTTACAGGATATGAACTTCACGATTGAAATTGAACAAGAACAGGATGGACGCTTTTTAGCAGAAGTGATAAATTTTCCTGGTGTACTAGCTTATGGACAGACGCGGGAAGAAGCTATTGCTAGAGTCAAAGCACTAGCGTTACGGGTATTGGCGGATAAGCTAGAGCATGGAGTCAAGGTAGAAGCTTGAATGGCTTCTCCCCCTTCATTCTTTGCGCTTTTTGTGTTCTTTGTGGTAGCCTGCGGCAAGCCGCTTGCGCGTCTACGTTTTTCAAAATCTTTTCAGCAAAATCAGATAATAGTAATAATGAACTACCCACTCACATCAACCAACTAGGCAAATTTCCCTTTCCCAAACACGATCGCTCTGAATTATTTATATATTGTGCGATCGCCTTTTAAAGAATTATTGCTTTTAAGTAACTATTGATAAGTGTATAGTCATCAAATTATCACAGTACATACTTCAATAAATTACAAAATGTTATATATATACTGATTTTGCATAATTATCATTCTTTTACGTCATTTACTAATTATTTTAATGTTTTAAACATTACTTGATTATTTTATGATTTTGGATAGCATCACTCGTAAACGTTGCTAAGAGCCACTTTAATTCAGTAAATATGCAAAAACGAGCAGTATAAAATACTTTTTCATCAAAAGGAACAAAAGATAATTTTTTAAGTCTAATGTTGCGTAATGTGAAAATTCGTTATAATTTTTTATTATGAGGTTCAGTTCATTTCATCTACAGCCTCAATCATCTATCTAAGATTTAAGTAAATTTACTTAAATGAGCTTGGAATTAATATAAAAACTTCAATCGTAACAAGATACGTTTTTGTGTTGTTAAGCAAACTCATTGACTCTTAAGGATAGAAAGTCACAATCTCTAGATAGATTTGCTCTGACTAAAATCAGCAATTATCTAACTTAATACGGTGGAAGAATACTAATTTTAATTCACCTGTAGAAAGACTAAATACAAGCAATTAAATGTCAATAAGACTGCTGAAATAAGCATTTATTTCAGTTAAATTTGCGCTAATTATTCCCATAATTATCATTCGTAAAGATGAGATTGTTATGATGATAAAAGTGGGATAAATAAAGCATTATGCGTCTACCAAAAAATCTAAATCTAAATTTATAGGGAGCGGTTCTGGCAATGCAACTAGAAGACTTGGTAACAATTAAATCTCTAGAAAATGAAGCATGGGAAGCACTAGAAAAAACAATTATGTACTATCAAGGGCGTCCTGTGGGAACGGTAGCCGCCCTGGATGGAACAGTAGACGCGCTCAATTACGATCAATGCTTTATTAGAGATTTTGTTTCTTCTGGCATATTATTTCTGATCAAAGGCAGAACAGATATTGTTCGTAACTTTCTCGAAGAAACTTTAAAGTTACAGCCCAAAGAGAACCAGTTAGATGCCTACAAACCAGGTCGAGGAATGATTCCAGCCAGCTTCAAAGCAGTTTCTCTAAATGGTGAAGAGTATTTAGAAGCTGACTTTGGTGAACACGCGATCGCGAGAGTCACACCAGTAGATTCTTGTTTGTGGTGGATGATTTTATTGAAAGCTTATGTTGCCGCCACCAAAGATTACTCATTAGCATATCAACCTGATTTTCAATACGGTATCAGGTTAATTATGGAGCTATGCTTGGCGACACGTTTTGATATGTATCCCACTTTGCTAGTTCCAGATGGTGCCTGTATGATTGACCGCCGTCTAGGTATTTATGGGCATCCTTTAGAAATTCAATCTCTATTTTATGCTGCATTACGTGCTGCTCGTGACCTTTTAATTTGTAATGGGAATCAAGATATTGTTAACGCTATTGATAACCGCTTACCAGTTCTGCGCGCTCACATTCGTAAACATTATTGGATAGATTTAGCTCGTCTCAATGCTATTTATCGGTATAAAGGTGAAGAGTATGGCAAGGGAGCAGTAAACCAGTTTAATATTTATGTAGACTCGCTTCCCTATTATGAATTAGATCGGTGGCTGCCAAAAACAGGTGGTTATTTAGCAGGAAATGTTGGGCCATCACAGCTAGATACTCGCTTCTTTGCGCTAGGAAACTTAATGGCAATTATTTCCGATCTTGCAAGCGAAGAGCAATCACAAGCTATTATGAATTTGATTGAAAAACGCTGGCAAGACCTAGTCGGAGATATGCCAATGAAAATCGTTTTCCCAGCATTAGAAAACGAAGAATATAGAATGATTACCGGCTGCGATCCCAAAAATATACCTTGGTCGTATCATAATGGCGGTAATTGGCCTGTCTTGATGTGGATGTTGGCGGCTGCTGCTGTAAAAACTAACAGAATGTGCCTGGCAGAAAAAGCTATTGAAATTGCCCAAGCACGCCTTAGAGATGACGAATGGCCAGAGTATTACGATGGTAAGAAAGGCCGACTCATTGGCAAACAAGCCAGAAAATATCAAACCTGGACAATCGCTGGATTGTTACTGGCAAAAGAACTGATTAATAATCCTTCAATGTTACCTTTAGTTAGTTTTGAGCCATTTACAGCAGAACAGGTTTCTAGAGCTTGTGAATTTGAAATTGACAGCTTTGATGCTTAGAGCCTGAATTAAACAATTACAATAAAATTCTAGGAACCCGGTTCTTCAAAAAACTGGGTTCTTTTACAATATGCGATCGCCTCATACCCAATTGCATTCATACAGGTAAATTTCTCTTTTTCTTCCCTCTGCGCTCTCTACGCCTCAGTGGTTCATTACTTTATCTGTGAACGCGATTTTAGTATTAAGCTAAAAATTAAAATGCACAAAAAGCGTTTTTGACCAACAATTGAGTAATTTTTTTATGGAAACTCAATTTTCATGGACTAAACAGTGGTATCCAATTAGCCCATTAAGCTATCTAGATCCTGATTCTCCAAATTCTGTCACACTTTTGGGCAAAAAACTGGTGATTTGGAGAGATAAAAATCAAAAGTGGGTAGTAATGGATGATTTTTGTCCTCACAAACTAGCACAGCTATCTTTGGGAAGTATTAATGAAGATGGCAACTTAATGTGCAGACATCACGGATGGTGTTTTAACACAGAAGGGGAATGCACCAAAATTCCGATGTTAACTGGTAGTGCAGAAGAAACTGCTTGCCATAGTTTAAAATCCCACGTTACTACCTATCCCACACAAATTGCTCAAGAACTTCTTTGGATATGGGCAGATGATAGTATAACAGCCTTTGAGGATTGTACTTTAAAGCATCCGGCTACCATCCCAGAATGCGAAGTGGACATA
The DNA here is from genome assembly GCF_038404745.2 of Chlorogloeopsis sp. ULAP02. Taxonomy (NCBI): domain Bacteria; kingdom Bacillati; phylum Cyanobacteriota; class Cyanophyceae; order Nostocales; family Chlorogloeopsidaceae; genus Chlorogloeopsis; species Chlorogloeopsis sp. ULAP02. The sequence continues at coordinate 244,238 of NZ_JAYKTT020000081.1, read as the reverse complement.
TCTTCTGGGGCATGGCACATGACAGAAGTTCCCGTTGGCTACACAGTATCTGTTGAAAGCACCTTTGATCCATCTCATGCTCAATTTCTGCACGAGGGAATTGGCTATTTTTCTCCTAAAACAACAGTGCCAATCCAAAATTTTGCAGTTATGGGAGAAATTTCTGCCGAAGAAGGTTTTACCCTCAAGCACTCAGGCTACAATCTCCTCAACAAAGATATGGACGCCACACGGAAGTTTACTCCGCCTTGTGCTAACACGACAATATATCGTTATCCAAATGGGAAAAGTAATCTATTTCAGTTGTACTTTGTTCCAACGAAACCGGGTTACTGTAGGCATATTGGTAAGTTTATTTCTGATGGCGCTGCGGCTCCAAAAAACTTTTTATTGGAGATTCTGCCCAAATATCTCCGCATCGGGTTACAACATTTATCCACATACAAGCTGAGTGACCAAGATTTAACAGTGATGCACTCTCAAGAGAGTATTGAGTCATCATTGCACAAAAAATGGCAAAAGGCATACTTTATGCCTTCCCCTGCTGATATCGGTATTGTTACTTTCAGAAAATGGCTAGATGAATTTGCTGGAGGTAACCCTGGTTGGGCAGTTTCTCTAGAAAGCAGTGCAAAAGACTTGAATAATGAACAGCTATATGACAGATGGCACAGACATACAAAGCTTTGTTCTCATTGCCGTAATTCTGTGCTGTTTATCGAAAAAGTGCGAACATATTGTCAGCTTGGTACTGGATGTTTGACACTGTTAACATTAGTTTTACTCTTACTAGGTATTCCTTTAAAGCTCGTGTTGACAACCACAATTATTGGAGTTTTGAGTTTGTTATCCTCATATATTTTGGACGATTTCAAGCAACTTTTCTTGAGCAGTATCCCAAAAAGAGGCTTACCTTGGGTGAAGCCCTACTAGAGCAATTAAAAACGCGATCGCCATCGACTTCCAAAAAATCCAATTGCTCACAAGCAAATCTTTCTAGAGATATCTAACCCATAACCCACCCTACAAAATTGGTAACGCTCCAGAAGAGCCGCCCAAAGCGCAATCACACGAAAGCATCTTAAATTGGTAAAATTCAGGGTGAGAAAGAGGAGAACATTCAGACATGGTAGTCGCCCAAAATAATTTAAATATTGCCGCCTTAGAAGCAGAATATAATCAGAAAACACCACGAGAAATTCTCAAATTTGCCCTGGAAACCTTTAACAATATCTCGATTTCCTTTAGTGGTGCTGAGGATGTTGTCCTCATTGATATGGCATCGAAAATCACCAATAACTTCCGCGTTTTTACCCTCGATACCGGACGCTTACACTCAGAAACATATCAGTTTTTGGATAAGGTAAGAGAACATTATGGTATTAAATTAGAAGTAATGTTCCCGGATGCAGCAGAAGTACAAGCCCTAGTAGAAGAGAAGGGATTGTTTAGTTTTTATCAAGATGGTCACAAAGAATGCTGTGGTATACGGAAAGTAAAGCCCCTGCGCCGCAAACTTAATACCCTTGATGCCTGGATCACAGGTCAACGCAAAGACCAAAGCCCCAGTACCCGTAATTATATCCCTGTAATTGAAATTGACACCGCCTTCTCTACCGAAGACCATCAATTAATTAAGTTCAATCCTTTAGCAAATTGGTCTTCCGCACAAGTGTGGGAATATATACGTGCTTTAGATGTGCCTTATAATAAATTGCACGAACGCGGTTTTATCAGCATTGGTTGCGAACCCTGTACAAGACCAGTATTACCCAACCAGCACGAGCGCGAAGGGCGCTGGTGGTGGGAAGAATCCACAGCCAAAGAGTGCGGTTTACACATAGGTAACTTACAAAAGTAGTATCAAAGCGTACCCAAAAGTGTAAAAAAGACTGCTAAAAAGCTAATGGCTAACTACCTGAATATAGTTCATTAACTGTAGTAGTCTGTCATGCAAATGATGAGAGATTATAGATCCCCAACTTTCTTTATAAGTCGGGGATCTCAATACCTGAGTCTCATATTTTTGACCTGACCGACATTGTCGCATATGTAACGTAGATGTAGCTTTGCCTTCAACTAGTTGTGGAAGTTTTGAGTTTTATGCAATACTCCCTCGCTTGCGTGCTTCTTTGTAAGAAGTCCCCACATTCCTTAAGCCAGCTTTAATCATTTGTCTTTCCAAAAGAGCAAAGAAACGTGTTCTATCTCCACCACGCACCACTGCTTGATTGTGGGCTTCGGCTATAGCCACTGGATAACCGTATCCTTTCTGCACTTGTGCCAACATCAATCCCAGTGATTCGTCAAATAAAGATTTGTTTTCAGCTACCCAAGCAGGCACTTCGATTCGGGCAATTTCTGCACCAACGTGAACATAACAAAAGTAAACCTGTTCTCCTTGGTATAAGTCGAGAATACGGGCATTACTACGCCACAGAGGGCTGCGTTGCCCCGGTTTAAGTTGTGTTGCCCAAAGGGTAGAATCTCGGAGTGGTTCAAATACCTTGCAAGGAACTTTATCAAGTTGATTTGGACAAAAACTCATGCAGTCGGGTGCGGGATGGGTACAGGCTAAAAGACGTAAAAAGTTTATTCCTTCTATATTGCGAGAGGCACTCAGATAGCCCATGAGGGGAATTTGAGCATCACGCATTTGCCGCCAAGCTTCAAGGATAGGCGGTAAGATGCGATCGCGTGCATCAAAGGGTAATTGTTCTAAAAACCAGTAAATTAACGAACCATCCACCATTGCGAGGGTAGGGATTCGGGATGGAGAAGAAGACGCGGAGACAACCAGACGCGGTAACGCAGTGTTATCAGATGCGGAGAAACTATCAAAAACATTCCCCGTGTCTCCACCTCCTCGTGTCCCCGTGTTCTCTGCTACGCTACAGGCTAGTTCTGCCAATACCATTGCTTCACTAGCAGTACGGCGATAACTCATCCACTCTTCAGTTCTGATTCCCCATTGACGAGAAACGTATAAATCCTCTGGACGATAAAATACCTCTGGCAAACTATCTAGAAGCGGGTGTTTATTTTGTCCATAGTGTAAGACGACTCTGCCAATGTTGAGGAGGTAGCAATAGGCGATTTCGTGGTGGTTGGGAGCAATTTGAGAACCGTCGGTAGCGATGACAGTATGAACTTTAGGAGGAACGGGAATATCAATGCAGGTATTAAGTGGTTCGAGGGGGGTGGCATTGGCAAAGAGAATGCGATCGCGCCATTTTTCCTGTTGCTGTACTAATTCTGATTGAGAATCATAAGCTTTGCAAAGATATTGCTGGGCTAATTCTAAACGTTGGCGACTAGCAGCAGCTTCTAGGGTAAGATGTTGGCTCAAACCCTGCATTTGGCGGGCGAGTTTGTTAAGGTCAAGCATAGAATTTAGTTATTAGTCATTAGTCATTTGTAGGGGCGGATTTATTTAGATATTTCGTTATCCTAGAGAGATTGTTGTTAAAACCCGCCCTACAGTAGTTAGTAGAGACGCGATTAATCGCGTCTGTATAATTGAGTAGTCAGTAGGTAGTAGGTAGTAATAGGTAATTGCTAATTAAGAGTTTATTTTTACTTGTTCACCACTAACCACTATCCATTCTGAAAAATCTTTGGCAAACTCAAAAACAGATAGTAGCCGGATGCGCGGATCGTTTTGGGCTGTTACCTTTTCTGATGGAGTATTGTAACCCCAATCTGCAAGGAATAGTTTCACCTCTTGCAAGTCTATTTGCTTGTCTACTACTTGCAATGTTTTTAGTCTGTCTTCTACAAACCATACTGCATCTGCTGTGATATTATGCAACTTAATTAATTCTCGTAGAATTTCATACTTAGGACGCTTCACTTCTTTGCCAAAAATTACTTCTGGTGTTAGATAAACATCTTCTTGTTGCAACAGCTTTTGTACAAAACGCCCTTCTTTGGTAGTAATAATATATAGCTTAGTTGAACTAGCAGCAGTTGCTTTAATTTTATCAATCACACCTGGATAAAATCTATGCAGGCTCAACCATCCATCTAAATCTGTAGCTATCCACTCATCCCGCACATGATCTAATTTTGTACCAATTTCTTTGGCATTCAGATTTTCTTTCTGCAATATTTCTTTAACAATAGTTCCCCATTCCTGGAGAATTTTTTCTTCTGCAATTCCTCCTAACAAAACTCTAATTAAAACAGGCATTTCCCAACCTGTTTCAATTACGGGTCTAAGCCGATAAAATTTAGAAGCTAAATCATCTGGTGGTGTCTGATTATTAGTCAACCACACTTGGCAATATGTACGCCATGCTACTTCAAAATACTCAATGAGTCCGTCGCAAATTACACCATCAAAATCCAGGGCGAGAATTTTAGGACTATTTGCGTTCATTGTTTTGATTATGAAACTGCTATTTCAGATTACTTTATCAAGTTATAGTAATCCAATTTGATTCCTGAATCACTCATAAGGGCAGGGAACTCTTACCAGGGAATAGGTAAGAAAGAATAAAACTGTACTGAATTTGTTTCAAAAATCAAGAATGAGTCTTGTCTATACAGAAATGATTGTTAGTATTTAACTTTATACCCAATCACAAATACCCTTTACTCCTTTATTTCCTGTAGCTGCCTAATTCTTAAAACACCATGTTGAGGACTAAAGAGTAATGCCAATACAAATAGCCCTGATACTACTAACACAATTGCTGGCCCAGAGGGTAAATTATAAAAATAGCTGATATACATACCGCTAATACTAGAAATTACTCCTATTAAAGCTCCCAAAATCATCACTTGATGCAGACGTTTAACTAATAAGTAGGCAGTTGCCCCTGGTGTAATTAACAGTGATAATACCAAGATGACGCCAACGGCTTTCATGCTAGCGACAATTGTTAGCGCAATCAACAACATGAGTCCAAGGTTGAGCCGATTGACTGGTAAACCTGCTGCTTGCGCACCTAAAGGATCAAAAGTATAAAATAATAATTCTTTATATAAGAAAAAAACTACTATTAAGACTATGGCAGCAATGATGGCAGTGTCGCGCACATCTTGTACAGTGACGCCAAGAATGTTACCAAATAAGAAGTGATTGAGGTCGATTTTATTTTCTTTTTGAATTGTGGTAATTAGAGTGATACCAAGGGCAAAGAATGCCGAAAAAACTATTCCCATCGCGGCGTCTTCTTTGATGGGCGATCGCGTTCTGATTAAAGCAATGCACATAGTACTCACCACACCCGCGATAAACGCCCCAATAAAGATATTAGCCCCCAACAGAAAAGCGATCGCTAGTCCCGGTAAAACCGAGTGACTGATAGCATCACCCAACAAAGCTAGCCGCTGCACCATCAAGTAGCTACCAACAACCGCACACAATAAGCCTACTAGAATGGCAATGACGAGCGATCGCTGCATAAAGCCGTATTGTAAAGGCTCAATCAACGCTTCTAACATAGTTTATTTTTGTCCTTTGTCATTTGTCCTTTATCATTTATTCAGCAGTCATCCGTCCTCTGTAATCATGACCAATGACTAATGACCATTGACTAATGACTAATAACTACCTACGCTGCCTCTTTCCAAAACATTACATTACCACCGTAAGCAGTGGACAAATTATCTTCGGTTAAGACTTGCTGTCGGGAACCTGTAGCGATTAACTCGTTATTTAATAAAATCAACTCATCAAAATGAGAAATAGATTCACCTAAGTCGTGGTTGACAACAAGGACTATTTTCCCAGCAGCAGTGAGTTCACCGAAGACTTCAAAAATTACTGATTGAGTTTTCTGATCTATTCCTACAAATGGTTCATCAAAGCAAAAAATGTCTGCTTCCTGTGCTAAGGCACGCGCTAAAAATACGCGTTGTTGTTGTCCCCCCGAAAGTTGCCCAATTGGGCGGTTACGGTACTCGCTCATGCCTACTCTTTCTAGTGCAGCTTTGGCTACTTGGCGGCTAACTGCACTAAAATTACGCAACCATCCTGTTTTCTTTACCCTTCCCATCATCACTACATCCCAAACAGTGGCAGGGTAAGTCCAATCTATTTGGCTGCGCTGCGGTACATAGGCTACTTTTTCAAGTTGCTGCATCAAAGGTTTTCCTTGATACAGTACCGTACCGCGACTAGGAACTAATCCTAGCATCGCTTTCATAAGTGTACTTTTCCCAGCACCATTGGGGCCAAAAATGCCTGTTAGTTTCCCTGGTTTAATAATGCAGTTAACATCTCGCAGCGCTTCTACTTCTCGATAATGCACTCCTAAATGGGCAATGTAAATTGCTTCCGTTGCATTTGTATCAGTAAGCCTACTTACGGGAACTGGCATTTCAATCTTTTTCTGGAATGGAATTGAGTTTGGCTGAAAAAATAAGGTTTTCACAATAATGTTTTCATACTAATTGGCTTCAGTTTACTATAAAAATGAAAGAAAAATGAAAACATCTATAGCCAGGAGAATCTTCTTCATAAATGAAACTAATACCAAAGGGAGAGACTACTATTGCCAATCAGCAGAAGTCAAAAGTCTTTTTTTCTCTTGCTTTTGACAAGCTATTTGTGGGAGTACTTTTGGGGTTTGCTTTATTTGGCTGTTCGGGATCAAACTCTTCTAGAGCAACTATGGATGGCAAACCACAAGTTGTAGCAACTAGTACCATTATTACCAATCTCACCGAAGAAGTTGGAGGAGACGAAATTCAGTTGACAGGAATTCTCCAACCAGGTACCGATCCGCATGTTTATGAACCCACACCAAAAGACAGCAGGTTTTTGGAAGAAGCAGACTTGATTTTGTATAACGGCTACAACTTGGAACCTGGATTAATTAGGTTAATGAATGCATCGGGTACAAAGGCACGGAAGGTAGCAGTAGGAGAAGCCGCCAAATCTTTACAACTGGATAAGGGCAAAGGTGAAGTAGTTCCAGATCCACACGTTTGGGGTGATGTGAAGAATGCGATCGCTATGGTGAACACTATTCGGGATGCTTTGATTGAGTTATCACCGGAAGATAAAGAAGAATTTACCCAGAGAGCGCAGCAACTAACCACAGAATTAAAGCAATTGAATAGCTGGGTTGCTCAACAAATCCAAACGATTCCACCTGAAAGACGCAAACTTGTGACAACCCACGATGCTTTTCAATATTATGGACGCGCTTATGGAATACCAATTGCAGGTACGCTAATTGGCATTAGTACCGAAGAACAACCAAGTGCCCAAACTGTGCAGAGATTGGTAGAGTCTATTAAAAAAATTGGTGTTCCGGCAATTTTTGCAGAAACAACTATTAACCCAGCTTTAATTAAGACAGTTGCCCAAGAAGCAGGTGTGCAATTAGCACCACGTCAACTTTACTCTGATTCGATTGGTGCGCCTGGAAGTGAGGCTGATTCTTATATCAAAATGATTGAGTCTAATACACGGACAATTGTTGAAGCACTAGGAGGAAAGTACACGCCATTTCAGACTAGTAAATAAACTAAACTGTCAATTTTTGTAGCGAAAGACAAAAGAAAACTTTGAACTATTGGCATACTCTAATTCTATAGGGTTCTACTAAAAATAGCTTTCCTTTGTAATGCTTCATGCTATTGTAAACACCTAATACGTTAATTACAACCACAGATAAACACAGATGGACACAGATTTTATCTGTATCCATCGGTGGTCGATTTTATTGAAAATAGAATAAGTGCAAGAGTTTTAACGCACAGTTTATCCTTGCCACGCCAGTATATTTTCATAAATCAAACCGGATTTCTATACAAGCCAATCCAAACCGAAGCGATCGCGCCAAGGAGTAACTTTCACAAATTGGCGATCGCCTTTGAAATCAAATGTCAATTGCTGTTGATTGTGAATATTGTCAAAATTACCTAGCTTTTGCAATAAATACTTGCTAGTTGCTTGAATCAGGCAATCAGAACTGTCAACCGCAGCCAATCGTTTTGTCTTACCATTATCAATTACATAAGGTTTTTGGGAACTGGAATTTGCAACCAATAACCCATTGCGCTCAATAATAAAAACACTACCATTTTGACTAACGTGAATTTGGTGAAGAAAATCACTGATACTCGAAAACAGCTCCCCGACTTCTTTAAAAGTCGGGGAGATGACAGGGCTTTCACGTTTAGTTGTCATAAGACACAGATAGCTTCAAAATTCGACACAATATAAATAACTAACTGTTTGCGTTCTAACCTTGACTCAACTCAACGAAGTGCCAAAGAACCTGCAAGAAACTCACCTCAACCGTGCTCGTGCCAGTCTCAGACAAGCGCTCTCTTGGTATGGTAATCTCCGCAAACCCGGACAAACATCATCAAATCCACAGTTAGCAGGTTTAGTTAAACCAGACTTAGAAGTCTTAAATGCTACACTTAATAAACTAGACTATAATGTGATTCGGATTGCTGCCTTTGGTTTGGTTAGTCGTGGTAAGTCAGCAGTTTTGAATGCTTTAATCGGACAAAAACTTCTGCAAACAGGCCCCCTTCATGGCGTAACTCAGTATCCTCGTTCTATCAGTTGGAATCCTGGTGGCAAGGTACAAGTTGAGCTAATTGATACACCTGGATTAGATGAAATTGCGGGAGAAGCGCGATCACAAATGGCAAAAGAAGTAGCACGTCAGGCAGATTTAATTTTGTTTGTCGTTGCTGGTGATATCACTCGCACTGAATATCAAGCTTTGTGTGAATTGCGCTACAGCCAAAAGCCGCTGATTCTGGTGTTTAACAAAATAGACTTATATCCAGATACAGATCGAGCAAAAATTTACCAAAATCTCCAACAGCTTGGTGCAGGTAATCTGCAAGCAAAACCCCTACAGCCAGATGAAATTGTTATGGTAGCGGCGGAACCTGCACCCCTGGAAGTGCGGGTTGAGTATCCCGATGGTAAGGTAGCTTATGAATGGGAAGCACCATCACCACAAATAGACGAACTCAAACAAACAATCCTAAAAATTCTCAATCGCGAAGGGCGATCGCTTTTGGCTTTAAATGCACTCGTACAAGCAAGAGAAGCCCAAGAGGCGATCGCATCCAAAACTGTCGATATCCGTAATCGAGAAGCGGAAGACTTGATTTGGCAATTCACCAAGTACAAAGCTCTAGCAGTAGGATTAAATCCCATCGCTTTCTTAGATGTATTAGGCGGAACTGTAGCTGACTTGGCATTAATTCGCTCTCTTGCCCGGTTGTATGGTTTACCGATGACTGGCTATGAAGCGAGCAAACTTCTAAGAACAATCTTATTAAGTTCTGGTGGTTTGCTGCTCACAGAGTTAGGCAGCAGTTTTATTCTCGGTTTAGGTAAAACCACAGCTGCTGTTGCCTCTGGTGACAACCCTAGCAATATCACCGCTTTTGCTGGCAGCGCGATCGCACAAGCTGGCATTGCTGGGTATGGAGCATACAGCGTTGGTAAAGCTGCCCAAGTTTATCTCGAAAAAGGTTGTAGCTGGGGACAATTGGGCGCTAGCACTGTAATCGCAGAAATTCTTTCCGAAGTGGAACCCAATACAATTCTGTACCGTCTGCGACAGGAATTGGGACAAAACTTGGGAATAATAGATGACTAACTTAACTTAAATAATTCGCTTTAGGGCTAATTTTCTTTGAGTATTGAAGTAAAACGCTTGTGGTTTCCTAGCCACTCTCTGCAAACGTCTTCGGCAAGTCTTATCTCTTCGTCGGTTAAAAACTGTTCTGACATCTCAGATACTAAAATCTTAGCGACTTTAGCAGCTCTTTGGTAATCGACGCCATACCTGACTAGTTCTGTGTGAAAAAATTTCTCTTTTTCGTTAGAAAACATTTTTAAATCAGTGACTAGGTTTATTAAGGGTATTAAGTTATGTGTACATTTTCTACAAATTATAAAGCGAGTGCTTCTAGCTGTGGGCAGATCGGTCAATAACTTAATCTTTTCTTTATTCCTTTTGGCGATCGCTTTATAACAGCCTCTCTCGTTTGAATGAGATCGAAAATAATATCTTAGATCATACTCAAACTATTTATTGCTCGTCAAATCTTAAATTTTTGTTTGTATTTTTCGCTCTAAAAACTAACACCAAAAAGTAGTCTGGTTAAGGTAATAAAAAATTAAATTTTTTAATTAATCATAGGTTACATATATACAGTTCATTGAAAAACTAAATAGTTAATTATTACTATTTACTTAATTTATAGATAACAGTTATCTCATAAGTTAATTAGACTTAATCACCTAAGTAATTTTTGTTGAACTGCATACAGAAGAGGACAAGGAGAAACGGGGAGGTGGGGGACACGGGGAAATCTGTAATGACGTTCTTGTCCCTTGTCTCCTTGTTCTGACTTCTGCCCTCTGCCTTCTACTTAATTCACAAATGATTATTTTGACTACTACTTTTTTTAAAAAAAGCCTATATAAACTAGAAGTGTAAGCTCATGAATTAATCGAGCTTATAGCCAACTTCTATTGCATTATGCAAAACATAAAAACGATGGCAAAAAGTTTAGATGTAATCCAAACTTCTGTACCTTTTGATATTGAGCAAGCTATTGCCCAAGCCGTTGCCCAAGCGCATACAACCTGTGAAGCAAAAGGAAATTACTCTAGTGACTGCGCTGTAGCTTGGGAAATTGTTGAGGAACTACAAGCCGAGAAATTCCATCAATTGATGACAGCAAAAAAGAAAACTGCACTAGAAATTTACTGCGAAACTCACCCAGATGCAGCTGAGTGTCGGATTTATGATGTTTAATTTTCTCTAATCTCAAGTACTGCCGATTTCGTAATTACTTGAATAGTTTCTAAATTAGGTGATGGTGTTTCACTTTCCATTCCTAGCCACAAAAGATACTCAATATTTCCAGCTGGCCCGGTAATAGGTGAATAAGTTAAACCTTTAAATTTCCACCCTAATTCTAGAGCACTTTGCAACACCTGAAAAATCGCATCAGCATGATCTTTCGGATCGCGCACAACGCCTTTTTTACCCACACGATTTTTGCCAACTTCAAACTGTGGCTTAACTAATAAAACCGCTTCACGGGGAGGTTGCAGCAGAAACCACAGTGCAGGCAAAACTTTAGTTAAAGAAATAAACGACACATCTACCACCCCAAACTCAGCGTAAACTCCCCCTGTTTCTTCAGGGGGTACACCGTATAACTCTTCAGGCGTAAGATGCCTTAAATTCGTGCGTTCTCGTAAAATTACTCGTGGCTCGTTACGTAACTTCCAATCCACTTGCCCGTAACCAACATCAACGCCATAAACTTGTTTTGCCCCAGCTTGCAAAAGGCAATCAGTAAAACCCCCTGTAGAAATACCGCCATCTAGGCAAATACGTCCTTTTGGGGAAATAGCAAAAGTTTCTAAAGCCTTAGCAAGCTTTTCGCCACCTCTCGAAACAAAACGCGATCGCTCTTTCACTTGAATTTGAGCCGAAGTCTCAACCTCTGTTCCTGGCTTATCCAGCACCTGCTGATTCACAGTTACCTCACCCGCCTGAATTAACCGTTGTGCTTGCTGACGGGAAGTACACAACCCCAAATCTACCAATAAAGTATCTAATCGCTGCTTAACCAATTTTCTGTTCTACGAGTGTTTTTGCTTACTGTCTCATTTATTTTCTAATTATCACTTGTAGAAGGCAGAAGGCAGTATTGTGTAGGGTGCGTTAAGAGAACTCTGTCCTAACGCACCGAAGTATTTGGAGCGTGTGTTAATCTTCGATAGCACACCCTACCACATATTTCAAAAATAAAATCAAATACAAAATACAAGTCCTGTAGGAATAAAGTAATTAATTTTTGATATTAAAAAGTAAACGCACCTTGTCAATCAAGCCAAAGTGCGATATGTAGATTTTCTGATCTTTGGAATTGACTAGTGCAACGTGCAGAAATAACTAGACAGTAAAAACTAGACAAAAAGCAGATTGTATAAGCATGAAAATTTCCATTCTCTTGCCTTCTGCCTCCTGCCTCCTGCCCTCACTAAATATCCTTCTCGCTCAATTCCCTAGTCATATAGTCAAATGGCTCGTCTACAAAGCTAGTATCGACAATACCAGCCGCTTGTACTTGCTCCTTCGCAATATCCTTCATAATTTGAATACCGCGAACTGTAGGGCCAATGGGAACCCCCAGAGAATTGTAGGTTTCCCGCAAACCTTGCAAAACTCGCTCATCTAGCACATCCATACTGCCAGCCACGATCGCATAGGTAGCATAGCGCAAGTAGTAGTCCATATCGCGCAAACAAGCTGCATACCGACGAGTTGTGTAAGCATTGCCGCCAGGACGAATCAACTCTGGCTGTTCTTCAAATAATTGAGAACCAGCCTGCTTGACAATTGCCGCCGCATTAGCATTGATAGCTCCTGCTGCTTGCACGCGCTTCGTGCCACTTTCAAAATAAGATTTGAGGCTGTCGATCGCATTCCGATCAAAATAGCGCCCAGCAACGTCATAATTCTTAATTAAGCTTGTGACTGCGTCCCGCATTCCTTTTTCTCCCAATCTTTCCTATCTATGGTTTGATATTTATTTGACTGCTTTTAGTAAGCTGCTAATTTTTGTGCCAATAAATATTTATTTAAAGAAACCCAGGCACAAAAACAATGTATGCGCTAATTAAGGATTCTAAGCCAAAGTTGTCCCTATGAGATGAACTGTCAAGTTTTGTAGAGTTGGTTAGCAAAGGTTAATATAAGCTGTAAACTTCAAAATCGTAACAAATAATACAAAATGCACCTATTTTATCTCCTTAGGATATTGCAGGGTGTCTCTAGATTTGGGTTTATCCGAATAGGGTCAGCGTGCATTAACATTGTGGTTTACTGTACTAAAACGGTAATAAAACGGTAGAGAAGGAGTAGCCATGACAACCCCACAAGAAGTCCTGAAACAAATTCGGGACAAAAATATTCAGATGATTGATCTGAAATTCATCGATATGCCAGGTATTTGGCAGCACCTGACAGTGTTCCACAACCAAATCGATGAAAGTAGTTTTACAGATGGTGTGCCTTTTGACGGTTCCAGCATTCGGGGTTGGAAAGCCATCAACGAATCAGACATGGCAATGGTTCTCGATCCAAACACTGCCTGGATCGATCCTTTCATGCAGGAACCGACTCTCAGCATTATTTGCAGCATCAAAGAACCCCGCACGGGTGAGTGGTACAACCGTTGTCCCCGCGTCATTGCCCAGAAAGCGATAGACTATCTGGTTTCCACAGGTGTTGGTGACACAGCGTTTTTTGGCCCAGAAGCAGAATTTTTCATCTTCGACGATGTCCGCTTTGACCAAAACTCTCACGAAGGCTACTACCATGTAGACTCAGTAGAAGGTCGTTGGAATTCCGGTAAAGCAGAAGGCCCTAACTTGGGTTACAAACCACGTTACAAAGAGGGTTACTTCCCAGTTGCCCCAACTGACACTCTGCAAGATATGCGGACAGAAATGCTGCTAACTATGGCAAACTGCGGAGTACCAATTGAAAAGCACCACCACGAAGTGGCAACTGGTGGCCAGTGTGAATTGGGCTTCCGCTTTGGTAAGTTAATCGAAGCAGCTGATTGGTTGATGACATATAAGTACATCATTAAAAATGTAGCTAGTAAATATGGTAGAACCGTCACTTTCATGCCCAAACCAGTCTTCCAAGACAATGGTTCTGGGATGCACACCCACCAATCCATTTGGAAAGACGGACAACCTTTATTCGCAGGCGATAAATATGCTGGTTTGAGCGAAATCGCTTTGTACTACATCGGTGGCATCCTCAAACACGCGCCTGCACTTTTAGCACTCACCAACCCCACCACTAACTCCTACAAGCGCCTCGTGCCTGGATATGAAGCACCAGTAAACTTGGCTTACTCCCAAGGCAACCGTTCTGCTTCGATTCGTATCCCTCTGTCTGGCACCAACCCCAAAGCCAAGCGCTTAGAATTCCGTTGCCCTGATGCTACATCTAACCCTTATCTCGCATTTGCTGCCATGCTCTGTGCTGGCTTAGATGGTATCAAGAACAAAATCGAGCCTGGCGAACCTTTGGATAAAAATATTTATGAACTCTCCCCAGAAGAACTGGCGAAAGTTCCTTCTACTCCTGGTTCTTTAGAATTGGCATTAGAAGCCCTAGAGAACGATCATGCCTTCTTGACTGAACCAGGCGTATTTACAGAAGACTTCATTGAAACTTGGATTTCTTACAAGCTAGATAATGAAGTTAACCCCATGCGGTTACGTCCCCATCCCTATGAATTTTCTCTCTATTACGACTGTTAATTTGCAGGGGCTAGGGGAGCCAGCGCCGTGCGGAGGCTCCGCTCCGTTAAGGCGACTGGCGTGCTAGGGACTAGAGGCTAGTAGTTCATCGCATTAATTACGATGGTTGTATTAATTTCGTAGTCAGGACTTTAGTCCTACTCTGAAAATAAGGCAGACGGCAGAAGGAACCCTAATTTTCATGGGTAATGCTTTACTGCAAATTCATAAGCTACTAAAGTCCATGAGCGCTAAAGCGCTTACTACGAACACCTCAAAACAATGCGATAGCTCACTAGGAACTAACATTTTAACGCTGACGGCAAAACTAGTCCCAATCAATGCATATGCATAAATTTAGCCACCCACTAAGGGGTGGCTTTTTTGGCTTTTTATTTGTTGGTCGTTGGTTGTTCATAACAACTACCACCTTTCAACTCCCAACTATCAACCTCTAACTATCTAGCTCATAGCTGCGTTGCTGCGATCATAAGTCATCCGAGCATTAGGATCTATTTTCCCTTGAATCGGGTTCCAGTAATGCGATACTTCTCCAGGAAGACCGATTTCTTCGCCTGTGCGTTCCAGCATCGACTGTTGACGATTTTTAATAAGCTGATAATGACGCATCATTAAAGCACGAGCTCTTTCTTGAGTAGACATAATATAACTTCTCCCTGCTGTTCTAGTATATTTTTCTCCTCTATTAATAATCTACCAAATCAATTCTGTATCAGTTGTTACTTATTGATACATTTTAACAAAAATTAATATTAGCTGCGATCGCGAGCCAGTGCGAATGGAGTAGTGGGCGTTGATTGCCAGATTAAAACCTCTGAAAATATTCCCATTTCGCCAAAAAACAAATAATGAATAACATCCCTCTTGAGATTTGTTTAACTTGGGATGTAAATCCTTCTTAAGGTGAATGATTTCTCAGTTAAAAATATTAAATTTAGGTAAATAAAAGTAAATCAAAACTACACTATTTCCATCTCTGATATTTTTATCAAGCTGAATTCAGGAAGGTTGTTAGCATAGAAAATCTACTATAAAGTTTGTCACAAAATATTAAGCTTAGATTTGAGAAATTAATTTTTTCCTACGTTAATATTAGAAATAAGTTTTACAAAACTTCATAAAAGCAGATGACTGTCGCTTATCCACGGAAATTTCAGAACGCTTTGAGTGCTAGGGATATTTTGAAAGGAGTGATCGGCGATCGCGAACTCCATCTCATCACCCTCAACCGTTATCGTTATAGTGAGCAACGTAGTTGCAAAGATCTCACAGAATTAATTGAAAAATTGGACGGCAAGCCAGCTCAACTGGTACGAGACTTGTCTCACCACATTAGTGATGAAGCTCGTCATGCTAGCTCGTTAACTGATCTGTTGGATGAGTTGGGAGCCAATGTTGGCAATCCCCCCGGAAATTCATATATCGATGAATTTGAACGGCTGCTTGATCACGAACAAAAAGATCCAGCCAAAGATCGTGACGACTTTGTAATTTCTGCCCTTGCCGCTATCAACGTCACAGAAAAACGAGGTTGTGAATATTTCTCTGCTCATATTTACGCTTTAAAACAAGCACCGCAGACAGAAGAAAATATTAAGATTCGCGAAACAATTGAAAAAATTTTGCCAGAAGAAGCAGGACACGTCCGTTGGGGCAATCGTTGGCTAGGGCAACTAGCAGACAAAAGTCCAGAACATCGACAAAAAGTCGAACAAGCCAAGCGTAAGTACGCTGCCATTGAACAAGCAGCATTTGAAGCTGGCATGGATATCACGTTGGGAGCAGAACTTCGACGACTAGCTAATTTGGTAGAAGTAGCAAATACAATGCCGCTTTGGCAGCGTCCTCAGTACCTAATGGAACGCTTACCTCAAACTTTGCTAGCTCCTGAGTTACAATTCACCAGAATTGAAGTAGCGCAGAGAGTTTGGCGGCGAGATCCACAAGCCTTTATCGAAAAGTTTGTGCCAATGTTTCTTAATGGCTTAAAGGCTAAGGATTACAACAGTCAGAAAACAACTGCTTAAGACAGGCAGAATTAATATATTCCTTTGACAATTCACAGGGGTTCTACAGCCTCTGATAATTTGTGTGGCGAACTACTCAATAAGGGCTGACGCGGAGAAATTCTCTGCGTCTTTTTCATTTTTCAATCAAATCGTTATTAACCTATAGGAATCATATTTGATTTTTGAAAAACACGTAGGGTGTGTTGTCGCAAAGCGCAACGCACCGTTTTCAACGGTTGGGTGCGTTAGACTTAATTTTTCAGTAATCAAACCGGATTCCTATAGATCTTGAAATATTTGTTTAGCAATCAATCTTTTCTACTAGCAACCAGTTACCAGCATGATTTAAACTTCCGTATATTTTAAGCGTTTGCTGGTTGTGGAGACTATTTTGTAATTGCTCATCTATGTGCGATCGCAAAGTTACAAGCTGCCAAGTTTGCCCCTGATATGGGGTTGGCACAGTAATGGTAAATCTGTAATCTTGCGGTGTCAGTTTGTGTAAAATTCCTACAAAAAAGTTAAAATTTTGTCCTAGTATAGTATTTTCACTAACGTTAAAGTACTGAGAGTGTAATAAATCAGGACAATTGCCACTAATTGGATAAGCCTCTGGGTTGTCTAAATAATGTAGTTGCCATTGCAACCACTGAGGATGAAGAGGTGATAAGTTCAATAACGGAACAATTGCTGCGGGCGATCGCTGGCTTCTTAGTAAAGCTTGCTGCAAGTCTCTTATAGGTAAATCCCTCGGTTGGCAACTCAACTCTACACAAATAGCAGCAGCCATTCCCGCCGCTTGACCGATACCCATCACTACAGGTTGCAATCTCGTTGCTCCGTTAGCAATATGAGATACAGAAATATTCTTTTCACACACCAATAAACCATCTGTGTTTGCTGGAATGAGACAACCGTAGGGAATTGTAAAAGGAGTACCCGTCCAACGCCCACCCCAGCGAATAGATTTTGGTTGCAACTCAAACTTGACACCTGGATAGTGATGATCGTTAGCATAATTGCCAATAGCGATCGCATCTTCTTTTAGCGCTGCAACTCTAGCTCCTGTCATTGGTAAAATGTCTTGTTCTGTTACAGTCGTTAGCCCTACTAAGCGACGACTTTCCCGGTAGTAAGGATGAAGTGCAAAAGCGCCTATTTGATTTAAAATTTTGGGAAAAACATCATTTGCCAGACCAAAACGACGACCTAATTGGGATTGAATATAAAAGGCAAAATTTTGACTATGGTAGAAGCATTCTGTTTCAAACTCACGTCGCGCCATTTCAGACTCGATTAGTCGTGCTACTCCTTCAGCATAGTCATTGCCGCAAATAGGCCAATTAATCATAAACAGGCCCCCTGGCAACCGTCCATAATTTAAAAATGTCTCTGCACCGTAGTTATCCCAAGCGCCAGCAAACAGTGACGGATCGTAATTCGGTGCAGCCTGTATTTCTGGGGCAACAACCTCACCATAATTTTGTAACAAGACTACCCAAGTCGGAGCTTGCACTGGATATTTTTTGGTTAAAGCATTAAAACTAACTGGAGCGCTAGGTTCTCCCCACTCAGACTGTAATTCCCAACCCCAACGGTAAGGTATCTCAGCCAAATCCAACAAATCTCCTAATTCCGTTCCATCGAGAATCACCTTGGCTTGGACTGTAAAATCTTTAAATTGTACGGCTGTTACACAATTTCCTTCCCGAACAACCGAGCGCGGTACTTGTCCAGAAATCCAACTCAGATTTGGCACCTCCCGTACCCAATCTGCAAAAATCTCTGCACCAACACGCGGATCGTAACTAAAAAAGCTTACCCAACTGTTATCTAATCCTCCTGATTGTCGCTGCTGCAACTCCCTTAAAAACTCACCCCATAAACCTGTTTGAAAAGCTTCTAGCTCATTGCCATCAGGTGCAGATACTCCAGCAGAAGTTAGCATTCCTCCTAACCACGGAAATTCACTCACGAGGATAGTTTTTGCTCCCCGCCGCGCTGCTTGAATCGCAGCAGCAGTTCCCCCTGTTCCGCCACCGACAACTAAGACATCAGCTGTGTATGTCTGATTAATCATATTGTTTTATGTGTTTCAAACAAAAAATCCTACACCCTAAAAGGGTGAAGCTATACAAACCAAGCCTGCCTGCCAGGCTGAAATCTTCTAGCCCACGAAGGTGGGCTTTGTCTTAGTAGCGATACCCTTATAGGGTATTGGATCAAAATAGGAATGTTCCTCTAGTTTTAGAGCTACTGTCCGTTAAAACGAACTGAAAACCATACCCAGTCTACTTTAGTAAACTTTAGCTTTGAGCTAAGAAATTTCTTTCTTGGCAGACAAGAGCATAGATACAAAATCTGAGCAAGCCTTGCATTGATTTCAGATGCTATTTATTTTTCAATAATCGTGGAGTGGGGTAAGCGTTCGATTAGCCAAGCTTGAATAAGATAAATCACACGATCCATGTATATCGAGAAAACTATGGTTTGCTCCGTGAATAACTTCAAGACGAGAACCTCCACCGAGGTAACACAAACCTTGACGCGATCGCTCTAGCAGTTGCCTTTCTTCCTCGCCATTATCACCGTGGATAATCAGGATTGGACATTTAACTCTGTTTAGTAGTTGCTGCTGATTAATCTCTGCAAATTTCTTCAGCATTTGAGCTTCCACAATCAGAAATCCTGTCTTTACCAGTACTTGTAGCTGTTTGGGCGAATAGTATTCGTTCCAATTGTAGTGCATTAAACAAGTGTTAGCCTGCTGCGGTCGCCTCACTGATGGGAAGAGACAATCGCAGCCACAATCTACTTAAATGCTGACTTTTAGACAAGCAACCCTAGTTTTTTCTTCTCGAATTCTTCATGGGTAATGATTCCAGCATCTCTAGCGTTCTCAAGCTGCTTAATTTTTGCAGCAAGTTCGGATTGCTTCTCTATCGCAGCCTTCTTGCTCTCATACTCCTCTTGTGTCAGGACTCCCGCAGCAACAGCTGCATTGAGCTTAGAAATTTGAGCATCCAATTCTGAATTAGAAGATTCTCGCATCAATTCAGCCTTTTTCATCTCAAATTCACCCTGGCTTAAAATTCCTGCATCAAGTAAGCCCTTGAGTTTTATAAGTTTTTCTTCAGTATTGGCATTCTGCTTACTAGCTTGCATCTGAGCTTCCATTTCCAGCTTTTTGGTGTTGTAAGCAACTTCATCAATGAAGCCCTGTTCATAGGCATCTTTAAGCTGTTTGAGTTTCTCTTCCAAAGTGCTTTGAGTCTTCATGACAACTAATTCTTGAGTAGACTTAGCTTTTTCGCCAAACATCACTTTCTGATCGATGAAATTCCACAAATCACTCTCTATCTTCTTCGACCAGCCTGCTGTAAAGCCACTGATAAGTAGAGTAGCACCACCTGTCAAAACTGCTGCAATGCCGCCAGCGGCTAGATTTGATGCCCATTCACCAGTGCTAAGTTCCACAGAAAAATCATTCGTTTGTCCTTGAATCAAAACGTTGAATGCTCTGGATGCACCAACCGCTTTCCGCCACATCTCGGTTTTTGCAGCTTGCAAGAACCAAGCTCCGTCCGTTCTATTAGTTTGTGTCTGATAACCCTGTTCAGTGAACCAGGTTTCAATATCTCTAAACAAAGCATCTAGATCCCGATTTTTGTTATGGTAAGTTTTTTTAGCCATATTTTTCCCTTATGAATACTTGTATGCAGGATTTTGCAATCTGCCTTGCTTATGATTCCCTACGTCTAAGCCGGATTCACATTGACAATGCATAACCCAAACTTTTTACCAAAGTCGAGAAGAACAATTAGCCTTAAACTTATAGCTTATTTTTCGGATATTTCGTTTATGTAATATGTAGTATGTTATTCTGAATGAGCTAGAAGTATAAAGCATCATGTTAAGGCAACCAACAGAGTCAGTAATGGCTAAACAGCAAGAAGTGGAATCTATCAAGCAATTGGCACGCATACTGACACATGAAAGCTCCCAAGCAAAACTTGTAGGAGCTAACGGAGAAGAGATTTACATTCCTGAAAGTCTTTGTCAAGTGCTATGTCAAGTTTTCAGTGCAATGGCATCTGGTAAAGCTATATCTATAGTCTCCCAAGAGCAAGAGATGACAACACAGCAAGCTGCTGACTTTCTCAATGTTTCACGCCCCTATTTAATCAAGTTATTAGAACAGGGTGAAATCCCTTATATCAAGGTGGGTTCCCATCGGCGTGTGCGCTTAGAGGATTTGAGGAAGTATAAGGAACAGCGTGATAGTAAACGTCGGAAAGGGCTGAAAGAACTGACTCAGTTTCTGCAAGATGAGGGGTTCTATGATGAGGAGAGTTACGAATTAGACCAGTAAAATGGCTTTTCTCTCTGTAGTGTTGGACAGTGTTGGACTCCTGTGTCCTCTTTCCTATGCCTTTATGCGATACCTTATTACGTGCTGCTGAAGCAGGATTATACCAAGTTCATTTTTCACAAGAAATTTTAGATGGTGCTACTCGTAACCTTATTAACAAAGGAAGAATGACAGATGCCAAGGCAACACACTTTCCGGAAGCGATGGTGGAAGTATCCGATCGCCTAATTGCAGCGATGATAAATCATCCAAGCGATCACCATGTTGTTGCTGCTGCTGTCGTTGCTCAAGCAGAAGTCATTGTTACTTTTAATTTCAGACACTTTCCAGCAGAGGCATTAGCTCCTTGGGGTATTGAAGCATGACATCCAGACGATTTTCTGGTTTACCTTGACAACCTTTTTCCGGAAAAAATGATACAGGCAATTCAACAACAATCTGAGGATCTCAAAAATCCTCCCATGAGCGTGATTGAGTTGCTTCAAAGATTAGAAATAAATAATAAAGTACCGAAATTTGTAAGTAAAATTCGAGAGCGTGGCTTGGATGATGTTTTGTCGTAACACCAGCATTACAAACAAAAATTTCAAAATTCATAGCTTAAAGAACGCCTGTAGTGTTAAATCTAAGATCGTTGAGCGGTGAGAGATCAACGTGAAAGCACAGGTATTTAGAGGCGTCAATCAACTTTCTTACGAAGATATCCCCGAACCTACACTCCAAGCAGATGAAGTTCTGGTACAAGTGCGGGTAGTGGGATTGTGTCAGTCGGATATTAAAAAGATTCGTTATCCCTTATATGAACCACCGCGCATCTTTGGACATGAAACTGCGGGAACCATTGCAGCAGTGGGTGCAGAGGTAAAAAACTGGCAAGTTGGGCAAAGAGTAGCAGTGATGCACCATATCCCTTGTATGCGTTGCGATTACTGCCTAAATGACAATTTCTCGATGTGCGATACCTATAAAAATATCTGCACTACAGCAGGATTTGCACCCAGTGGGGGCGGTTTTGCCGATTATGTGAAGGTTCCTGGTCATATTGTCCGCAATGGTGGGTTAATTCCCATCCCCGATAATATCAGTTTTGAAGAAGCAAGCTTTGTTGAACCAACTAATTGCTGTCTTAAGGCAGTGAAAAAAGCTCAAATTGCTCCTGGGCAAACAGTTTTGATTACTGGGGCGGGGCCAATTGGGTTAATGTTTGTGATGTTGGTGAAATATTTTGGGGCGAAAGCGATCGCCACCGATTTACTACCGTCGCGCATTGACAAAGCTTTGGCTGTGGGTGCAGAAGCGGCATTTGATGCCCGCGATGCCGATCTACCGAATAAAATTAAAGCACTCACCAACGGTATGGGTGTTGATGTCACTCTGCTTGCCGTTCCTAGCGAAAAAGCTTTCTTCCAAGCCCTAGATTGTACTCGCAAAGGCGGTAAAATCCTCTTTTTTGCCGAGTTTCCTGATGAAGTGGAAATTCCTCTTAACCCGAATATCCTCTACCGTCGAGAAATTGACTTGATCGGCAGTTACAGTTCATCTTACCGCTTGCAAAGTCTATCGGCAGATATTGTCTTTAATCGCCGCATTGACGTGCAAGCATTAATTAGCGATCGCTATCCATTAAAAGATTTATCTCAAGCTGTAGAACAAGCGATCGCACCTACGCCGGATACGTACAAGATTTTGATTTATCCACAATGATTTAGGTATTGGAAATTGGGGATTGGGTACTGGGGATTGGGGATTGGGAAAAATTTTCATTTACATTCCCCTTGTCTCCTTGCCCCCTTGTCCTCTTCCTAGCCCCTAACCTCTAGCCTCTAGCCCCTATGCTCATAGTTGCCTTACTAGCTTTCTACCTCGCCTTCAACCTTGGCGCAAATGACGTTGCTAACGCAATGGGAACGTCTGTAGGTTCCAAAGCAGTTACTCTCAAACAGGCATTGATAATTGCTGGTGTATTAGAATTTACAGGTGCTGTTCTGTTTGGGCATAAAGTCTCGGAAACTCTAGCAACAGAAATTGCTAACCCCAGCTTATTTGTCGATACGCCACAAATGTTAGTTATTGGCATGGTGACGGTGCTGATCAGTTGCGGTTTATGGCTGCAAATTGCCACCTCACGGGGTTTACCTGTTTCTTCTTCTCATGCTACTGTTGGCGCGATCGCTGGATTTAGTTGTGTAGCTTTTGGAATCAGTGCGATTGATTGGTCATCAATTGGACTCATCACTCTCGGCTGGATTGTCACACCGTTAATCAGCGGTACAATTGCTGCTTTATTCTACAGTCAAATTAAACGCTGGATTTTAGAGCAACCGCATCAATTAAAACAATTAAATGAGTGGATTCCCTGGTTAAGCACCATTTTGCTAGGAATATTTGGCGTTATTGTCTTACCATCTGTCACTCAACCAATCGCTAATTTTTTGATTGGGGAAGTAGGAATCAAAGTACCTGCCCATGATATTCCATTATTTGTGGGAGGAATTGCAGCAGTTGGGCTTAGTCTTTACAGTTGGCGACACTTGGATCGGGGGGAAAGCAAGCCAAGCCAATCCAAATTTCAAAATCCTGTTGAAAGTTTATTTGGGAAATTTCAGTTACTAAGTGCTTGCTTTGTTGCTTTTGCCCACGGCTCTAATGATGTTGGCAATGCGATCGCCCCTCTAGCAGCGATCAATTACATTAATGCTACTGGTAGCGTACCCATCAATGGCATTACTATTCCCATCTGGATTTTAATTTTAGGCGGTGTTGGCATAGTTACTGGCTTGGCTATCTGGGGCAAAAAAGTTATTGCCACAATTGGTGAAAGTATTATTTCCTTGCAACCTAGTAGTGGATTTTGTGCTGAACTTGCAACTGCTACCACAATCCTACTCGCCTCCCGTCTAGGGCTACCCGTTTCCACTTCTCACGCTCTTGTCGGTGGTGTAGTTGGTGTTGGATTGATACAAAATCCTCAGTCAGTTCAATTGAAAACTCTTCAAGGTATCGCTGCTGCTTGGCTTGTGACTGTTCCTGTTAGTGCTGGACTAAGCGCTGCTATCTTCAGTATTGCCAGAATTTTAGATTTACAATTTTAGATGCAGAGTCAAATAACCTGGCAAAACCTATAAGTCAGAGAATTAAGCACTTCAATCAAAGAATTACAAATTCTTCAATCTGTTCCCTATCCCCTGCTCCCTGTGTTTCTTAAAAGTACAGGCAAGTTATACCAATTTTGGATTTTGGATTAAAACCATTGATTAGTAGGCTTGTCCAGAATTTTGAAACAAGACTCCCGCTTGCCTTTTAGTGTTACGCAAGTATTTCTTACCGATCATTATTTTTTTAAATCAGTCTTGATACTTTCACTAATACTGTAGATAGATGTACTAAAAAATACATTACTTTTACTTAAAATTATGCGGTCACGCGCTGTATGTAATCGTCATAAACAAAAAAGCCGTTTCTTATAGAAAGCAGTTCTAGTAGATTATTCAGGAAGTGAAAACTAAAATAGTGAGTAATCTTTCAAGAATCGCATGATAAAAATAATACTTTTAAATTCTTATATGAGAATTCAGAAAAATCATGGATTAATGTGATATTTTTTATCATAAAAAACAACCCAGAGTAATCGTTGATTTTAACTAAATGATTTATCTGACACAATATGGGAAATATTTAAGAAGCAAAAACGGCGACTAAGTGAATGAAAAGCAGCTTGACTGTTAAGGATCAGAGGTAAAAACCAATGGGGCGATTTGAGAAGCGATCGGAAAACTCCCGAATACAAGGTGATCCATTTGGAGACGCAGATACTGCTTTACGAGCTTTAACTGATGAATTGCAAATTATTCAAAGGACTTTACTCAAGTCTTTGCGGGAAGATGTCAAACAACTGCAAGGAGACAAAATTCGCTTAAGCGAGGATGTCAAACGTCTGCAACAAGAAAAAGAAGAACTGCTTCAGGGTTTGCAGGCAAGTGAAATGCAAGGATTGTTGCGTCAGTTAGCTCAAGTCTTAGCAACTCATATTTCCTCGCAACTCCAATCCTCACTAGAAGCTTTCGCTACTCAAGCTATTGAACCAAGTAGTGAGGGCAGAAGTAACTCCATAACCGAAAACGAAGTCAGACAACTGCTTGGATCTTTAGATGATAGTCTCACCATCACTTTTCACACTCTCCAACATGAGTTGAAAAATTATCAAAGCAGCCTTTCCCGACAATTGTCTCAGATGTCGATGCAACAACGACAAGGGGAAGAAATCTTAGCAGAGTTGGTGAATCGCTTACGCACAGAATTAGAAAAAACCACAACAGAATCTCTTCCAACTGTAATCCAAGCAGCATCAGCTATTGAGAATGAATTTTTTCAAAAAGGGCAGCAAGGTGGCTTTGAGGCTGTGACAAAATTGCAGGAAGATACCATGATCATAGAACCTAAAACGCCACAAACAAGTCTACCATCCACACCCTCAACAGCTAGTTCTCTTGTACCAAGAAAGCTACAAAACAGCGACAATATATCGCCTTCATCTTCTGCAATAACAATTACACCATCCCAGCCGCCATCGGTACCCAAGCAAAAAGTTACACCTACACCAGCACCAGCACCATCAATGCCAGTGACAACAACATCGTTGTCTGTAATTGGTGTTTGCTTATTAGTTTTATCTACGGTGGTTTCATCGCTGTATAACATAGCTATTAAAGTAATTTTCCATTCAGATACTCAGATCTTTGGAGTATTTGAGGTAAAGCAGCTGTTACTGCCAACGCTAGGTAATATACTGTTGATTTTAACACTGAGAATGGCAGTAGTTGTACCGATGATGTTGGTGCTAGCTCCCATACTACACTCCCAAGTCTGGGAAGACTTACAAACCTTGATGGAGTCCTCACAAAAAAAGCGCTACAAAGCTAATAGCAAATCTAAGCAAGTATTGCTTTTATCCGCACTGAGTGGATGCTTTTTATTTTTATCGCAAGTATTAATCTATTCTGCTGTTAGTCAAATTGCCACAGGAGAGGCGATCGCCTTGTTCTTTATTTATCCAGCAATTGGTGGGCTATTGGGGTGGTTTTTATTTCGCGAACGCCCTACTTCTGTTGGTTTGGTTGCGATCGCTTGTATTTGCTTGGGGCAGATGTTGGTTTTAGGAGCCTCTACAAGTATTGGTACGGATGTTGCTGGCGGTGGAATCATAGCGATCGCCTCAGGAGTAGCTTTTGCCATCTACGTGATTCTGACTCGTATCTGTGCTGCAAAAATACACCCAGTAACTTTTACATTGATCAACTTCGCTACTATGCTCCTACTATCCTTCGTTAGTTTGATACTCACACTACCGACTGACTGGAGCCTTCAACTTCAATCCAACAATTTCATAGAGTTAATTCTCAGTGCTTTCATCTTAGGTGTATTCACCCTATGCGGTTATCTGTTTAATAACGTTGGTATTCGCAAAGTAGGAGCTTCGCGTTCCTCACTTTTAGGTGCAACAGTTCCTGCTTTAACCACGATTTTCGCTGCGTTGATTATTCAAGAAACCTTGCAACTAGTACAAGTATTAGGAGTTGTATTTGTGACTTGTGGCGTAGCTGCTTTTAGCTATGAAAAAATGCGAAACAATACCAAAACTTCTCAAACAACTAGCTAATCAAAATCTAAAGAAAAACCAAAATTTTAGAAAAGCCTTTGGGGAGAAACACAAAAATTTTACAAAGCTGAGACATTGATAGAGGTTTAAGCCGCTTTAGAAATAAACGTTTGCACCAAAAAAGCAAATTTGTAAATGTTTTTACATATGAGCTGAATGAAAATTGCTAAGATAACCAAAAATCTTTATAAAAGACCAAAGGTTTCTTCTGCGTTGAATCATCACCTTAAATTTGAGGACTATGACTTTCCCTCAAGACAGCCCACCTTACAATCAAAACTTCACCATAATTTTGGCAATCCAAAACAGTTCGCGATACATATTGTGTTCTGTGATTGGCTAGAAGTACTAATGGCAAAGAGTTGGTCAACTCACGGTTTGCTGGGAATGGGAAATTTATTGTTGTTGTATCCTCATACTTGACTAAATTGCTATGATTTTCTGACAAAAAAATTTGCTTCTTCACAAGCATTGTGAGCTTCTAATTACACACATTGCCCAAACACAGACGTTTGGGCAAAACTTGCTTACAACGCCCCCAGAAGAAGAATTTGAATCAGGTAGACAATTCTGCCAAATTGCCAGAAAATACTGAATAAATCACTATTATGACTACCAATAATTCACATTGTTAAAGCATAATAGATCATCTGAGTAAAACATCGCTTTCAGTCGGGTGTATATCACATAATTCTCATTGACTGAAAACTGTAAACGTGCTAAACGGCTGTCTGTAATATGAGTAACGACGTAGATCTGATTAAACGCCTCGGCCCCAGTGCGATGGATCAGATCATGCTTTATTTGGCTTTTAGTGCCATGCGGACAAGTGGACACAGGCATGGGGCATTTTTAGATGCAGCCGCAACCGCAGCTAAGTGTGCCATTTATATGACTTATCTAGAGCAGGGACAAAACCTGCGCATGACAGGGCATTTGCATCACTTAGAACCGAAGCGGGTAAAAGCCATTGTCGAGGAAGTTAGACAGGCATTAACTGAGGGCAAATTGCTGAAGATGCTCGGTTCTCAAGAACCGCGTTACCTCATTCAATTTCCTTATGTCTGGATGGAAAAATATCCTTGGCGTCCAGGACGTTCCCGTGTACCTGGTACAAGTCTAACTAGCGAAGAAAAAAGACAAATTGAGCAAAAATTACCGCAGAATCTTCCTGATGCTCAGTTAATTACTTCCTTTGAATTTCTAGAGCTAATTGAATTTCTGCACAAGCGCTCACAGGAAGACTTGCCCAAAGAACACCAAATGCCTTTGAGTGAAGCCCTAGCGGAGCATATCAAGCGCCGCCTGCTTTATTCTGGTACAGTAACTCGCATCGATTCTCCTTGGGGAATGCCCTTCTATGCTCTGACTCGTCCTTTTTATGCTCCAGTTGACGATCAAGAGCGCACTTACACCACAGTGGAAGACACAGCTCGCTACTTTCGTATGATGCGAGATTGGGCAGAAAAAAGACCAAATACCATGCGAGTTTTGGAAGAACTGGATATTCCACCAGAAAAGGTGGAGCAAGCTATGGAAGAATTGGATGAAATTATCCGTGCTTGGGCAGATAAATATCACAAAGATGGAGGAGAACCAACAATTTTACAGATGGTTATTGGTAAAAAAGAAGACTAACTCTCACATACAAAAAAGCTGTCTTTATATTTATATTGGGAAATTGATAGCAGTAAATACCCGTACCTTGAGTCCACCAACTGGTGGATTCAAAGCCAAGATTATTGTGCTAAAGAAAATAGATACTGGCTTATAGAGCAAGATCCCAATCAGATCCCCTTTAACCCTTCATATACTATTAGGATTTGGGGAAACTGACTTATTGAAGATAATATTTTTAGTACTATCTGGGATTGAAATTCTCTGGTGGAACTGAACTTGGTTCTACCGGAACTGTATTTGGATTTTCCGGGGGAAATGTATTTGGTTCTACCGGAGTTGGTACAGTTTCAAAACTTGGTTGAAATGGTGTATTTGTGGGGTTGGCAGGAACAAAAGATGGCAAAAAGCCGGTAACCCCGAAATCGCTACCATCAATACAAGTATTCAAAGCTTGGGATGGATCTAAGTCGTTTGCTAAACGCAAACCCACCACACACTGAGCAAAGCGCACTGGCAACAAACTGCGACTGCAATAATCTAATACTGCTGGATTAACTGTCTCCTTCGTATTCTGACTAATAGAAACTACACATCTACGTAAATCATCAGGACGCCGCGCTTGGCGACAACGAGGAAGGGCATCCACTGCGGCAATTTGCGTCTGTCGTTCAATTCTAGTGACGCAGGACGATAAATCTCTGGGACGCAAAGCAGCTGCACAAGCTTGTGATGCTGGTTCTATAGCGATTCCCGCGTTTACAAGTTGATCTGCACAAACACGATAATCCTGAGGATTCCCGTAAGATTCGTATGAAGCCATACTGGGAAGAACCATTGCTACCCATCCCAGCATAGTCAACGTTGGTGCAGTTATAACAGTGCCAACAGCTCTCCAAGGGGCTAGTTTAGCTTTGAGCATAAATTTGTGTGGATATTTGCTGTTTCTTCTTTGTAGCATTTCCGTTCTGCTCCAATCACCCAATGTTATGCTATCCGATCTTAAAAGTTTGCTTGCGCTCCTTCCATTAAAATCAATGGTATTTCGGCAAGAAGCTTTAGAGTATGCCAACCCGCCAATAAGTGGAAGGCAGAGGGCAATCCCTACGAAACAAGTTTTACTTGCTAAAGATGAAAAAGGTTTTTTCTCCTCTACCCCTAAACCCTTACACCCCTACACCCTCTTTTAGATATAATGCGTAATGGCAACCTAAAATCTAAACCAAAAAGTACTGCAAAACTAATACTTGAGGTTTAAACAGTACGACGAGGCACGTCGAAGCTGGCTCTTAGCTAATAAGAGTGAACGCTTGGCAGGCACTGTGTTGGGGAGGCAGTCAATTACCCATTAAAATTTTTGAGTGATACAACCGCTTCTCAGAGATTTAGAGGGTTTCCTCCGTTGCAGAAACTACTGTTGACTCTGCTCGACGGTCTAACCAGTGCTCTAGACAAAAGCAACTTTAACATGGTGTAGGTAACTACATCAGATTTGAGTACGCGCAATCAACCAAGAATCTCTGCTCTTTTCGTCAGAGAATGTCACAATAAAAAATTTGGCAACATTTGAATCAGGATTAGATTAAGGAAACTCATGTCCCGATACAGAGGACCACGTCTTAGAATTGTACGTCGCCTGGGCGAATTGCCGGGATTAACTCGTAAAAGCGCCAGACGCTCTTACCCCCCCGGACAGCATGGACAAAACCGTAAAAAGCGCTCTGAATATGCTATCCGTCTCGAAGAAAAGCAAAAACTTCGTCTCAATTATGGCTTAACAGAAAAGCAACTACTGCGCTACGTGCGCAAAGCCAGACGTGTGACTGGTTCTACCGGTCAAGTGCTGCTACAACTGTTAGAAATGCGCTTGGATAACACAATTTTTCGCTTGGGTATGGCTCCCACTATCCCAGCAGCCCGCCAACTAGTAAATCACGGACACGTCACAGTGAACGGTCGTGTCGTTAATATTGCCAGTTACCAATGCCGCCCTGGAGAAGTTATTGGCGTTAGAGATAGGGAAGCGTCCAAAAAGTTAGTGGAAGCTAACTTGCAATATCCCGGTTTGGCAAACCTGCCCAGTCATCTAGAGTTTGACAAAAATACTTTAGTTGGTAAAGTCAATGGGGTGGTTGAGCGCGAATGGGTAGCTCTAAGTGTTAATGAACTGCTCGTGGTGGAATACTACTCACGACAAGCCTAAGGAAAGGATGAAGGATGAAGGATGAAAAATCTAATATTTCAGACTTCAAACTTCAGACTTTATTTACCCGCCAATTTGCGACATGGTGCGAGTATAAGCACCTGTCCTAGTTCCCGCAAAGCGCTGTTTAAAATTAATTTCTGGCTTGAGTGCCAATAATTCCCTCACTTGCTCCCGTAATTCAGCAGTACTGATGCCTGCACGAAGAGCAGTTTTTAAATCTATTTGCCCAGTTTCATTTAACAAACACGGACGCAACCAACCATCAGCAGAAAGGCGCATCCGGTTACAACGATCGCAAAAACACTCCGACATCTGACTGATAAATCCCAGTGTTCCCTTCGCTCTCGGAATCTGAAATACATCAGCAGGCCCGCTACCACGTACTTTACTTTCTGTCAATCCCCAACGTGCGCGGATGCTTTGCCGTAACTCTTGCGAAGATATCCAACCGCGATCGCCAAATAATTGAGCATTGCCAATCGGCATAAATTCAATAAATCGGACGTGCCATTGTTTATCAATGGTTAAGGCTGCCAGATCTAAAACTTCGTGGTCGTTGACATTGGGGATCACGACTACATTTAGTTTTAGGGGATCAAAGCCTACACGATAAGCTGCTTGAATTCCATTCCATACATCTTGCCAATGCGATCGCCCGCGATTGCCAATAATTTGGTCAAAAATATCGGGATCGAGAGAATCCAAACTGATATTAATGCGCCGCAAACCAACATCGTAGAGGCTTTGTGCCATTGGAGCGAGTAAAAACCCGTTAGTCGTCATTGACAAATCTTGGGTTTGGGGAAAAGAAGCGATCGCTCTCACCAACTCCACCACACGTGGACGTAAAAGCGGTTCCCCTCCAGTCAATCGAAACCGGGTAAATCCAACAGGAATAAACACCTCTTCAATCAGGGTGAGCAGTTCCTCATCAGTCAATAAATTTTGCTTGAGAATGTAGTCTAGTTCTGCTCCCTCTGGCATACAGTATTGACAGCGGAAATTACAGCGATCAATTAAACTAATTCGGAGGTAATCTACCTGGTTCATGATTTAATAGAGTTATATTATTGTCTCTATAAGTAAAAACACGATTTTGTCAAGTTAAAATTTCTAGTTATTTTGTAAATTTTACTGACTTTCTTTTAAGCTAGCTTGAATTTGACTAGTTTGCTAATTTAGCTTTGCTCAATCAAAATATCAATTATGCAACCTCTGCATACTTCTGAACGTTGAACCTCAAATTTTGCTTATATTCTTTTGAACAAACGCGTATTAATCTGGCATGATCTTTCCATTCGTTTCTAATTTTTTATTGAACATGTACAGACCCGGTTTCTGATAGGAACCGGGTTTCTTGTCCTCCATTTGTGATTTCGCAACTTTAACGTATGTTAGCAACTCTTACTCCTCCAACCACCAAGCCTAGCCGTCCGCATTTTTCCTCAGGCCCATGTGCCAAACGTCCTGGCTGGACTGTTTCTGCTCTGCAAGATGCTTTTGTAGGGCGCTCTCACCGTTCCGAAGGTGGGAAAGCCAAGCTCAAAGAAGTGATTGAGCTATCCAAGAAAATTTTGGGTGTACCCGCAGATTATCGCCTGGGTATAGTCCCCGCTTCCGATACAGGTGCAGTGGAAATGGCGCTGTGGTCAATGCTGGGAAAACTGCCCTTAGATATTTTGGCATGGGAAAGCTTTGGTCAAGAATGGGTAAAAGATGTAGTGGATGAACTACAGTTGCCCGATACTCGCATTCTCAAAGCACCTTACGGGAGTTTGCCAGACTTAGAGCAAGTCGATTTTAGCCACGACGTAGTATTTTTGTGGAATGGAACTACTTCCGGCGTTCGCGTACCGAATGGCGATTGGATTGCCAGCGATCGCGCAGGGCTAACTATCTGCGATGCCACATCAGCAGTTTTCGCAATGGACATACCTTGGGATAAGTTAGATGTAGTCACCTATTCTTGGCAAAAAGTCTTGGGTGGAGAAGCCCAGCATGGCGTCATAGTCCTTTCTCCCCGCGCTGTAGAACGTTTAGAAACCTACAAACCATCACGTCCCTTGCCCAAGCTATTTCGCATGGCCCAAAAAGGCAAGTTGATTGAAGGGATTTTTCAGGGAGATACCATTAACACCCCATCAATGTTGTGCGTAGAAGATGCATTAGATGGGCTGAAGTGGGCAGAAAGTATTGGTGGACTTTCTGGTTTAATTAGCCGCAGCCAAGCTAACCTCGCAGCTATTGCTAAATGGGTAGAGCAAAGTAGTTGGGCAGACTTTTTAGCTGAAAATCCAGAAGTTCGTTCTTGTACCTCAATTTGTCTCAAGATTACTGATGCTTGGTTTACTGAGTTAAGCCCAGAACAGCAAGGACAATGTGCGAAAAAACTAGCTAAACTCCTGGAAAAGCAAGAAGTAGCTTATGATATTGCTGCCTATCGGGCGGCACCTCCTGGAATCAGAATTTGGGGTGGTGCAACAGTCGAAACCGCAGATATTGAAGCTCTGTTACCTTGGTTAGATTGGGCATATGCTACTGTAAAAGCCGAGATGAAAGAAGCAGTATAGGTAAAGTAGGTAACAGGGTACAGGTTACGGGGAACAGGTAAAGTTGAACTCGTCTGTCCCCTGTATCCTATCCTCATCCTAAGAGTGCGATACTCCTTGCACCCTTGATAAAATTGTAAATACTGCCTTCCAATAAATTAGAGGATTTACATCCCGTGACACTCAAAGACTTAGAGCAATACCTTCTTGCCCTCAGTCCTAGTGAAAAAGTGCAGGCTATTGGGCTACTCGCTCAAAGTCTCAGTAGCAACTGGCAAGGAATTGAAAAAACCCCTGGAATCTGTGGTGGAGAAGCTCGTATTGCCAAGACTCGTATTCCCATTTGGGTACTTGTGGAAGCTCGCCGTCTTGGATATACTGATGCCGACCTTTTGAAGAGCTATCCAACCATCACAGCCACGGACTTAGCTAATGCTTGGACATACGCAGAAGCTCACCCTGATGAAATCGAACTGGCTATTGAGCGCAATGAAGTAGCCTAGCCGATGGCACGCTTTTATGCAGATGAGCAGTTTCCGTTCTCGGTTGTGGAATTATTGTGTACTTTGGGGCATGATATTTTGACAGTGCAAGAAGCAGGCAATGCAGCTCGAGGTATACCTGATGAAGAAGTATTGGCATTTGCCATCAGCTAAGAGCGCTCGATATTAACTATTAACCGAGATGATTTCATCCGGTTGCATCGTCGTGACTCCAACCACTTCGGCATTATTGTTTGCACTAATAATCGAAACTGGAAACAATTTGCAGCACAGATAGATGAGGCTGTGACAGCAGAGGGAACTTTACAAGGAAAACGGATTCGTGTGGTACGTCTAGCCAATTGAAGAAGGCAAGCTGCGATCGCTTGCTTGTGATTTGTCATACTTGTATTGTAAATGTGACAAGTAAAACATAGTAATGATATCGATTTCTAGATAGCAAGAGTATGTAATAATAAGCCGTCGCATACTTTAATTACTTTCCCAGCCGTGCAATCAACCGATAATTTCGATCACATAGCTGCTGCTTTACAACAACCTGTAGATTTAGATTTTGAGCTTCCCGATCCAGAGGACGAAGAAATTCCAGAAGTAGAATTTCAAAAGCAACTAGATATAGCTTGGCAGGTGTGCGATCGCTTTGATTTACAAACCGAAATCTGGCGGGGACGAATTTTACGGGCAATTCGAGATCGAGAAAAAAAGGGTGGAGACGGACGAGGCACGGGATTTCTCAAGTGGCTAAAAGAACGGGAAATTAGCAAAAGTCAGGCTTATGCTTGGATTCAACTAGCTAATAGTGCAGATACCCTCTTAGAAGAGGGAAAGCTAGATCCAAACGCGATCAACAATTTTTCCAAACGGGCGTTTGTTGAAACCGCCAAATCAGCGCCAGAAGTACAGGTAATGGTAGGTGAAGCGGCACAAAAAGGCGATCGCATTACCAGAAGGGAAGTACGTCAACTTACTGATGAATGGACAGCAATGTCCTCAGAATTGTTACCCGAACCAGTCAAGCAAAAAGCAGCAGAAAACGCTCTCCCTCCGCGTTACATTGCACCTCTAGTAAAGGAAATGGAGAAATTACCAGAATCACACCAAAAATCTCTGCAAAAAGAAATTGCTCAAAATCCTGATGTAGAAACTGTCAAACAAGTAACCGCAGATGCGCGGAGCTTGGCAAAATATCTCAAAGCAGCGGCTCAAGTTCAAGCCTTGAATGAAGAAGAAGTTGATATTGAAACAGCACTTATAGAAGCACAAAGAGTTGGTTGCTTAAGTATTGCTGCTGACTTGGTGAATCAGGCGTCACAGATAGAGCAAACAATTGGTAAGTTGTACATGACTTGGAAGCGGATCGGCAATCTAGCAGATCGGCTTTACGTAGATACCGGTGCAAGTACACCGCAGTTGCGATCGCTCTTGAATTGCTTGGAACCTCTAGGTGGTGAGGTGATGGAATTGCAACTTGGTAGTGTTGGGGAACGAACTATTCGTCTGCAAATTCAGGAAACGGCATGAATTGGCATATGAGAATATATTCTCTTGCTCATAGCCGAAATCCTCTTCAGAGGACTAGATTTTACTCCTATTAGTGATTACAATCCACTTAAGTGGACTTGAGCTATTAGCCAAGAAATAAATTTCTTGGCAGACAAGAGCTTAGATGCAAGATAAGACAATAGTTGTAGTCCGAAAGCAAGATGAAGTTTCTGGCAGTTGGAGCAAACTAAATAATAGACAAGCACCAACAATAAAAGCCATGACAACAGAAAAAACCAACAATCCCAAGCCCACCCAAAATCAGAGTGAAAGCAAACAAGATCTAAATCAAAAAACATCAGTTCAATTTTCGATTAGCCTGATCGTAGGAATTTTAGTAATTATCATTCTGGCTATCAGCGGCTACTACGGAATCGTAGGTTTCTAAGTCTTGGGTTGTAGGTTATTGGTTAGAGTCAATTAAAATAGCTAATAATCAATAACCTTCATAATTGTCTTTATTCACGGTAACTTAATTTGTAGAACAAACCGTCATTTTCTGGTTCGGTTAAGCTCACTATTCTTAAGTAAAAAAGTTGGTAAATTTATTAATAAGAGTTGTGTAAGAGCGTATCCATAGAACCGTGAACAATCTGTCAAATCACAACCCAGAATTCTTTGGTAGTGAGGTTTCAAGCAGTAACTTACTTTGGCAATACGTCAAATCCATGAGCCCAGAAACAGTTGCTCAATTGTCTAAGCCAACATCACCGGAAGTATTGCAAGCAATTGAACACACAATTATAAGTATGTTGGGTGGTTTACCTTCAGAAAACTTTAATGTGTTGATTACCACTAATCGGGATAATCTGGGAAGACTTTTGGCTTCTGCGATGATGAATGGTTACTTTTTACGTAATGCCGAGCAGCGGATGGAACTTGAAAAGTCTTTGCAATTCGTAGAAGCTGATGCATCAGATTCTCACTAATAAATTGAATTATGATGTAATTCTGTAAAAAACCTCAGTTAAAAAGCTGGGGTTTTTGATTACAGCAAATTTTATATATTTGAACCACAATTTTTTGTCCGGGTGAGTTTAGCAAATATCCTTTCGGTTTGAGTTAAAGATTGAAACAAAACCCGCCCTTACAGTATCGTGTGGTTTATTCATTTAAAAATGGCTATAAATAAACAAAAATATAGATTCCCAACTTATCTCAAAAGTAGGGAATCTTACAGAGCAAATTTTACCGTTTCATCCAGTTATTCTACTGACTTAGGCTTCATCGAGAGCGTGTTGCTTCAATTCATCTAAAGAAGCATATTCCAAAGCTGATGCGTGAGTGGCTGACAAAATTACAGGTGGTGCAACTCCAGCATCCAGTGCTTCCTTCCAGCGAGAAGCACATAAACACCAGCGATCGCCCGGTTTTAAACCTGGAAAGTCAAATATGGGAACGGGTGTACTCAAATCGTTTCCCCTTGACTTGGTAAATGCCAGGAACTCTTCTGTTAGTTGTGCGCAGACAACATGAGCACCAATATCACCCGCACCTGTGTTACATATTCCATCTCGATAAAAACCTGTCATTGGCGAGGTGCAACATATTTCTAATGGTTGTCCTAGTACATTATTCGTCATAGCAATAACTTGTTAATCCAATGCTTTCAATTGGTACATTACCGATATTTACTGTTTACAAACAAGATTGATATGAGCAGAGTTGAGAAAATATCAATATAAACAATTAGTTTCGCGTAGCAAGTCTCCCAGCAAACCTTGAGCTCGAACTACTTGTAAATCAGGATCTGTTTTCAGCAGTACCTGAAAATTAGGATTAATTAGCAACGCAGACTCAAGGCATTCTATTGCTAATGAAATATTTCCTAGTTGAGCGGCACAGCAAGCACTGTTATACCAAGCATATTCATCATCTGGTTTGATATCAATGGCTTCTTGATAGGTGGTAAGTGCAGCTTTATAACGCCCTACATATCTCAATACATCTGCTAGTTTGTAATTAGCCCAGAAATCATCTGGTTCTATCACTAATGCTTCATCGTAACTTTTAATTGCATCATTGTAACGACCTAGATGTCTCAAAGCATCTCCACGCCGAAACCAAGCCCAATAATCATCACGACGAATTGATAAAGCTATATCGTAATCAGCGATCGCTTCTTCGTAGCGGCCTAATTGTCGTTTGGCGTCTCCTCGACGAAAATATGACCAGTAGTCTTTAGGGCGTATTTCCAAAGCCTGATTAAAACTTGCGATCGCCTCTTCAAACAGATCTAAATCTTCTAATAAAATACAGCCTCGGTTGTACAAAGCCCAATAATCATTAGGGCGTACTATCAATGCTCGCTCAAAACTCGCTACCGCCTGTTCGTATTCACCTAATTCCCGCAAAACGCTGCCTCGATCATACCAAATCCAGTAACCCTCTAAACAATCTGCTAAAGCTTTGTCGTAACATACAATTGCTTCTGCATAAAGCTCTTGATTGTCGAACTGCTTGCCCTGTTCGTACCAGTACTGCCTGTCTATTGTACCCAGCGTTAGAATATCTGCCCTTGCCCCTGCTGCTTGACTCATCTTTGTTGCCCCAAAAAGTTATTGCAGCTACAGAAAAAATTACCCTCATATATTACCGCGTCTAAGCTTGTTTGGTAACATATTTGATGCAATAATTGACGCAACAAGATTCAAATCATAAGTAAAATTCTACTAGCAAATTCAGGAAACTCCTTTATCCTATGTTTGCTTTGATGGTGCTGTAGTTCGGTAGCAGGGATTGTAGTAGCAATAGCTTATGATTCTTCTTCCTGAGATGGAGGAGAGGGTAGCTGAAGGAGCGATTTCCAATCTGTAATTGCTTTTTCTGGCCATAGCCAATTGTTAGCTAATTTATGAATTTGAAAATGGCTTGGATCGTCTTTAACTACCATTTGGCGTAGCTTGATTGCTTCATTAAAATATCGCTCTCTTTTAGAAACTGGCTGGTTAAGGGCAGATTTATACAATCCAATAGCTAAACCAGCATAGGCAGTCAAAGCATCATGATTAACTTCTTTCGGTGTTGGTGCTATGGCACTGGCAGATGTATTTTGTTGTTTGATAGCTGCATTCAATGCCTTGAACCAAGCATCATTAGCACGATTAATATTACCTTCTGCATAGTAAGCAAAACCTAAAGCATTAGCATATAACAGCGAATCCGGTTCAGCTTTTACAGCACTTTCCCAATAACGGCGGGCATCATCAATACTATAGTTTTTATCTCCGGTTTGAACTGATTGCCACGCTAACCGTCCCTTGAAAAAGTTAACAGATGGATCTTCAATTTTATGATTGGGAACAAGAGCCAGAGCCGCTTTAGCATTAGAAAGAGCATTACGATTTAGTAGTTCTTCCACAGCTACTAGCCCATTTTGCAAGTCTCCTTTGCTTACTTTTTCAATTGCATAGGCTGTAACAATTCCAGTTTCCTCTGTCTTTAAATTACGTTCAGAGACATCAGGGTTAGGTTGAGACTGGACAGTCGGAGTTAATGGTAGATCAGGTAATTGTGACTTTTGGTGACTATTCCACACACTTAAACCAATAACTGCTGCGATCGCACTTACTCCTACAACCCCAACTCTAGACCAAAATCGACCTTGAGCGCGTTGTCTGGAATTAGTTTTTTGGGGTGGAGCGAAATTAACTGATGGAGGGAAATTATTGGGCAAATCTCTTGCCGAGTTAGCATCATTCAATAGTGCATGACGTTCTGCCTCAACTTGCCTGCCTTGAATAGTCTCCTCTGGCAGTTCTCCCCGCAAACTACTGCTGAGATTATGATCTGGTGATGAAACGTCTCCTAAAACCTCTTTGTTGTCAATATTCTCTTCCCCATCCTGCTGTACTACTTCCGGTGCGATCGCTGTTTCCTCATTCCCAACCGTTGATTGCTCTAATTGGCGCAATAAATCAGAAACTATAGCAGAATCTTCTGCATAGCCCGGATCGTCATACTCAATTTCATCGACTAAATCGCCCCAAGTATCTTCACCTAACCAGTCAGAAGACTCATCTGCCAAACCCGAAGGCATAAGTTCATCAATTGGTAAAGGCATATCGGCATCATCTGCCCTTGGCGAGAATATGGTTGAGGTGGAGTTTAAAGCTGGATCGTAATCGTTATAAAACTGCCCCATTTGGGGTAAATAAATTTCTGGGTTGAGATAACCGTCAAACTCACGCTGGAGATATAAAATTGGTAATGCCCAGTACATCTGGTGCGAACCATAGGCAGAAATTAATCCTTGGCGCACTCGACTTACACACAAATCCACTGGATATCCTTGAGCAAGATTCCGATAAAACAATTGTGTAAGTGTCAGCGCTACTTCGTCGGGAATGCGCTCTGACATTGCCAGAACGCCTCTGATCCCCCGCCTCACCAAACTTTCTGTTAAGTTACGTTCGCCAGTCTCTCCTTGGAGGTTGACAGTGGCTGGGTATGCTCCCAAGCAAGAATTAAATACAGCTATTTGAATATTATTATTGACAAGCAAACCGGCTAAATCATCACCACTCAAGATTTCTGTTAAACCAGTCCTCCTACTGACAAGATAAATTTCACCACCATTAGAACCAACATTACTATGACCGGAGTAGTGCAGAACATGAAACCTTCCTTGTTCTAAGGCTTGTGTTAATTCCTCTCGCCCTGGTTGTTCTAGCAAAGTAAGTTCAATTCTCGGCAGAAAATGGCCAGTTTCACTGATACGTGGTGATTGACGGTGAAGTTCCTCTTGCAGCTTGATTGCTTCTTGTTTAAGCAAATCCAATCGAACTTGATCCGTAGGAGAAGAAATGATCATCAATACTCTGATTCCGCCTTCTTCCAGAGGTACAGGCATATTTGTGGATGGTAGCCTAGATACCCCATTCATCCCACTTTGATAACGTGAAAAAGCGATGTAAGGGCCTGTTGCTATTGGGCGATCGCCTGCATGCATCACTTCCCAAGGCAAACGTGCTAGCCTGGTATCTTTTAGCCCCAAGCGCAAGCGCAGTACTTGTTGGTGATTTTGAGCAATACCCTGGGCAGTAATCCAACTATCTCTGAGAGTGCCTTGAAACAGCGTATTATAAAGTTGCTGACCTAATGCTACCAAGTTGACAGAGTTGAGTGCGATCGCATCTCCCTGTAACATCGATTTCAAAGGATCATTCATTAAATGTCCAGCAGCCGTTAACCAATCAGCTACAGGCCAAGTCACTAATTCTTCTGCCAAAGGCACCCCAGGCGCGACTTGTTCCGTCCGCACTAAGTAGTCACTTTGCCCTACTGGAGTTACGGAAAGGTGAAATTCCTGGGTCACAACTTCTTCTGTTTGCCTCCTCAAATTTGGTTTTCAACGCCAAGAGCTAATGTCGATGTTATAGCCTGATCTAATAAATTTAGATGTATCTTGTAACTTAGATGTTTCTAAATTTATTTGTTTTAGTAAGTTGCTTCTACAACTTTAGTCCGGATTTCAACAACTGTGTCTAGAACATTTTGATTGGTAGATGCGCCTTGAACTTTAACTCCCCTGCTTGAGTGATAAACTTAAGGGAATCTGTCTATGGCCTAGCAAAAATCTCCAATACACACAAATTTATCCTGAGATTGATAGTCACAGTCAGAACATACTTATTAGTAGATGTACCTTGATTACTCAATTCCCTAGCTGGTTGGCAACCACTAGGGATTTACTTTATATGACAATTGCGATCGCCTCCTAAACAGGCTCATTTGTTCTCTAACTTTATGGATAGTGAGAAATTAAATTAGTTCAATCATGCTCCTAACCAGCTACTTACGCTAGTAATACCAAAGTTGCAAGCGGGAGTCTTGTTTCAAAATTCTGGCCTAGTCTATTCATCAATAGCTTTAATCCAAAATTGGTATAATTCTTTATTCTTTCTCAAGCTATTTACTTTAATCTTAATCAATTTATCCGGAGCATACTGGTTGTTGATGGAACATAAAGATTAGTAGATACACCCTGATAACTACTTCCCCTGGCTAGCCATATGGCTTCTAGGGGATTTTTTCTTTAGTAAAATCAATGTTCATTTATAATTTATACAAAATTTGCACAATTTTATCCGGAAACTACTGGGTGTTCTTATAACATAGAACTTGGTAGATGCACCCTGATAACTAATTCCCCTAGCTAGCTGTTGGCTAATGTCAACTCCTGGGGGATTTTTTCTTGTCAAAAAAATTTCATTTATAATTTGTCCAAAAGTTGCACAATTTTATCCGGAAACTACTGGTTTTTCTAAGAACATATAATTTGGTAGATGCACCCTGATAACTAACTCCCCTAGTTTACTGTCGGTTACTAGGGGATTCTTTTATTTACTCTAATTAATTACCAATCAATTTACTTTATTATTTTAAATTTCTGTCAATCCTTAGTTCTTTACATCTCTTCATATAGATACAGTTACATCACAGAAGCGAACAGATATAAAGCCTGTTTTATCTGTATTCTGATGAGTACTCTGCTGTATTTTAAAGATGATTTAGTGTGGTGAGGATGTCACTTTTGATATGCTAGTATTCGATACTTAAACAAATAGTCAAACAGTTGCTAGTCCATGCCGTTAACTGTGATTAAATTTTCCAGTGAAGACTGTGGTCTGTGCCATAAAATGTCTTTTTATGACCAAAAGGTGGCTGAAGAACTGGGTTTGCAATTTATTGACGTAAAAATGCAAGATACGGCGATGTATCGTAAATATCGCCAAATACTATTGGCGCAATATCCAGATAAATCAGAAATGGGTTGGCCCACCTACATTATTTGTGATTCTCCAGAAGAAGAATTCCAGATTGTGGGTGAAGTTAAAGGCGGGCATCCCAAAGGCGAATTTAGAAATCGATTGCAAGCGGTTGTTGACTCCACAGGCGTTAGTCAGAACTAATTAACTCAAATGATTTAACTTCTAGGGCAGGGCCAATCATAGCCATTGTCATCACATCTTCACGTACCTTACCCGTGACTTTCGCTTTTTGTCCTGGGTGAAGTAATTTTTTGTCAGCACCTCTGAGGATCTCGTAGGTAACTCCTTCGTCAGTGACTAGCGCCCAAGCACCAGTGCCAATATCACGGCGTTCTATCGTTCCTTGAACTGTGATACTCATAGTTACACAAACTCCTAAGTCTTGAAAAACAGAACACGGGGACGTGGGGAAATTCTCCATGTCTCCGTGTTTCATAGTCTCCACGTCTTTTAAACGGGTTGTTCCTCATTTTTGACGGCTAAACGAGCTAGTCCTAAACAGAGTAGAGCGTTGATAATCAAGAATATCCGAGCCACCATGCCACTTCCAAGTCCCCAAACAGCGGGATCTGACACAGCACTGACTCCTAAACATGCTGCTACACCTAAAGATGTACCGATCGCGAACCATTTCCATTGCGGATGTCCGAGCAGTAGTGCCACTAAGACAAAAGGAATGATAACGCTAGCAAACAGAGGGTTAAAAGCATTAGTTCCCTGAAGAGTATTACCAAGTTCAGGAATAGAACTGCCCAACAACCGGAAAGGCCACTGGGGCAAATCAAAAATGTAGATTGGTTTGAGGAAGAATAATCCCGAACTGCCAGCAATTAAACCACTTGATAAACTCCAACCCCAGGTAAACGGAAAGTAAACTCGTAAAAACCAAGCCAACAAATAAGAACCCAATACCATTGCAATTTTTGGTAGCAGTGCCACAGCACCGCCATCGATCCAAAAGCGGGGGTTTAGATAGCCATTATCTCGCAGCCAACGGAAAAAGTCTTGGAAACTAATTTGTCCCTGTGAGGCACGTGTAACTGCGGCTTCGGCATTCAGTTGTCCAGCGCCATAGTAGTTTAAACTATCGTCCTGGATGCTTCTTGCTGACTCTTTAAGTACTTTCAAAACATCATCTGGTTCTTTTACACCAGTTGCTTCAACTAGTGCAGCCACACCAGCAACGTGAGGAGAAGCCATGCTTGTACCTTGCAAACCCAAAAATACCGCTTCGCCAGTTTCGGGATCGATGGTTTGTTGCAAAACTTTGCCTGCATCGCTACCACCAGGAGCCGAGATATCTACCCCTGCACCAAAGTTAGAATAGGGGGCTTTTTCTCCATCGGGGCCTAATGCCGAAACGCCTATGACGCGAGGATAACGGGCTGGATAGGCAGCAGAATTCTGACTTTCGTTTCCAGCCGCCGCAACGATGACTACACCTTTTTTGTGGGCATATTCTATCGCTTCTTTCATCAGGTTGCTTTCACCGCCACCGCCCAAGCTCATATTAATTACATTTGCGCCGTTGTCAGCAGCAAACTTAATCGCTTCAGCGATATCGGCAACGGTTCCACCGCCATATTCATTCAAAACCTTTAAAGGCATCAAATTGGCTTCGTAAGCAATTCCTGCTACACCATAGTAGTTATTGGTGGCTTCCGCGATCGTTCCAGCAACATGGGTGCCGTGTCCGTTATCATCCTTGGCTTCTTCGCGATCATTGACAAAGTCATAACCTTTGACAAACTTTGTTTCTACTAGATCGCGCACACGAGTTACACCAGTGTCAATCACCGCGACAGTTACACCACTACCTTTAGTTTGGTTCCACGCGCCGATCACACCGATGTTGTGCAGGTGCCACTGCTTGCTGTACATAGGATCGTTAGGATCGCCAGCAGTGGCTGTTGTCGTTTCACAATCTCCGGGCGAATCAAATTCTGCTAAGTGGGCAATTTTGCCTAGTTCAGGAATTCTGTAAATATAATTTGGCTCAATAAATTCTGTCGCTTTGGCAATTTCAGACTTTCGCAGTTTTTTAAGTCGTTTTTTGTCACCTTCGATAATGTATACGTTATCTCTAGCTGAGAATTTATTATCTAGTCGGGGTGTAACATTGTACTGTCGAGCGATCGCTTCCAGTTT
This sequence comes from Chlorogloeopsis sp. ULAP02, assembly GCF_038404745.2. Classification (NCBI taxonomy): domain Bacteria; kingdom Bacillati; phylum Cyanobacteriota; class Cyanophyceae; order Nostocales; family Chlorogloeopsidaceae; genus Chlorogloeopsis; species Chlorogloeopsis sp. ULAP02. The sequence continues at coordinate 200,561 of NZ_JAYKTT020000081.1, read as the reverse complement.
TTGCTGCACCACCTCTTGAGGAAGATCTTCCCGAAAATCTAGTAAAATCGTCTCAAATTCACCCTTCGCTGCCAGTCCCTGAAAATTCAGGAAACCAAATATCGCAGCGCTCAACCCGATGACAAACAAGCAAAATAATAAAAGCCTTCTCATATCAAATCATCACCGCTTTTTGCCAGTTGTTCACTAACATAGCTTATACAGACTCTAACAAGCTCTTTATTTGCAGAATAGTTACACAAAATATAAAGATGAGAATGTAAAAGTTAAAAACGGTAATTTTTTTCTTTTACCTTTTGCTTCTCTTTTTCATGTTTCTCTAGAGTTAAACTTCCAATATGGAACGTGGTCTTTTATGGCTGCCTCTATTAGCAGCGTTTTTCTGGTTAGCTTGGCAAGGCTCGAAAGAGTATCAAAAAATCGAAGCCTATCGTACCTGGGCAGAGCAATTTGAACGAGCAAAGTATGATATTTATGCTGTTTTAGGTCAAAAAGGTAACTCAATCACCTGGGGCAAACCCACACCTCAAGGCCCAATCAAGCTAGAAACCTTTTCTTTGAATGATGTTCAAAATATACATCTTATGGTAGATGGCAATATTATTGATGTAGAAAATCCACCACAGAAAGGTAAGACTATTGAGTTGGAATTCGACTTAGTAGAACCTGCTCAATCAGTACGAATTCCATTTACAGAAATTCCTTTAGCAGCAGAATGGGGTAAGTATTTGCAAGGACAATTAAAACGTTTAAAAGATAATTTATAAAGTAAACCTTCATTTAGGGTGTGTTAAAGCGGCGCGTAACGCAACGCACTACATGATTGTGGTGCGTTACAGCAAGTTCTCACTCTCATCAACTCTCAAATTTTTCCATAGCCGTAACACACCCCAACTTCTACTACTGATACTATAAACTTTCAAACCTCAAAATATAATTTTGTTTTCTGTCAGGGTAATAACTCTTGGACATTCAAACCTGGAACTTTACCTCAAGAATTAAAACAGCAAAATTATCCAGAATATTCTCAACAGATAATACACTTTGGGTAGGCACGGGTAACGGCGTTTGTCAAATCAAATTGCAAACTGCTGATAATCCTGAAAATTGGTTTTGTTGGCGGTTTGCAGCAATGGCTAAATTACCACAAGCAGGTTTACTAGTTTACAGTGAATTATCAAATCAAACTCCTGCTTTGACTTTATCTCCTACTAATTTGCCGCATATGCAACCTCAAAATCCCCAACCAAATCCATTAGAAGCGATCGCCAAATCTTTAAAATATATTTCACCTAAAAATAGGTAATAGAGAATAAGAAAAATCCCTTATTCCTTGTGCCTTAAAACATCTATGAATACCAAAATTACATCTATTGTACCCGTTGCTTTAACTATTGCCGGTTCAGATAGTGGCGGTGGTGCAGGAATTCAAGCGGATCTGCGTACCTTTGCTTTTCATTGTGTCCACGGTACTAGTGCCATCACCTGCGTTACAGCCCAAAATACTTTGGGCGTGATGCGAGTTGATGCCATGCCACCTGAAGCGGTGATAGCCCAAATTCAAGCAGTAATGGAGGATATTGGCGTTCAAGCGGCAAAGACGGGAATGTTACTGAACAAGGAAATTATTGCCGCAGTTGCCCAGCAGGTAGAAGCTTTACAAATCAACAATTTAGTAGTCGATCCGGTAATGGTATCGCGTACAGGGGCGCAATTGATTGATGATGACGCTGTGAAAACTCTCCGCGATGCCCTGATACCGCTAGCAACAATTGTGACACCAAATCGTTACGAAGCTCAAATTTTAAGCGGTTTACAAATTAATACCCTAGATGATATGCGTGCCGCTGCCCATATCATTCATCGCAATCTAAAAGTGAAAGCCGTGTTAGTTAAGGGTGGTGGTATGCCAGGTAACGGGCGTGGAGTAGATATCTGGTTTGATGGGCAAAAACTGGAAACTTTGACAACAAAACAAGTAGATACAAAAAATACTCACGGTACTGGTTGTACATTATCAGCGGCGATCGCTGCAAATCTGGCACGGGGTAATGACTTATTAACAGCGGTGCGACAAGCCAAGGAGTATGTCACCAATGCACTCTATTACGCTTTAGATATTGGCAAAGGACAAGGCCCGGTTGGGCATTTTTATCCGTTATTATGATTGGATTCGGCATTAAGAACTAGGGACTAGATAAAAATAAGGGTTTTAGTGGGTATATTTGCTTTTATACCCTGAATTAGAAAGTGTAAATAAAAAAACCTTTGCCCTTAGAGTATTTTTCTATTATTCTTGGGCATATCTCTAGCTTTTTTGTTTAATTTTTACTCGTGAACTACAAATGCGAACAGTAAACAGTTCTGTTTATACCCATAACAAAAGTACAACCAGCCAATCCTACTCACCCTCTGTACCATTGTCTGTATATCGGGAATTGGCAGCAGAGTTGCAAGCCGCGCAGACGAAGCTAGATGCACTTAGTACTAGAAATCATCAATTAGTACAAGAAAATCAACTGCTTCGCGAAGAAATCGCCAAAACCGTTCAGTCGGTTTTACACCTACAAAATCTACTTAATTCTCCCACTCAGACTAGCTATCACCAAGTTCCCCGTTCTGCTCCCGATATTAAAAGTGATCCTAAACGTCAAGTAAATGCTAAGAATCGGCGTCAGCAAGTACCCCGCCCACGTCCATCGGTTGCTTACACAGAAATGGAAATTCCTGCTTATATGTCAGCACCAATATTCGTAGAAGGGCAGGAAGTTGTAGCTTATCCTCTCACTCAGCCAGAACCAGGGGAAATCAATAACTGGTGGTTGTGGATAGCGATCGCGTTAATAATATTTCTCGGTTTTGGTGCTGGTTATTTAGTTGTACGTCCTTTTTTTGCACACCAGAGTCGCTAGTATCTTTACCTTGGCAGCCAAAAGTCATCCATAATTGTTAGCTTTCAATTTTTTGTTCAACTGGTTAGTTCCTTGTCAACACCTGTACTATATAAATTGACTTTCTGATGCTGCTAGCCTGATTTAAATCTAAGTGATCACACTAATGTTATTTGTTTCAAAAATAGTAGATTGGGAATTCTACCAAACTGCTACTTCAATTAATAAATATAAATAAATATAAGTATTATTTATTGATTACTAGACTGTTTAATGAGTAAGAAATATACTTAAAGAATTTGTAACTAATCATACTTTTTAATAAATATGGGTTGCGCTACTCGTTAAATCTCTAGACAAAGAATCTGATTAGATAAATAGAAGCTACTCAAAAGACAGGAGACAAGAATGAAAAAAGTAGAGGCTATCATCCGTCCCTTTAAGCTTGATGAGGTGAAAATAGCTTTAGTCAATGCCGGTATTGTCGGAATGACTGTTTCTGAAGTTCGAGGATTTGGACGTCAGAAAGGGCAGACTGAACGTTATCGAGGTTCTGAGTACACTGTTGAGTTTTTACAAAAACTCAAACTGGAAATTGTTGTTGAGGACAATCAGGTGGATATGGTTGTAGAGAAAATTATCTCTGCTGCCCGTACTGGGGAAATCGGCGACGGTAAAATTTTTATATCGCCAGTAGAACAAGTTGTACGGATTCGTACTGGAGAAAAGAATACAGAAGCAGTTTAAAAGGTTGGCAAATAGCTAACGAAAATTAGTTAGTAGGTAGAGACGCGAGGAACATCGCGTCTGTACAATTAATGGTTAGAGGGAAATAACTAACAATTAACAACTAAAAACTAGCTAAATAATCATCATCAACTGCGTACATCGGAAGGCATGAAACAACTTTCTTTACCTACTGCCTACTACCTCCTATGCTAAACTTGGCAACTTTTGAAGTAGAGCCATAAAAGCCTTACCTCGATGGCTAATTGTGCGCTTCAATTCTGGTGTCATCTCAGCAAAGCTCATTTGCTGCTCTGGCACGTAAAAAATGGGATCGTAGCCGAAACCACCATTACCACGAGGCGCATGAAGAATTTCACCACGACAAATACCTTCTGATTGTAGAACGATCGCACCATCGGGACGAGCGATCGCTATTGCACAGACAAATTGGGCTTGGCGATTCGATTTGTCACCTAATTCTCTCAACAATCTACCAATACGTTCGGCATCGGTATTGCCGTAACGTGCAGAATAAACTCCTGGTACACCGTTTAAAGCATCTACCTCTAAACCAGAATCATCAGCGATCGCCCAATTGCCTGTTGTTTGCGCCACTTGAGATGCTTTGAGACAAGCGTTGGCGGCAAAAGTTTCCCCTGTTTCTTCAATTTCCAATTCTTCAGGTTTTAGCGTTAATTTCCATCCAGAATCAGCCAAATAAGCTTGCATTTCCCGTAACTTACCTGGATTTCCTGTAGCAACTACGAGTAATTTAGTCATTAGTCATTGCTCATTGCTCATTTTTTCGTAGGTACGGCTTCTTGTAAGGGTATGCGAACCCCCGTACTCCTACTCTACGAGAAGGGCTACGCCCAACAGAGAACCCGCAGGGTATCCGAAGAACTGCTCGCAGAGTACCCGGAGGGTTAGTGGTTAGTAGTTAATAGGTTGCTTGTCCCCTTGTCCCCTTGTTTTCTTTCCTTCTGCCTCCTGCTTTCCGCCTTCTCATGATTCTGCCCACTGTTTAGCCCAAGCCAAGGTTTGATGTACTTGATCGAGTGTGGGGGCTTCGCAGTAAAGACGTAATACTGGTTCTGTACCGCTAAAACGAATCATTAACCAGCTATTATCTACGAGGCGGAATTTATAACCATCTATTGTTTGACAATCAATTACTGGTTTGCCAGCAACTTCTTTTAATGGCTGCTTTTGCAACTGTTCTAAAAGATGATCTCGCACTTCCATGCTGGCTAGAGGTAAATCAATGCGATCATATGCGCATGTAAAACCTGTTTGTTCTTGCAAGCGACTGTAATAATCACTTAAATCCAATCCAGATTCGACGATCGCCTCTAGTACATATAATGCCGACAGCAGTGCATCTCGTTCTGGAATATGGCTACCGTAACCTATTCCTCCCGACTCTTCCCCGCCTAGCAATACCTTTGTTGCCAGCATTCTGTCAGCGATGTATTTGTAACCTACTGCTGTCTCAAATACTGATAATTTATGTAATTGTGCTACACGAGGAATCAGATCAGAACCACTGACAGTTTTAACAATTTCGCCGCTAAAGCCACGCCGTAGAGTTAAATGGTCGATTAAGATTGGAATTAAAATTTGCGAACTTAGGAAATTACCTGCACCATCTACAGCAGCTATGCGATCGCAGTCACCATCAAATACCAGTCCCACTGTTAAGCTTGTCGGATGCTCTTCTCTGTGAGTTCGCATTACCTGAAAGAGTCGGGAAAGGTATTTTGGCAAGGGTTCTGGCGCACCACCCTCAAAGGTAGGATCGCGATCGCTATTAATTTCCCTGACTCGATCCCCAAGTAACATTGCTAGTCCACCAGCAGCAGCACCATGCATCACATCAGCAAATAGTGTCAGCTTGCCAGAGTTGATAGCATCGCGAATTGTAGCAATGTTAACTTTTCCTTCTAATTCTTGACAATAACTGTCCCAAGGATTAAATTTTTCTGTCTTACCTGCTATGGATGCAGGAGGTAGTTCCTCTACTAAGAGTGCTTCTATCTTTTTGGTAACTTCTGGCGGTGCAGAACCACCAAACGCACTTTTAACTTTTAAGCCCAAATACTGTGCGGGGTTGTGACTGGCAGTAATTACCAAGGCACCCAAGGTATGACGTTGTTTTGCTGCCCAACTAAAAGCCGGAGTTGGTGCATAAGTCTCGCTGAATAGCACATCAAATCCGGCAGCAGAGACGACATTGGCAACTTTCCAAGCAAAGTCCTCTGCCATGAATCGGCGATCATAACCAACTACAATCGTTCTATTGCCTACTTTGTCTCCGTAGGTTTCAAATAAGACTTTTGCTGCGATTGGCGCGACTAAGGCTAGACGTTCAAAAGTGAACTCATCGCCAATAACGCCGCGCCAGCCGTCTGTACCAAACTTGATTGAGTTAGCAGCAACTGGCATCGAGGTATCCCAACTTCTGTTAAGGAGGATTTTATCATTGACACAGGGAACTCAGTCAGAAATGAGCAAGTATCAAAATCATGCAAGTAATACACTAGTATTAATAAGTAGGTGGACAGAATTAAACGTAAAATCCTTATCGCCAGAAACTATATCGGATAAATTTTTTCCTACCTGCGGAAGCTGCTCCGCATCTACCGCATCTACGTGTCTACTGCCATCTGTCTCCTGCCTTCTACTTAGCAGCAAGAGAATACCAGCGATCGCCTGACTGTAGTTTCTAATTATGCTGAAAGATATTAAACCTCCTTAATAGAAAATACTACTAAGGAGATACACAGTAAAAAATATTCCCACACTTAAGTTTTTCCTAGAAATCATCCAGATACTGACTAAGCCGACTAATTAAAGGGTCTACCTCTTGGGAAGGTGTAACAGCAGAAGTAGTAGTAGTACTGCTATTGTGAGTATTATTTAATACTTCTACTACTTGTGGTGATTGAGTCGATGTCTGGATGACTTGCAATTTATTAACCATCATGCCTAACTGTGCAACTTGTTGACTGAGTTGCATCAGGTGCCGTTCCATCATCTCCAATCGATGAGATGTTTTAGCAAAAAAACGTTCCTCCAGGTCAGTCAATTGACTTTGCAAGTCGGCAATTTGCGGTTCCAATCCCCCTGCTGCTGGTAATTTTGTCGATGGCGGAGGTGACTGCGGGTTTGGTCGTACAGATTCCGGTACGCATAAAGACTGCCACAGGGCCTCTTTACAGAGGTCGCTGAAAGTTTTTTCAGGATCTTTCTCTAAATGGCTTTCGACAAGCGTTAACAAACTTTCGTCAGCCACCCCTGGGTTGAACGTAACCGATTTAACTACCTTTTTTGACCATTGGAACATTCGAGTTAAGCTTTAGAAGAGCGGTTAGCAAGCTGTGCTTCTGCGTATATATATTGTCCCAGAGCGTTAGCCTGCCGAGAAGGAGAAGCTAAGTGGGCATTAATTTTTGCTTCCTTCAGCAGACGTTGAACGTCTTCCCAGAAGTACTCTCCACCACCACCGGTTAGAATCACATCAGTGACGCGCTCTGGTAGCCATGCTAGCACACGGCTGCAAATTTCCCGCGAAAACATTTCGGTGAGATTAGGAAGAACATCATCTAAGTTCGCAGGTTTGCTAGCACCACGAGGACGGTAGAAGCGATCGCCTTTGGGTCGATTAACAGCTGCAATTAATGCCAAAGACTGGCTATCAGCTCCTTCAACCTCAGCGGCTACTAGTTCATAAAACTTGCTCATACCAAAGTCTTCGCTCTTAGAAGCACCTCTAGCAAAGCGGAAATTGTCCACCATCAAACAATCAATAGTTTGATGCCCAATATCGACAATCGCTGCCGAAACTTTAGTAAAGTCAGGCATCGCACCTTTTTGGGGTTTACCTTCACACCATAGTAGACTGCCATAACCTTCTGGCATCACCCATACTTTATTCACGTTCAGCGATACTGATTCGCTGCGAAAGTTCATGACATGAGGCCCTTCTAATTGACTTATTAATTGGGCTTTTTCCTTTTCAAACTGCTCTTGAGAAAGGTAAGGCAAACCCACTACAACAGAAATGTCGTCTTTAAGCTTGAAATAACCTGCACAAGCCAAGACTTTTACCAGTGCGTCCTCGACCTTAGATTGACCTACTCCCAAATTGGCACCAAAATCTGCTGCTAGTTGACCTACAGCATATCCACTGCCTTGATACTCCAACCATAAATCCATCAAGGGATCTGTGGCACGGGCTTCAAATACACCTCCTCGCACCTGTTCCATTGACATTTCCTTGACGTTGGCAGAAATGAATATGACATTTCCAGGCTCGCGGGTAATACAGGCTTTTGTGGAAGTTCTACCTAAATCAACACTCAGTATTTTTTTACCAGTAGCTGAGTTATTAGGCACTACGGGATTGGCATTAATGGGAGTAGATGCCGAAACTCTATTCATAGGTATAGCAGCGGCATTCATTGGGGTCGCGGCAGTTGGTTGGTCTGTCATGAAAGCTCCTAGTACTTACTTAGCTTTAACAAGTTACCATGCTCATCTTACAAAATTCGTGTATCAGAAATTCTTGGTGGCGTCAACTGTGGCAGTAAACTTACCAATTATTACTGAATATATTAGTGCAATTTATACATTAAATTGCTGTATAGAAGGTAACGTGAGTTGATCAGGAAATAGCGAAGGTGTACCCTTCTTCACGATACTTTTTTACACTAAAAAAATGTTTTTGTAATTCTATTTAGGAGACAAGTTTTTATCTTCTCCTACTTTTGCGCTTGCGTTTTAGTATCCAGAACGCAAATGCTAGGATCAGACCTCCAAGGACAAATTTGGATACAGGAGCAAGATACTTGTCCACAAGTTCATATTGACTACCTAACACGTATCCTGTGTATGTTAGCAAACCTACCCAGCATGCGCTACCCACAGTTGTATAAAATAAGAAAGATGGCAGGTGCATATCGCTGATGCCCGCAGGAATAGAAATCACAGTACGGATTCCAGGCACAAGCCTACCAATCAACACAGCTTTTTTACCTTGCTTATTAAACCAGTGCTTTGCCTGGACGATTTCTTTGTTAGATATTCCTAACCAACTGCCGTATTTATCAGCTAATGCTTGCAAGCGTCTTTCGCTGAGAAACTTGCCAGGATAATACCAAATCAGCGCACCTAGTACCGAACCTATCAATCCTGCAAAAAACACGCCGTAAATATTCAGCTTTGCCCCTGGTAAATTTGCTGTATACCCTGCCAGAGGCATAATCAATTCTGAGGGTATAGGCGGAAACAGGTTCTCTAGGAACATCAACAGAGCAATACCGACATAGCCCAAAGATTCAATAGTAGTTTTGATCCAATCAGTCATTTAAGTAGATTCCTAATAGTTGCTATCAAATTCTAGTTACTAAATTCAGAGCGATCACCTCTGGGAAATAGGGGAGACACCCAGACGCGGGGATAAGGGGAGGAATAGACAAGCAATCTATTAACTACTAACTACTGTACAGGCGGGTTTAGAAGATAAATTATCAGTTTGAACGGCAAGATTATCAACAAAACCCGCCCCTACTACCACCTCTACATAAAAAGGGAGAAGGAAAAAGGTAATTACTTACTTTCCCCACTCTCCCAGTTTTTAAATTTCCCACTCTTTTTTAAACAGTGGGTGTTAGAGATTGCACTCTCGGTTCAGATTCCCAATCTAATGGATTCCAAACTTTTTCCTCCAAAGCCATCTGTTCAACTAAACTAGCCAACCTCAAAGCTTTGAGTGCCTGTTCGCCACCAACTGAAGGTTGATTGCCGCCCCGCACACAATTAACAAAATGTTCTAATTCTGCACCTAACTTGTCTGTATTGCTAGTGTAAACTTTTTCAATCAAGCCATCCTGTTTATAAAGTATTTGCCGATAGTCCGTTATTGAATTACCAGTAGTGTGTCGGTGAATCAAAATTTCGTTTTTGAGAAAATCTGCCTCAGTGTATGAATTTTTGCAATGAGCAACAATACTACGGATCTTGCGGTGAGTAACTTTGCTGGCAGTCAGAGTAGCGACAATACCATTAGCAAATCCCAAGGTTGCAGACACGTAATCTAAATAACCAGAGTCCAAAGTGCGGTTGCCACTAGCTGTCAACTTGACTACTGGAGAGGCAGCCAATTCCAAAAGTAGGTCAATATCATGGATCATTAAATCCAAAACAACTGAGACATCATTAGCACGATTTGAATAAGGACTCATTCGGTGCGCCTCTAAAGCCAGTACTTCCTCAGTCTTCAAGACTTTGCTTAATTCTTGAAATGCTGGACTAAAACGCTCGATATGACCTACTTGCAAAATACACCCAGATTCAGCGGCAGCATTTACGAGCGATTCTGCTTCAGAAATACTTGCAGCAATCGGCTTTTCAATCAAAACATGAATTCCTGCCAAAAGACAGGTAATGCCGACGGCATAATGCAGGCGCGTGGGAACGGCAATGCAAACTGCTTCCACATGGGGCAGCAGGTCACAGTAATCCTCAAAAAAACGCACCTTGTATCTGCTGGCGGTTTCTAATCCTCGCTCAACATTAATATCTGCTACACCAACCAGTTCAACGTCTTTCATCGAACTCAGGACACGGGCATGATGCTGACCCATGTTACCCACCCCGATGACGCCTATGCGAATTGGGCGGGGTTGGGTGCGCTGTCCGTGTCCGTTCTGTTCTCCTGCTGACATGCTGCTATCTTGCACTCTCATTCTCTCCTCAACCACCAAATTTAGAGACGCTGGTCGTTGGCTTTGATACTCAAATTGCCAGTGACGAGTCGTCTAAAACCATCCAGATGGTAACATAGAGGTTCTATTTATGAAGAATTTCAAAGTTTGTTATGAGTTCCCACCACTAACCTCTGTTTTGTATATTTAGTAGAGTGTAATGTGTTTTTTGCAACGCTACGCAGTATAATTTTTGTCTGGTTGCTTACTGCAAAAAAGTAAGTGTAAAGTGTGTTAATCTCATTTTCACGTTCAGATAAATTTGATTTAACAGTATAGTCATTTAACTACATACCAGTGAAAGCCCATTCATGTTTGTCTGTTAAATTACCAAATACTGAGAGAGTATTCTTCATAATTTTGGACTAGAAGTCACCTCCAGTAAACTCAGTAATTAAAAATTGAAAATCAAATAAAATAATTATCGACAGATGAAAGCTGTAATTCTACTGTCTGGGGGATTAGACTCTTCCACAGTTCTCTATCAAGCATTAGCTGATGGTTGTGAGTGTTATACCATTTCCTTTGACTATCAGCAACGACATCGACGAGAGTTACAATCGGCATTAGCGATCGCACAAACAACAGGTGTATTGCAACATCAAGTAGTAACTTTTGACTTACGGCAGTGGGGAGGATCGGCGCTTACGGACAACACAATTGATTTACCCGAAGGGCGCTCCCTAGAAGAAATGTCGCAGAATATTCCTGTTACCTATGTCCCGGCGCGGAATACCATCTTCTTAAGTTTTGCCCTCGGTTACGCCGAAACTATTGGTGCCGAACGTATCTACATCGGCGTTAACGCTTTAGACTACTCTGGATATCCTGATTGTCGCCCCGACTATATCCAGGCAATGCAGGAAGTATTTCGTTTGGGGACAAAACAAGGGCGTGAAGGTAAACCCATAAATATTGTTACACCCCTGCTCCACCTCAAAAAAACAGAAATTATCCAACTTGGCAATCGACTGGGAGTCCCCTGGCAGCTAACTTGGTCTTGCTATGCAGGCAAAGAAGTCGCATGTGGTTTATGTGACGCTTGTCGCTTGCGTCTTGCTGCTTTTGCTGAACTAGGGTTAAAAGATCCGTTGGCTTATGCTCAAAATCGGGTATAGGGGTGTGGGAGTGTAGGGGTATAGGTGAATTAATTTCCCTTATACCCTTGTACCCTTACTCCCTTATACCCCCCTCTTCTAAGCGCCGCACTTGAATTTGATGCAAGCGAGGCCCTTCAACTGACATGACAGTAAATTCCAAATTTTTATAACGGAAGGTTTCACCAAGTTCTGGTACTTTCTGTAACTGGTAAAGCAAGAAACCGCCAAGTGTTTGGTACTCCTTGCCTACAGGTAAATCAAGATGTAATACTTCGTTCATCTCTTCTAAGTTGATTTGTGCTTGCACCACAAATGTCCATCGATCTATAAGCTCAATCAACAACTCATCACTACTTTCTACTGCACTAGTCTCTCCAATAATTTGGGCAATCACATCTTGAATAGTTACTAATCCTACAGTCCCACCAAATTCGTCCACCACTATTACCATGCCTAGCTTCTCTTGCTGCATCATCGGTAATAATTCATTTAACGGTGTTTGTTCTGGCACAAATCGTGCTGCACGTATCCAAGGCTGGATTTGTGTGTCTAAAATTAGCTGACCTGTAGTTAAGGGTTTGGCTAAGTCTTTAAAGTAAACAATGCCATGAATCTCATCTAGAGATTCACCGATAATAGGAAAGCCAGAATAACCAGTATCAGCCATCTGCTCGAAAAAATTCTGCAAAGTAGCATTTTGAGGCAGCGTTACTACATTTGTGCGGGGGATCATGATTGCCTGTGCTGTTACCTCCCCAAACTCAAACACGTTTTTTAACAGTTCTCGTTCTCCAGCTTGCAAACCAGTAGATTCACGTTCTGTGGAAATAATTAATTGCAATTCTTCTGGAGTAACAGGTGGTCTCCAACTTTGACCCGTATACTCTATGCCAAACAATCGCAACAGACAGCGTGTTGATTGATTAAGAATCCAAATAAAGGGGCTAAAAAAGCGTACGATCGCTCTAACAGAAGGGCCTAAAAATCTTGCCAACTGTTCTGAGTACAACATCGCCACAGATTTAGGACATAATTCTCCCAATACAATCTGGAGATAGGCAATTAAAAAAAATGTGATTGGAATGGATAGTGAATGAGCCATAAAGGCACTGATGCCTCTTGGTAAAGGCCAAGATTGCAGCCACAATTTTACTAGGACTACCATCGTACTTTCTCCAATCCACCCCAGTGCCAAACTAGAGAGGGTAATGCCTAACTGGGTTGTAGATAGCAATCGATCAATACTGCGTTGCAAAACCTCAACGGTGAGCGCTTGAATATCACCAGCCTCAACTAACTGATGAATGCGCGATCGCCGCACTGTCACCATTGAAAACTCAGCCGTGACAAAAAAGGCATTTATGACAATCAGGAGCAGCACTAATAAAAATCGCAGCCCCACATCAGTCCAACTCAAACTCAGAAAACCTCTCACTGCCAAGCTAGTTTAAACGCCCTTATTTGGGGATGGGGTACAGGTGATCAGGTACTGGGTATCGGGGATTGGGTATGAAAATTTCTTTATTCCCAATCCCTAGTCCCTAGTTCCTAGCCCCTATTTATCTTTCTACAGGAATATCTGATACTTCTAGCTTCAGTTTTTGAGCTGGATAATCAGTGATTGACAGTGAGATGCTTTTAACATCATCAAGTAAAGCAGTGGGAATGCTCACAGTACCAGAAAATGTCGGCCCATTGGCAGGTAATTCTGATGGCAAGCCATCTGTACTACCACTTAGGGTTCGTCCTTTATTGTCTGTAATATCCAAAAAGCTATAGAGGAAACGGACAGAATCCTTGCCTTTGTTCTGCAAATTCACTCGCAACTGCAAAGCACCGCCAGAATAACGAGCAGATTGTACAGAAAAATTTACACCTCCACTTTCAGCCGTAACCGGAAATCCTGCCTGGGGTTTTTCTTGAATCTCTTCTTGCGGCTTTTGCTTTTGCTTATTAGTAGTTATATCCTCTTCTTCTTCTTCTATTTTTTCTGACTTAGTACGAGTCTTGCCTTCGATGCGCGCTTTAACAATTTTTAAGATTTCTTCTTCTTTTAAGAACGTTCCTCCATGTTGAGAACTGCCTGTCTTGGCACTGTTGAATTTGGTAGTAGGACGCGAATCTGGAGTTGTCACGCCTTTAAGTGCTTTACTACCTATATCAAATCCTAAAAATGCACTCACAGAGCCAGATCCCAACATCAGAGTTAACAAAGTTAAAGTAAGAAGAACAGTAGAATTTATTCTCATTGCTGACAAGCCATGGCAGAAGAATGCTAGTTTATTTCAAAGTACTGAATTAGTTTACCTAAATTCTTAAAGAAACTTAGTTTAAGTATTAGTCTGTGCGATCGCACTACCTAAATTATCTACTCAAAAAATTTGATCAGCTACTTTTGAGGTACACAAGTAGTAAAATTATGCTAAAATCAACAAGTTGTAACCAGGGTTGGCCGAGCGGTTGAGGCAGCGAACTCATAATTCGCCCTAGGCAGGTTCAACTCCTGCACCCTGGATTTATTTTTTAATGAACTATGAAAAGGTTCCAAAAGATTTTAAATTTAGGTTTATATCTAAAAATATAGTCCGAAATTTATGGAAAGGTTGAATTACCATCAGGGTTTCACCATAATTGATGAAAACTCTTTGATTAATCAACCTCTAAACTAGCTTATTTTTAAAACCAAAGTAGTAATATCTGTTCAACAGAAGACTATTGACTGTTTTTTCCTGACCTCTCATAGTCGGATTTGAGACGAGATTGCGTCTCCTCAAAGCGATACTCAGTTCCTAGTTTTAGTTGATTGGCATTCAAACTAGGAGACATTAACAGCGAAGTGTTATAAGGATTCGGTAAATCTGGTGTGCGAAGATAAGGGTCACTACTAACCTGTTGGTAGAGGGTGTCCTGATAGACAATATTGATTAATTCAGCATCTCTTGCAATTTTATTTTCCGGGAAGGAGTTTCGGAACAACGAACCAGGGCCGAGGATTAAGTCTATCTGGCTTTTAATGTTGTTACCGTTGTAGAAATTGGGAGAATTTTCAAAAAAAGCTCGCTCAATTACTTCTGTGGGTATTTCATATTCATAGTTGGGTGCTTGTGTCTCTGCAACTACAGACGGGGCTGCGATCGCACTAGTAAACATAACCAATAAACCACCCAAGCCTTTTAATTTTAAAGCCATGTTTCTTACTCCTATTTGTTGGTACGAATTTTAACTTATGCTTATTCTCAGAACTCTTGGTAGGGTTGGTGCAAACAAATATGATTTCCGAGCGGAGCTTGATGTCCTACTATTAATGAGATACCTCACGTAGAGTAAACTTAAGCGCCTACAGCGATAACTAACTACTTACTGCTAGTAATCAGCATAGTTATTATTTGTTACACCCTCTTACTTAGTAGTTCAACCTTTGGTTTAACACAATTTTTAAGCTTTTGTAATGACTTCTTCAGCTCAAACCCTTACCCCATCTGATTTTTGGGCAGATACTGCCGATTTAAAAACCCTGCGTCACAAATTACTAGATTTATTTTGCCAACTGGCATATCAAGAGGGCGATTTTGTTCTCTCTTCCGGACAACCGAGTTCCTATTACATCAATGGCAAGCAGGTAACTCTTCATCCCCAAGGTGCTTTGGCAATTGGTCGTATTCTCTTATCACTCTTACCACCTGATACTCAAGCAGTAGCGGGATTGACATTAGGAGCAGATCCAATCGTCAGTGCCGTGAGTGTAGTTTCTGCTTACGAACATCGGCCAATTCTAGCGCTGATTATTCGTAAAGAAGCTAAGGGACACGGAACCAAGGCATATATAGAAGGCCCTAATTTGCCAGAAGGTGCAAAAGTAGTGGTTTTGGAAGATGTCGTTACTACCGGACAATCTGCCATGAAAGCAGTGGAACGATTAAGAGTAGCAGGATATACTGTCAATCAAGTAATATCTCTGGTAGACCGCCAACAGGGTGGAGCAGAGTTTTACCAGTCAGTAGGGTTAGAATTTCAAGCAGTGTTTACAATTGCGGAGATACAAGAGCGATATAAACAAATTTAAGTAGACATTGGCTGCTCATACCAAGTTGCGTTCAAACATATTAGTTTTGGCAGGCAGGGGGGCAGGGGGAGAAATACTACCTCGGAATTGCAACTAAGTATCACAACTAAACTGCAAATTCTTCGATGATACGTTCAGCCTCCCTTAGTCCGGAGAGATAAGCACCATGCACAGTGGATGGATACTGCTGTGAAGTTGCTTCTCCGGCAAAAAAGAGGCGATTTTCTACAGGTGCAGCTAAGGTAGTGCGATCGCTTGCTTTAGCGCCTACAGGCATTGTTAAATAAGAACCGCAAGCAAAAGGATCGGTAGCCCATTTTGTTCTGATTACTACTTCCGGATCTGGTATAGTATTGCCGTACATTCGCCGTAGTACTTTCATTGCCCGCTCTCCAACCTCTACCTCAGATAAAATCTCCAGACTACGGGCAAATTTTCCACCAGTCAAAGCCACCAGTACAGGTACTTCAATGTACCGCTTTAAATTCAAAAAGTCCGAGAAATCATTTTCCATCTGGCTAGCATAGCCGATCGCGTCATGATTTTCTAACCAAAAAACTTTCGAGAACTTCAAAACTACCTTATTCAAAACTCCCATATCAAGGCGATTAATAGCTATAAGTTTGCTTTCAGGCAGGGGAGGAGAAAAAGCTACGCTAGCTGATTTTAATACTCCTAAAGGTAAAGTAATCACAACTGCATCGCCAGCAAAAATTCCAGAATCAGTTTTCACTGATACGCTTTTATCGTCATATTTAATATCAATAACTTTTTTTTGTAGGCGAATATCAATACCTTTTGCCAACCCCTGAATAATGTCGTCATATCCGTTAGTAATTAGGTAATTACCACCTGCAAAATTTTCATACTCATCCCATTCCCACAGCGAGTAACTGTCTAAATCTGTTCCTTCTTGCACTTCTCGCCCAGTAAAAAACCATTTCATCAGAGTTTTTTGTAGGGGAGAAAATTCTTTTTCTAGTAATATGCGTTGTATTGCTTCAGCAACTGAAATATCTTGCTTTAAATTCTTCCCTAAAGCTTTAGCTTTCCTAAAAATTTGCTTGTACAGTAAACGAGCATTCTCTAACTCTTTTGCTTCTACAAGTTCACCATTGCTGCCGTAAACAGGAATATTTTCAAAGTCAGTATACTGAATGCGAACTTTAAAATTTTGCGCTAGTTGAGTAATCGGATTTTTATTGATTCCATGAATCCAAGAAGCACCTAAATCTACAGGAAAATCAAATTTTCTATTAGTATAAATTCTGCCGCCTATACGATTTCTTGCTTCTAGAACAGTAACTGAAAAGCCATGAGATTGGAGTTTGCGGGCAACTGCTAAACCAGCAATACCTGCACCAATTATCAAAATATTTGTCATGCCTAATTTCACCCTTAAAAACGCAGAGGTTAACAGAGAAATTTTTCATATTCTCCATCTCCCTCTACGTTATTTAAAAGGTTAACTTTGGGTTACAGTTTCTTTTGCCAAGAACTTTTCTAGTTCTGTCAGCGCATCAGCATCAACCTTGGTTTGCATCGGGCAGAATTTGGGGCCGCACATCGAGCAAAATTCAGCAGTTTTGTAGATATCTGCTGGCAGAGTTTCGTCATGGTATTCTCTAGCTCTTTCAGGATCTAGCGCTAATTCAAACTGACGATTCCAGTCAAAGTTGTAACGAGCATGGGAGAGTTGATCATCTCTGTCTCTCGCTCCTGGGCGATGTCTAGCAATATCAGCTGCATGAGCCGCAATTTTATAGGCAATTAAGCCATTGCGCACATCTTCAGGATTTGGTAGACCTAAGTGTTCTTTGGGTGTTACATAGCACAACATTGCAGTACCATACCATCCAGCCATTGCTGCACCAATTGCCGAGGTAATGTGGTCGTAACCAGGAGCGATGTCTGTTACCAATGGCCCCAGCACGTAGAAGGGCGCTTCTGAACACTCTTCCATTTGCTTCTTGACATTGAACTCAATTTGATCCATTGGTACGTGTCCAGGGCCTTCGACCATTACTTGTACATTATGTTCCCAAGCTTTGCGGGTCAATTTTCCAAGAGTTTTGAGTTCGGCTAACTGTGCTTCATCGGAAGCATCGTGAGTACAACCAGGACGCAGTGAGTCACCTAAGCTAAATGAGACGTCATACTTCTTAAAAATCTCAATGATGTCACGGTAGTGAGTATACAGTGGGTTTTGCTTGTGGTGATGGAGCATCCACCTTGCTAAAATGCCACCACCACGAGAAACAATGCCAGTGATGCGGTTTCTAACTAAAGGTAAATATTCAATCAAAATCCCAGCATGGATAGTCATGTAGTCTACACCCTGCTGGGCATGCTTCTCTATCACATCCAGAAAATCATCAGGAGTAAGATTTTCTATCCTGCCATGAACACTTTCTAAAGCTTGGTAGACTGGCACTGTGCCAATGGGAACGGGCGAATCATTGATGATGGCAGTACGAATTTCATCCAAATTACCACCACCCGTGGAAAGATCCATGACGGTGTCAGCACCATATTTTACTGCCAGTCTGAGTTTTGCCAGTTCTTCCTCAATGTTAGAAGAATTGGGAGAAGCACCGATATTAGCATTGACTTTACACTTGGAGGCAATGCCAATACACATTGGCTCTAAGTTGGTGTGATTGATATTCGCAGGAATAATCATCCGCCCCCGCGCTACTTCGTCTTTGATTAGCTCAACGGGGAGATTTTCCCGCTGGGCGACGTAGTGCATTTCTTCGGTAATCACCCCTTGACGGGCATAGTGCATCTGACTGACATTGCTCTGCCCGCGCCGCTTGGCGACCCATTCTGTCCGCATATTTGCTTTCCTCGATAAACAGCTTCCCTTCGCCGGTATTACCCGGATGCAGGTTCTAAGGGTGTAATCTCAGCCTCTTAATGCAGGCACCCCTAGCATGGTAGTGATTGTACCACTTTAGTTATGGCTGGGGGCAAGGAGTTAACAATTCATGAGGTGGATAGTTTACATAGGTAAATACACAAGCGCGATCGCTCTTCAATTTAACTGCCAGGTATTACAGGGCGCTGACCTTTCTGAAACCTCTCCCATGACTTTCGCAGATCTGTAGGAGCTGGGTGCTTGGCATCATACACTACGATTGCATTCGTCAGACGTCGTCTTGCAGGGATTATGATTCTGCCATTTGCGGCTAAAGCCCTCGATGTTCCTCCATCTAAATTCATCGCTTCATAACAACCAATTGCTCTCATTGCTCTTGCTTCTTGCTCTAAAGTAATCGGTTTCTCGAAATGTACTAATATCAATTTTTTGCCACTAGCCGGAAACCCGATCGCCGCGCGTGTAGCTATACCTAAAACATGGGGATCTTTGAAACCTTCTAATTTTGGTTTCACCCAGATTTTTCCCCGTCTTAGCAGTCGAGGGCCACAAGTGATAGAAAACCAATGTTCTTTCCATTTGGGTTTGCCATCAACCCGTGCTGTGATCATTTCCGGTTTATTTCCTACTCGTAAGCCCAAAGTAGTGCCAAAATTTTCCCACTTACTATACTTCAGAAATCTTCCTCCCGCCACCATGTTGCCCATCACAGTTTTACGGGAACTTTTAGCAAAAAATGTGCCATTGGCAACAACCGCAGCATGATAACGAGCTACCATCCGATTAAAATCCTCGTCTCCATTGCTACGTTGTGCTGTATTAGCAAAAGTTGCATTATTAGCTAAACCAATAGTAATAAAGGTTTTAGGATCAGTGAGGTCAATAATTACTCGATAAAAAGAGATACCATTTATCTTTCCCTTGTTTACTTGTACAGTTTTGGCAGCGGCTGGCTGTAACATTGCGAATCCTTTACCCAAACCAGCACCTGCCAACAACAGGAAAGACCGACGGCACATCTTGGAAATTGCCATAATATAACTTCTCACTCAATTGTCTTGATTGAAATGCCTAAACTCTTATGATTTCTGTCAATTTGCAGGCAAGATGGGAGTAATGGGGGGAGTGGTGGAGTACAGACAAGGAGAATGGGGGCAAGGAGATAGGGAAATGAGGAGAGTGGGAGCAATAAAAAATTAACAACTAACAACTAACTATTAACCACTAACCAATGATCAATGACTAACCACTATCGATATATCCTCTTCTACAAACCTTATGGTGTCCTCAGCCAATTTACCCAAGATACTCCAGCTCGCAGCACGTTAAAAGACTATATCCAAGTTCCTGATGTCTATCCTGTGGGGCGTTTGGACTGGGATAGTGAGGGTTTGCTGCTGCTGACAAACCACGGACAATTGCAAAATCGCCTTTGCGATCCTCAGTTTGGACATGAACGTACTTATTTGGTACAAGTTGAACGAATTCCTGATCCAACTGCTCTCAAAAAGCTAGAAGCAGGTGTATTAATAAAAGATTACCGCACTCGACCCGCAAAGGTGCGACTTTTGAACGAAGCACCTTCTTTAAGCGATCGCAACCCGCCGATTAGATTTCGCAAAACCGTACCTACTGCATGGTTAGAGATGAAATTGACAGAGGGCAAAAATCGGCAAGTACGGCGAATGACCGCAGCTGTTGGATTTCCAACCCTAAGACTTGTGAGGACAGCGATCGCTCATTTACAAATAAATGGTCTCCAACCGGGACAGTGGCGTGACCTCAAATCTAGAGAATTAAAATTGTTACACAAATTGATGTTTCCTGTGGACTTCTTAAAAAAGTATAAATACTGATAGTAAAAGTTATAAAGTTAACTATTCTTTGTTTAAACCAAAATAAACACAAATTGTTAAATACCTGACGTCTAGTGTTCGGAGTTACTGTTTAAAGCTAAATATAGAAAACAAGAGATTCTGTCTGTTACATAAGTTTTTATTCATGATTTTGTCCAAAAATTACGCTATAAGCAGTATAATGATTTTCTATTTTTTTTGCATAGTAAACACCAGCGCTTGGGTGCAAGTTTAAGTCTTATGAGCCTTAATCAGCCATCTAGCTGGCATCATTCCTGCCAAGAACAACAGAATATAGCGCCTGTACCACCTGCACGCTTGGAACTTGTACCAGAACGAGCTTCAGATGTAGAGATTTGCACATCCGAAACCCGGCGTCGCATTGAAGACGAACTCTTATGGTACCGTAATCTGTATGAAAATACTCCTTGTGTGTACTTAACCTTGGATAGAAACGGGATTATTTTATCTGTGAATAAGCAAGGAGCAAACAGCCTCGGTTATTCTCCAGAAGAACTAATCCACAAGCCTGTTTTTAACTTATTCACTCAGTCTGAACAACAAAGATTATTTCACGCCTTAATGCGATTGTTTCAGGAAGTACCAGAGAGTGAAGCTAGTTGGGAATTCCGCTTGAACTGTCCTGTTAGTAAAATGCAATGGGCAAAAGTGGTTGCGCGGATATTGGATTCTGGGAAGGACAATCAACTGGTTCTAATGATATTTGAAGATATCACTGCGGAAAAACTTTTTAATTGTGGCTTCCAAGAAAATGAGCAACATCTGTATTTGATAGCCAATACATTGCCAGTCATGTTGTGGGTAGCTGGAGCTGAAGGTTCATGCAATTTTTTGAATCAATCATGGTTAGAATTCACTGGAAGTACCAGGCAACAGCAACAAGAATTTAATTGGTTGGAGCAAGTACATCCCGAAGATCAAGACTTCTGTAGGCAAACTTATGAATCTGCATTTAATATACGTGCAAAATTTCAGATAGAACATCGCTTAAAGAATCTTGATGGAGAGTCCCGATGGATCTTAAATACAGGACTTCCAAGGTTTAACTCCAGCGGTAAATTTATCGGTTACATAGGGTCTGCAATTGATATTACAGAACGTAAGTTAGCAGAGTTAGCTCTCAAGAAAAGCCAAAAAGCTGCACAAACACAATTAAAAGAAATAGAAAGATTCAATCGTCTTAAAGACGAATTTCTCAGTACAGTTTCCCACGAATTACGTACACCGTTAACTAATATGAAAATGGCGATCCAAATGATGGGAATTGCACTGAATAAAGAACATAATTTATTGTTAGAAATGGCAAAGCCATATGCCGAACGCTCAAAATTTGCTCGTTATTTCCAAATTTTAAACAACGAGTGTGAACGAGAAATAAATTTAATAAATAACTTCCTAGATTTACAACGGCTGGATACCAGTACTAAACCTTTAGTCTTAGAGAAAATTCAAGTCAATGAATGGTTGGAGCGAGTAGTAGAGCTATTTAAAGCACGTAATCGCAATGGCTGTAAACACAATTTAAACCTGAAGATTGCTTCCAATCTTCCTCCCCTACTATGCGATCCATTTAGTCTAGAGCGCATTTTGATAGAATTGCTCACTAACGCTTGTAAATTCAGTCCACCAGAAGCAGATATTATCATTGCTGCTCAAGCAAAAGTCAACAGCATTCAATTGCAAGTAAGTAATTACGGTGTAGAAATACCCGCCTCTGAATTACCGCATATTTTTGAGAAGTTTTACCGCATCCCCAGTAACGACCCTTGGAAACAGGGAGGTACAGGTTTAGGACTAGCACTGGTACAAAAGCTCACCAAGTATTTAGGAGGAACAATAGAGGTTGAAAGTAAGTCAAACTGTACTTCTCTAACTGTTCAACTACCACTTTAAAGTGAAAGTTCGACACAAGTAGAAGCTTTGAAACCGTAACTACTCACCAATAAATATTACAATCCAGTTCCAGATTCCAGAGGTGGTTACAATTATTTGTAAGAACTTGTCTAGTCTAAATTTAACTAGACCATACATAAAAATTAAGACTGCCTCAAAAATCTGCTTGTGAAACTACAATCATTTGTAGATCTGCTGCTGGCAGTAGTGTCGAAGATGGCACTTTAAATCGTAATGGTTAAAAGCACCTTGGAGCGGGAATTAAGGAACTTCCACAATGCTGATTTGCCCTCAGTGTAAATTTGAAAATCCCAATACCAATAAATTTTGTCAAAACTGTGGGGCGTCCCTAACCCACAAGGTCTGTTCTGAATGTAATGCTGAAGTACCTTTAAATGTACAAATTTGTCATAACTGCGGTGCAGAATGTGGCACAATTTGGTGGGCGATTATTGCCAAAGTAGAGAATTTTGTCATAGGGGAAACAGGCTTTGATAATATCGAAAAAGAAGAACAGCGTGATTTAGAACCTTCGCCTCCTACGCTCGATGGCATTGGCGAAGTGTACTCGGACAATCTGGATTTGGAGAATATTCCCACTGTTGGAGATGTAAAGCAGTTTCCACAACCAGAAAGTGGTGAGCAACTGATTAACCTGGAGGGCGATTTGGAAAGTGAAAATGCCCCCGTCTCACCCCGCCCCTTTATCTCGGTATATCCTTCTGCCCCATCTTCTTTTCCAGAAGGCTCTTATTTAGATCCACAAAAACGCTATCAATTGCTAGAATCGCTACCAAATTTGGAAGAAATGCCCACTAATACTCAGTGGTGCGTTCGAGTTTTGGACTGTCAGCCGTTTCAAATTTCGCTCCTGGAGGCAATGCTAACCAATCAAAATCTGGAGTTAGTATCGTCAACAAGCCCAGCTGTGAGTCTGCCTGACATTGCTAAAACTTATATTGCTCTCCAATCTTACACTAACCAAGGTATACCTCCAATTCATGATGCATGGCAGCAAGGAGATATACAGGTAGTGGTGATTGAAGACCGCGATCGCTGGCCCTATCTAGTTGACTTGTGGCGCGATGACAAAACGAGTTCTTTGCAGATGATTAACTATTTGTATCAGATGAGCCGACTCTGGGCGCTGCTAGAACCATTAAATTGCCGTCAAAGTCTTTTGAAGTTATCCAATCTACGTTTGGATGAAGACCAAGCACTAGCCTTACAAATGTTGTATGTGGAGCCATTAAAAAATCTCCCAGTTACTCAATCAATAACCACGTCCACAGAAGATTTAACCCTCCAAGCTTTAGGAAATGTTTGGCAGCAACTATTTAAAGAGTCTCAACGTACTCAATTTGGCTCTTTGTTACAACTGTTAGGAGATTTGGAGGTTGGCAACATTCAGACCTTGCTAGAGTTACAATCACGTTTGCAGGCGATCGCTTCTGATCTGCAAGCTCCCTCTAGTACTAACAAACCAAATATGACATCTGCGGCAAATCAAGATCATGACTCACCGCCAATTCCGCAATTCAATGAACAACAAGACATTGCCACAAAAATTGATGATCTGCCAACAGTGGTACTGCCAATGCAGTTAATCAGCCTCGAACACGCTGGACTCACTGACGTTGGACGACAAAGACATCATAATGAAGACTACTTTGGCATTGATACCAAAATAGCAAAGCTGGAATTGCCCAACACTCGCAACTTACAAGCACGTGCTTTGTATATTCTTTGTGATGGTATGGGTGGACACGCTGGCGGCGAGGTAGCTAGTGCTTTAGCAGTAAACACTATACGCCAATACTTTAAAACTAATTGGATAACCAGCGAATTGCCTACAGAAGAACACATCCGTGAAGCAGTACGGCAAGCCAACCAGGCAATTTACGATGTAAATCAACAAGATGCCCGTTCTGGTATTGGCCGCATGGGTACTACTTTAGTCATGCTCTTAATTCAAAATACTCAAGCAGTAGTAGCTCATGTCGGTGATAGTCGCCTTTATTGCGTAACTCGCAAAAGAGGTATAGAACAAGTAACTGTAGATCACGAAGTTGGCAGACGGGAAATTTCTCGTGGAGTAGAACCTAGCGTGGCTTATGCCCGTCCAGATGCTTATCAGCTTACTCAAGCTCTTGGCCCGCGGGATGAGAATTTTATTATTCCTGATGTTAAATTTTTTGAAATATCTGAAGATACCCTTTTTGTCTTAGCTTCAGATGGCTTGTCAGATAATGATTTACTAGAAACTAATTGGCAGACTCATCTACTTCCCTTACTCAGTTCTGGCGTAAATTTAGAAGATGGCATCCGAGACTTAATTAACGTAGCAAACGATTACAATGGTCATGACAACATAACTGTTGTACTTGTACGGGCAAAAGTACGCCCTGACCTGGAAAGTCAAAAGGAAATAGTTACTGGTTAATCATAAATGGTAAGCAAGGGAAAGCAGGAAAAGAGCCACTACACAGGCGTGCGATACCCTCTTTGCAGTCCTAATTGGGGAGTCAGCACTGCCCTTATTTGCAGACGACTACTTTAAGCGCACAAGCTCAAGAGAGAGTAGCCGCAAACACACGCAGTCTATTTTCTCTTCAGGCTAGTAATTTTACTAACTACTATCTTCTGTACAAAAGGGTTTGCTGATTATTCTCTAGTTCAAAATAACAATTTATCTTCTCAACCCCCACGGTAGTCGCTACAATGCGCTGCCTCCCCTACTACTACACTAACTACTATCTACTAATAATTATCCGTAATGTGGTTATTCTGACCCTGCTAGAACCGCAAAAAAAAACGCCTCTCCAACAATGGCACTTTAAGAACGAGCCTGTAATCCGAGTTGGTCGTTCCACTGACAATGACGTTGTTTTAAATGACACGCTAGTGTCTCGATATCATTTAGAGATCAGACAACTCAGTCCTAATCAAAATGGTGGTTCGTGGCAGGTAATTAGTAAAGGTACAAACGGTACTTTTATAAATGAAGTTTTGATAGTTCAAAGTCTGTTATCAGATAATTCCTTACTACAACTAGCACGGGGAGGCCCGATTCTCAAGTTTCAAATTGAGCAGGAAACATCCCCAAACCAATCAAGTACTTCATCCGACAGTTGCACTCACGAAGGAAACTCCCCCAACAACCTATTTTGTATTCACTGCGGACAACCCATATCTGTGCAGCAGACAATCCGCAACTATCAAGTGTTACGGACGCTAGGACAGGGGGGTATGGGTACAACCTATTTAGCTTGGGATAAAACAGGAGAAATTGCCGGACACCCGCAGCTACTAGTCTTAAAGCAGATGAATGCTGATATGGCTAAAATCGCGAAAGCTCGTGAATTATTTGAGAGGGAGGCGCACACCCTCAAATCTCTTCATCATCCAGGTATTCCTTTGTACTACGACTTCTTTGTAGAAGGCGGAAAAAAATACCTAGCAATGGAATTAGTTCACGGACAGGATTTAGAAAAATTGATTTTGCTTAAAGGCCCTGTCATACCTTCTGTTGCGATCGCCTGGATGATTCAAACCTGTGACATTTTAGATTACCTGCACAGTCAAGATCCTCCACTCATTCACCGTGATATTAAACCCGCTAACCTCATGGTGCGAAACTCTAATAATCGCATAGTTGTGTTGGATTTTGGTGCAGTCAAAGAAATAGGTACTACACCCGGCACTCGTATTGGCGCAGAAGGTTATTGCGCACCTGAACAAGAACGGGGACAACCCGTAACACAATCAGATCTGTATGCTATTGGGCCGACACTAATCTATCTACTAACTGGCGAAAATCCTTTCAAGTTTTATCGCCAAAAAGGACGTAACTTCCGGTTCGATTTAACAAAAGTTCCTACTGTTACTCCTGAATTAAGAGAAGTAATAGAACACGTCACAGAACCATTGCCACGCGATCGCTATCAAACTGCCAAAGATTTAGCTATTGCATTAGCAGATTGCCAATAATTTACATGATAAGTGATTTGTCAATAGTCACTAGTCAAGTATTAGCAGTTAGTGATGAGTTGTCTTCGCCTCCTTTGCCTTCTACTCTTCATGTTTGCCAGCAGTCTCAAGAACACTAAACTACAGGCGGATATAGCCAGTATTTGCAGGCATTATAGATTGAGTAATCAACTCAACCCACACCTTAGATGTTATTACCTGAAAGCCCTATGTTATTTACCAAAACTGAGGATTTTGGGAAACCCAAGTTATAAGAAACTTTTAAGGGCATACTGGCTCCGTTACCAACTACTAGCTACTCTTCATCCCAAGCTTCTACTGCCAATAATTCACTGACTGGATCTTGCATACTAAAACCGAAGTCTAGTAATTCCTTTTTCCAGTGTTGCCATTCATTGCCGTAAAGCAAAGCTATTTTCCAAATACTGTCAGTTGGCTTGATAATTTTTGAGTCTACGAGTGATTGCACGTTACGTTGCAATTTCACCATTGGGTGAATCACTTGCTGATTCATAACTTCGATGTTAATTCAGATTTGGTTTCCTAAAATACTTAATCAAAACTGCTTTCCGCGTGGAAGTTATCGCCTATGCGTAGAGTAGATTACTTTGGCAAAGCAAGTCTTAACCACTTTACTATATCATAATTAACTCTACTTAGTTGCTCTCAAATTCGGTTTTGTACGGTAATTACCACCAAAACACTCAATGTACGTTCACCTAACTTTGCTGACGCTCATCAAAAATGCTCATAAGTTATATAAAAAGGGCAACTCTGCCGGGAAAGAAGGGAACCCTTGCAAAGGAAAGGGGAACTCTTAACAATGGGTTTGGATCTGGAACTGTTACCCCAACCTAAACTTGCAACAAGCGCTCCGGTTGGGTTTTAAACTCCTCATAAACAAACACAAAGAAATTTGAGGGTCTAAACCTAAGGACGTCTAGTACCTCATATTCACAATCTCAGCACATATCTTTTGTTTTCTCCATTAATAAATTAGGGGCTTATAACCTAATGAGCCAGCAGGCAAAAAGCTTACTAAAAACTCTGTAAAACCTTTTGCCATATGTATTTGAACTTCTGTCTTCTGATGAAGTTGCTCATCAAAAAATATATGGTGTTTTGGGGATGACTTGCAAAATCTTATTTGTGTTTTTTCCTGCATTTGTACTTTATCTAACAAACCCATAGATCAAAAGGGGGCTTGATCAAAGGTGTTTAAGGCTAAGATAAACTCTGCAAGCTTGAGATATCCGCTATCTCTAGCAAATTTCTATATACAATATCGCAAACATACGGAAAATGATAAAAAAAACTGACTCTTTTATAAAAATTTAATGATTTTGGTTAAAAGTCAAGTAGGAGAGAAATTAGCAGTTAGTAGCTTTTTACCTTGATAATACAGTTAATTTTATCTTTTGCATAATTAACTTTAAGATGTCAAGAAAATGTCAAGCCCAATTTGCGTAGTATACAGAATTCAATACTCAAAAGTAGTAAAACATACATAACTACGTTATTCTTGGCTAGACCTCAAGTTTGTAACTATATTTTAGCTAGCAGGTACTAGATAAAAATTTAAAATCATTTTATTTTTCAATTAGTATAGTAGTTAAACTCTTATAGATTTTATGCACACGACATTGAAGATGAAACAATGATTAGTTTTTCTTACTGTTTTAACAAGCAGGATTAATGAATCATGTCTTCCATTATGTCCAGCAGAACAATAATTATTCTTGGTAAAGTTGCTCCACGAATCGGAAAATGTGTATAAATTCTGAGTATGTCTGATACTACTTTGCCAGTAAATAGCCAATCAATTCCACAATAGCAGTAAAATTAGTCAAAATTCTGGACGACGAGTAGCCATAGGGCATTCTCACTTGCAAGGGACGCACGAGGAAAAAGCGTGAAAGTTTTAGTTGTAGGTAACGGAGGGCGGGAACACGCCCTTGCTTGGAAGCTATTGCAATCAAAGCAAATTGAGCAAGTTATATGTGTGCCAGGCAATGGCGGCACAGCAAGTATGCCAAGTTGTCGAAACTTGTCGTTAGCAGCAGATGACTTTGAACGAATAAGCCAATTTGCTAAACAAGAAGGAATTTCTCTGGTTGTAGTAGGGCCGGAAGTGCCTCTAGCTCAAGGAATTTCAGATTATCTCCAAAATAGTGGTTTTAAGGTTTTTGGTCCAACTAAGGCAGGAGCGCAAATTGAGGCAAGTAAAACGTGGGCTAAAACTCTGATGCAGGAAGCAAAAATTCCTACTGCTCATGCTGCGGTATTTACGCAAGCGACAGCGGCAAAATCCTATGTAAAAGAACATGGAGCACCTATTGTCGTCAAGGCTGATGGTTTAGCAGCAGGCAAGGGTGTGACAGTTGCACAAACAGTGGATGAAGCGATCGCCGCAATCGAGGCTATTTTTAGGGGACAATTTGGCAAGGCTGGGAATTTTGTCGTCATTGAAGAATGTTTGAGTGGGCAAGAAGTTTCTGTTCTCGCCTTAACTGATGGGTTAACAATTCGAGCACTATTACCAGCTCAAGATCATAAGCGTATCGGTGAAGGCGACACGGGAGAAAATACTGGAGGCATGGGAGCTTATGCTCCGGCACCGATCGCCACTCCAGAATTGATGGAACGTGTGCAAAAAGATGTACTAGAAAAAGCGATCGCGGCTTTAAGAAAAAAGAACATTGACTATCGAGGCGTACTTTATGCCGGATTGATGATTACTCCGGATGGCAATTTTAAAGTTCTGGAATTTAACTGTCGGTTTGGCGATCCAGAAACACAGGTAATTCTGCCGTTGTTGGAAACTCCTTTAGAAGAGTTGCTGCTTGCCTGCGTAGAACAGCGATTAGCAGCAATGCCACCTATTGCCTGGAAATCAGGTGCAGCTGCCACTGTTGTTGCTGCTTCAGGAGGTTACCCTGGAGTTTATGAAAATGGTATGGTAATTACAGGAATTTCAGAAGCTGAATCCTCAGGAGCCACTGTATTTCATGCGGGTACCAAGTTAGATAGACAACAGTTGGTCACAAATGGTGGTAGGGTGCTAAATATTACAGGAACAGGAGAAAATTTTGAACAAGCTTTAGCCCAAGCCTACGCAGGAATTGAGCGCATTCATTTTGAGGGAATTTATTACCGAAGAGATATTGGGCATCGAGTCAAGGCATTGAGAAATAGTTAGTGGTTAGTTAGTAGGGGAGGCAGCGCGTTGCGGAGCTAGTGCGCCCTTGCGGCTCTGCGGACTTGTAGCACCTGGCGTCGGGTTAAGCGCGTTGCAGCGACTGCCGTGCGGGTTTTGCTGATTATATGAACGATTGAAATAGATAATTTATCTTCTAAACCCGCCCGTACAGTGGTTAGTAGTTAGTGGTTAATAGGTTGCTTGTCTATTTGTCCCCTTATCCCCGCGTTTCCACCTCCCCGTGTCCTCTTTCTCCTTGTTCCCTTAACGGGGTGATTTCAATCCTTAAATTTGGATTAATGCTAAATTGGCTATTTAATTGCCTAGATTAGTTAATATCATTCCTTGATTCGGAGTAAACAAACGATGTTGGCAACTAGTGAATGAAAATCTTACAGCTTCTGCGCTTTAACTTATCTTTGGGGCGGGTGTTTGGTAAATTGTACACTATATACTTTAACTTTACCTACTTCAACAAAGTCGTACTTGATGCCAACGACTACCGCTATAACAACCTTTTATTAAAATGCTGGCTCCTTTAAAAACAATCCGAGAAGCGATCGCTAATTGGTGGTCAGAGTTTACCCTCCAGACCAAGCTTTTGGCTGCCGTAACTTTGGTGGTATCATTGGTGATGAGTGGACTGACTTTCTGGGCAGTAAATACAATTCAGCAGGATGCACGTCTGAATGATACTCGCTTCGGTCGTGACCTGGGACTGCTACTTGCAGCCAATGTTGCCCCACTGATTGCGGATCATAATTTGACTGAGGTGGCACAATTTTCCCAACGCTTCTACAGCAGCACTTCGAGCGTCCGTTATATGCTCTATGCTGATGAAACTGGGAAAATATATTTCGGTATTCCCTTTTGGGAACCAGAAGTTGAAACTTCCCTGACGATAGAACGGCGCATACAACTGCCAGATGATTACGCTAGTGATGCCGAGAAGCCGATGGTGCGGCAACATATGTCTCCAGATGGTGTAGTCACCGATGTATTTGTGCCTCTCACGGTTGATAAAAAGTATCTGGGGGTTTTGGCGATCGGTATCAACCCCAATCCAGCTGCGGTGATTTCTACAAATTTCACTCGTGATGTCACTATTGCTGTGTTTATCTCGATTTGGGTAATGGTGATTTTAGGAGGGGTAATTAACGCTTTGACAATTACCAAGCCTATTAAAGAACTGTTGCTAGGGGTTAAGCAAATTGCTGCGGGGAATTTTAAGCAGCGCATTGACTTGCCATTTGGAGGAGAACTCAAAGAATTAATTTTCAGCTTTAACGAAATGGCAGAGCGTTTAGAGCGCTATGAAGAACAAAATATAGAAGAGTTGACTGCCGAAAAAGCTAAGTTGGAAACTTTGGTTTCTACAATTGCTGATGGAGCAGTTTTAATTGACAATGATATGCAGGTGATTTTAGTCAATCCAACGGCACGGCGAATTTTTAGCTGGGAAGGAGTTGATGTAGTTGGTGAGAATGTTTTGCACCATTTGCCATCAGCGGTACAAGCCGAAATCACCCGTCCTTTGTACCAAATGGCAGCAGGAGATTGTGAAAGTGCGGAGTTTCGTATTCACCTCATCCAAGGAATTCATCGCACAATCCGCATTCTCTTGACAACAGTACTCGATCAGCAAAGGGAAAATGTTAAAGGCATTGCCATTACAGTACAAGATATTACCCGTGAAGTAGAGTTAAACGAGGCAAAAAGCCAATTTATTAGCAATGTTTCTCACGAACTGCGAACACCCTTATTTAACATCAAATCTTTTATTGAGACTTTGCACGACTACGGCGAAGAACTCAGTGTAGATCAAAGGCAGGAATTCTTAGCAACTGTCAATCACGAAACTGATCGCCTGGCTCGTTTGGTAAACGATGTTTTAGATTTGTCCAGACTAGAATCTGGACGGCGCTACAACTTAGATGCAGTAGATTTAGGACAAGCAATTGAACAGACTTTGCGAACTTACCAACTTAATGCTAAAGATAAGGGTATTGAAATCATTCAGGAAGTAGAACCCAAATTACCTCTAATAGTAGGTCATTACGACTTATTGCTGCAAGTTTTAGCTAATTTGGTTGGTAATGCCCTTAAATTTACTAAAGCAGGAGGCAAAGTCGCCATCCGTGCCTATGGGCTGACATCGCATTCCCACAAAAGCGATCGCCCCTATCGTGTTCGTGTAGAAATTGCCGATACAGGTATTGGCATTGCCCCAGAAGATCAAAAAGCTATTTTTGATCGCTTTTTCCGGGTAGAAAATCGTGTTCACACTCTAGAAGGCACTGGTTTAGGACTATCAATTGTCAGAAATATTATTGAAGACAAACATCACAGTAAAGTCCATTTAGTGAGTGAGGTTGGGGTAGGTACAACTTTTTGGTTTGATTTAGCAGTTTTTGAAGAAGAAATAACTGTACCGGAACAACCAACAGTTGTGGAGACTGTTACAGAAACACACACTATTTCCGCAAGTTGAAGATTGAAAGGATCAGTTATCAGTTATCAGATTAATCAGTATGATTGATAACTGTTAACTGAAATTCAACAAAGTAATCAGTAAACACACTAATAATAAAGCGAGTAGCAGAACTAAAGTCTGATTACGTCTGATCCAATTTTTTACAGATGTATTAAAGCTTTTCGCTTCACGAATCTGCTGCAAATCGAACTTGCTCTGTTCTATATTTTGATACAGCGTACACTCTTTAGCATAGGGGCGCTGAGGAAAATTACAACTGTCGTCGGCATGATAGGTACAACTGTCACAAAGATATTCGTCTTTGCCAGCCCGGTGCAGAGGAATACCAGGATGCCCGTAAGCTTTTAGTTGAGTACGACAATAGGGGCAAGTGATAGCCTGCGGGCTAACTTTTTGATGACAGCGAGGGCAAGTAGCAGTGTCCACAGCCTAGATGTCAAGAAATGAACATTATGATTTTAGCTATTTACTAGAAGAATGGGTAAAAAACTCATGATGGAGTTCTAATGCTCGGTAAAAAGGTTCTCAGATGCTATTGGATGTCATACGTCGTAACGCTGATGCAGAGGGATATCTCAGCGCTGCTATCAAAGCTTGTCGTTCAACCACTCGTTCATCGTTATTAAAATTTAGAATTCATGCCGTCACTTCTCCAATATCTGTCAGTGGTTGAATCACAGCCTCATCTAGTTGAAAGTGTTCTCCCCAAAAGTCTCTACGAGGATTGAAAAAGCGTACAAGTTCTCCCGTTCGCCAATTAATTGAGCCTAAATCAGTACCTTTTTGAAGATTTGAAGATTACAAAAATACAGGCATAGCAGCAAAAATTATCCTCTGTTGTCAGCCCTCCATGTTTAACGCTAATAATATGGTCAGCTTGAAATCTAGATGCTCTGTCTGTTTCCAAGATGAGACAGTACTCACACATAAAATCAGCACGTTCAGCAACTAAACGCCTTAGCTCTAAACTAATGTATGAACGAGACGCTTTAAATCCTTACTTAGTGTTAATGTACTTATAAGCTCGTGCTTTTGCTAGCGTC
Organism: Chlorogloeopsis sp. ULAP02; assembly: GCF_038404745.2. NCBI lineage: Bacteria > Bacillati > Cyanobacteriota > Cyanophyceae > Nostocales > Chlorogloeopsidaceae > Chlorogloeopsis > Chlorogloeopsis sp. ULAP02. The sequence goes on along the minus strand of NZ_JAYKTT020000081.1, from coordinate 167,634 downwards.
ATAATATACTCTAAAGTGAGGAAATGGTCTAATTCTTTCTTGTCCTCTGAAGTCAGTTCTCCCATTTTGTGGCGGTAAACTAGATCCTCTAAACGCTCTTGTGCCGCTTCTGAAATTTTAAAATTAACTACACTTTGGGGGGTAGTTCCACTAGCAATAAAGTCAATGATTTCGTCGTAAACTTTAGTTGTCTGAGTATGTGTATTCGTTAGCATATTCCTCCTGCTGATAATTTTACTGCTCTAATTTGGCCAACTTATTTTGAATAAATTGACTGTATTCAAATGTGCTAAATTTATGTCATTTGTATGCCAAAGATTAGGTTTGCAACTTACGCAGATGGGGTTGGTATGTTTAGTTGCTAATGCTATTCGCCAAACTGCCTCCTCTACAAAATGGTAGTCAAATGTTGTTAAGTAATGTAACAATAAAAGTTAGATATATTTTTCTCAACAAAAGTTCAGGCTAATAATCACACAGTCACTCATAAAGGTTGACAAAAATAAGCAATCTGCTTGAGTAGACTTGAACTATCAGCCAAGAAATCCATTTCTTGGTTTGGTTGTGCTGCTCAGAAAACATCAAAATTAACTGGCATCCGCTGTGAAAGTATTTCGTACATTTGATACCCAATTACAGCGAAACCTGCTGATTTTATTTGCAGCAGGTTTATTATTCTGGTCTAGTTTATCTTCTTTGTTGCCTACCTTGCCGCTCTATTTGCAAGATGTTGGTGCAAGCAAGCAACAAATAGGGATAGTCATGGGCAGTTTTGCAATAGGAATGTTAGTATTCCGCCCGTGGCTAGGGCAATTAGCGGATAAACACAGTCGTAAACTTGTATTACTGATTGGTATTTTAGTAGAAGCGATCGCTCCTATTGGTTACGAACTAGTCACATCCATTCCTCTATTAATGGTGCTGCGTGCTTTTCATGGCATCAGTATCGCTGCCTTTGCCACTGGCTACATGGCACTCATAGCAGACTTAGCACCTCCCAAGCATCGTGGTGAAATCATTGGTTACATGAGTCTGGTAAATCCGATTGGTTTAGCGATTGGGCCTGCTTTAGGCGGTTATATACAATCTATGGTTGATTATACTGCTGTTTTTTTCTTAGCTGCGGTATTGGGTGGGTTGGGGGCGTTATGTGTTGTGCCGATTGTGAATCCACCAGTTCAAACGCAGCAAGCAACCGAAACTCAAGATACTAATTTTTGGCGTATATTAATCAGTCCAAGGGTAAGAATACCAGCTTTAGTCATGTTAGTAGTTGGTTTGGCAGTAGGAACTTTGCATACGTTTGCGCCCTTATTCATCAAATCTACTCAAGTCGAGTTGAATGCTGGGTTGTTTTATACAGTTGCAGCAGTTTCAAGTTTTAGTAGCAGAGTATTTATTGGTCGTGCCAGCGATCGCTTTGGTCGAGGATTGTTTGTCACCATTGGCTTAATTTTGTACTCTGTGTCAATGGCACTGATGTGGCTAGCAAACGATAGCACTACTTTTTTAGTAGCTGCCTTGATTGAAGGTGCAGGAGGTGGTACGCTAATTCCCATGATTTCTACTATGATGGCAGACCGTTCATTTCCTCAAGAAAGAGGGCGAATTTTTGCTGTTTGCATAGCTGGATTTGATTTGGGAATAGCGATCGCCGGGCCGATTCTTGGTTCCTTTGCCGAACAAGTCGGCTACCGTCATATGTTCGGTATCACTGCTGGTTTAACTGCACTTGGCATCATCATCTTTGTTACTAAGTCCAGCAAAGATTTAGGTGCCTCAATACGCTTCGCCTTCGGTCGCACTCAAGATGCTTACGCCTTAAACAAAATATAAGTATAGAAAATACAACAGACGCCAATTGTGCGTCTGTATAATCAGCGGGCGAGGAGGGATTCGAACCCCCGACACCGTGGTCCGTAGCCACGTGCTCTAGTCCACTGAGCTACACGCCCTTATCTGTCACGAGAATCTATACTAACATAACATTAGCAAATGACACAAGAAAATTCTCACTTTTTATCTGCCAATCTCACACACTTAGATCGTGAGGGACAAGCTCAAATGGTGGATGTTTCTGAAAAAGCACCTACAGTTCGCCAAGCTGTAGCTGCTGCTAAAGTGCGGATGTTACCAGAAACCTTTGCAGCCATCCAAGCAGGCAATGCTCCCAAAGGCGACGTGTTGGGAACGGCAAGACTAGCGGGAATTATGGCAGCTAAACAAACGGCTAATTTAATTCCTCTATGCCATCCCTTGCCGCTGCAAAAAGTAGAAGTGCTTTTAACACCCGATGCCCAGCTACCTGGTTATCAAATTCAAGCTACAGTCAAAACAAAAGCTGAAACTGGTGTAGAAATGGAAGCTTTAACTGCTGTTTCTGTTGCGGCTCTTACCCTATACGATATGGCAAAAGCTTTAGAAAAGTCGATTCAAATAGAATCGATTCAATTAATCAGTAAAAGCGGAGGGAAATCAGGAGATTATTTACGTTGATAGTTGGTAGTTAGTAGGGGCAGGTTTAGAAGATAAATTATCAGTTTAAACGGCAAGATTATCAACAAAACCCGCCCGTACAGTAGTTGGTAGTTAGTAGTTAACCACTATCTACTAACAGCCAGCACGAGAAATCCCTGAATTGATGCTGCCCTCACTTAAACTTATTCAATATTACCTACAGCTTCACTAACATCAGTTGGAGTTTGATACTCCTGATCGGGTATCTGCTGTAAGACAGAGATAGCGTTTTCATCGGCACCTTGTTGTTTTGCGCGCTCAATCAACTGTTGTTTATTAGCTGGATAATCAACACCTTTCAAGTGTTTTTGTAGTTGAATCGGGTTTACTTTAGCCATTTTTACTTACCTCTAACCTTCCATCTTGAAAAGTCATTTCCATATTTACAACCAGATAGATTTGTGTCCTCTGTCAAATAGATTAGGTAGAAAGATTCAGCAGTTTTAATTATTTAAAGCAAAGCTCATCCGTTCGGCTGATGAGGAGAATTTATGCCTTTGATAGGTTGAAGTTGAAGCAAGAGGTTTGTAAATCTTGCATTCGATAGATATCGGAGGGTAGAAATATGACACTATCGCGTTGGGATCCCTTCCGAGAAATGGAACGTTGGGATCCTTTTCGAGAAATATCTGGTTTGCAACGTGAAATGAATCGCCTGTTTGATCGCATGATGACTACTAGCGGCGAGAGTGGCGAAATGACTGGCTATGCTTTTATACCAGCAGCAGAAATGCATGAAAACTCCAACAATATAGAACTGCGAGTTGAACTTCCTGGTATGGAAGCAAAAGACTTAGATGTGAAAGTTACAGCTGAAGCTGTTTCTATCAGTGGAGAACGTAAATCTGAAACTAGTAGTGAGCAAAAGGGAGTGAGACGTTCGGAATTTCGCTATGGCAGATTTCAACGGATAATTCCTTTACCAACTAGAATTCAAAACGATCAGGTGCAAGCAGAATTTAAGAATGGCGTTTTATGCCTAATAATGCCTAAAGCTGAGGAAGAAAAAAATAAAGTTGTAACTGTTAACCTCGGCGGGCAACAAACTCAGGCGATCGCTGGAGAATATGACAGACAAACTCAACAGCAATTACAATCTGAGCAGCAATCACAATCTGGTCAAAAATTACAATCTCCAACCAGTTAATTTAATTAAATTTTGTAATTGCTGAAGTCTATATCTAGCTGTTATTTCTGCTAGTTAAACTAGTAGTGGTACCAGAAAAATTCAAAGCAGGATTGATGGGACAATCTCTACAAAAAATTGTGCTGTCAGTCCTATTTTTGCTTGCTCAAAATGATAGGAGTTGAGCATTATGGCAAAAGTAGTTGGAATTGATTTAGGAACAACAAACTCTTGTGTTGCTGTTATGGAAGGTGGGCAACCCGTTGTCATTCCCAATGCTGAAGGACAACGCGTTACTCCTTCTGTTGTAGCTTATACGAAAACAGGTGACCGTTTGGTTGGTCAAATTGCCCGACGCCAAGCAGTCATGAACCCAGAAAATACTTTTTACTCGGTCAAACGCTTTATCGGCCGCAAGTATGATGAAGTTACCAGAGAACTAACCGAAGTTTCTTACAAAGTCCTGCGCGACAGTAATGGTAACGTGAAGCTTGATTGTCCCGCGGCACGCACACAATTTGCTCCGGAAGAAGTTTCCGCTCAAATACTGCGCAAGTTAGCAGACGATGCTAGCAAATATCTGGGAGAAAGAGTAACTCAAGCTGTTATTACCGTCCCCGCCTACTTTAACGACTCCCAACGCCAAGCCACCAAAGACGCTGGCAAAATAGCGGGTTTAGAAGTGCTCCGGATTATTAACGAGCCGACTGCGGCAGCTTTAGCCTACGGTTTAGACAAAAAGACTAACGAAACCATTCTCGTTTTTGATCTTGGTGGCGGAACCTTCGATGTTTCCATTTTAGATGTGGGTGAAGGTGTTTTTGAAGTCAGAGCTACCAGTGGCGATACTCACTTGGGTGGTGATGACTTTGATAAAAAGATTGTAGATTGGATTGCTAACGAATTTCAGCGCCACGAAGGCGTAGACTTGCGTAAAGACAGGCAAGCACTACAACGGCTCACCGAAGCAGCTGACAAAGCCAAAATTGAACTTTCTAGCGCCACTCAAACTAATATTAACCTGCCATTTATCACCGCCACTCATGAAGGGCCGAAACACATTGACACAACCTTGACACGGGCAAAATTTGAAGAAATGTGTGGGGATTTGTTGGATCGCTGCCGCATCCCTGTGGAGCAAGCTCTCGGTGATGCCAAAATGAGTAATGCAGATATCGATGAAGTCATATTAGTGGGTGGTTCTACCCGGATGCCTGCCGTTCAACAGCTAGTGGGGCGCATGACGGGTAAAGAACCTCATCAGGGTGTCAATCCCGACGAAGTGGTTGCAGTAGGAGCGGCTATTCAAGCTGGTGTTCTGGCTGGGGAAGTCAAAGACATTCTCCTATTGGATGTTACACCTCTGTCTTTGGGTGTGGAAACTCTCGGCGGTGTGATGACTAAAATTATCAACCGCAATACAACCATTCCTGTCAAGAAATCAGAAATCTTCTCTACCGCCGCTGATGGGCAGACGAATGTCGAAGTTCACGTCTTGCAAGGCGAGCGAGAAATGGCAAGCTATAACAAGAGCTTGGGAAATTTCCGCTTGGATGGTATTCCCCCTGCTCCTAGAAGTATACCGCAAATCGAAGTTACCTTTGATATCGACGCTAACGGTATTCTCTCTGTCACTGCCAAAGATAAGGCAACGGGTAAAGAACAATCAATTTCAATTACTGGCGCTTCTACGCTCGATAAGCGGGATGTAGAGCGCATGGTACAGGATGCGGAAGTTCACGCCGAAGAAGATAAAAGACGCCGTGAACAAATTGATACTAAGAATAATGCCGACTCCTTGGCATATCAAGCCGAAAAACAATTGCGAGACTTGGCTGAGAGAGTTCCTGCAAATGATAGAAGTCGGGCAGAAGCGCTAATTAAAGATTTGCGTGAAGTGATCAATCAAGAAAATTATGATCGGATGCGATCGCTAACTCAAGACTTGCAACAGGCAATGATGCAAATCGGTAGCGCTATTTATGCCCAAGCTGGTGGTGGTACAACTGGAACTACCGGTACTACTGGTACTACTGGTACGCGTGACGACGGTAAAGATGTAATTGATGCCGATTTTGTGGGGTGAACCCAGATATTAGCACGTAGTGATGAGCGTGTACGCTACTTAATAGGTATAATTTCGGCTTTTAATTTAAACGCAGAGGAACACAGAGTCAGCGCAAAGAACGCAGAGTGTTTTCAAATTTAATCTGTTACGCCAATTGTATTAAGGAGGAAATCTTTAAGAGCGTAGTGGCTCCTGTGCCTTCTGCCTTCAGAGCACTAATGCCATACTGACGACAGATTTCCCCTGGCAATCCCTTAATTAAACTGAAGTCAGGTTTTCCACTTAGCAATGAAACAGCTATGCCGGCTGCAAGCGACTTCAAGGACTATTACCAAATTCTAGGGGTGAGCAAAAATGCTACACCGGAGGAAATTAAGAAAGCCTACCGCAAGCTGGCACGTAAGTATCACCCCGATATCAACCCTGGAAATAAAGAAGCAGAGGAACGCTTCAAAGAAATTAATGAAGCTAACGAAGTACTTTCCGATCCAGAAAAACGCCAAAAATACGATGCTTTTGGACAATATTGGCAGCAAGCGGTGACAACTGGAGCAGCACCACGCAGTCGGGGTACAAGAGTAGATGTTGGTGGCTTTGATTTCGATCAATACGGTAACTTTGATGATTTTATCAATGATCTGCTAGGTCGTTTTGGTGGTGTGGGTGGAGGTGGTAAAACTTATAGTTATCGTACTTATACAGGCGCTCAACCTGGGTTTGGCGATTTTTATGAAAATGTTGCCACTGAAGCACCTGCTCCGGATACAGAAGCAGCGATCGCCCTCAGTTTTTCTGAAGCGTTTCACGGCACGCAGAAGCGGCTGCAAATCGATGGGGAAACGGTTACTGTGCGCATTCCAGGCGGTGCAAAACCTGGAAGTCGCCTTCGCATCAGGGGTAAAGGACGTCCTAGTCCATTTTCTCAACAACGAGGAGATTTATATTTAACAATTGAAGTTTTGCCCCATCCATTCTTTCGATTTGAAGGCGATAATATCACTTGTGAAATTCCCATTCGACCGGATGAAGCCGTTTTGGGAGCGGAAATTAAAGTACCTACGCCCGATGGTAGTGTCACAATGAAAATTCCTGGGGGTGTGCGTTCTGGGCAATCTTTGCGGTTACGGGGTAAAGGATGGAAACAGCCCAAAGACGGACACACTGATTTAATTGTCAAACTACAGATTGTATCTCCCAAAGATTTAAGTCCGGTGGAACGCGAGTGCTATGAAAAAATTCGCGACAGTAGCACTTTCGAACCGCGTGCAGCTTTACAAGAGGTGAAATTATGAATTCAGCTGGGCTATCACGGGTGGTTATCTCCGAAGAGGGCGATCGCCTTTACACTTTTGAATATGCGGCTTTAATTACACAAACATCAACTGCACTGGTAGAACGCTTTGCCACACTGGGATTGATTTCACCGATTAACTCGATGTTGCGATCGCGCGATATTGCTCGGATTAGTCAAATTTTACGTCTGCGTCGCGATTTAGGACTCAATTTAGTGGGAGCTGCAATGGTATTAGATATGGCTGAAGAAATTGCCCAACTGCGCGCCCAATTGCAAGCTTATCGCTCACGCTCATCTTAAAGGCTAAGAGGCTGGTTAGCGGATGGGAATTTGAATTACAAACTGAGTTCCCTCACCAGGAGTGGAAAAACATTCCAATTTTCCCCTATAAATTTTAGTAATAATTTGATATGGGAATCCGATTTGATTACTGAATAAATTAAGTGTGTTATGACTTTAGTCTCGCACCCAACCCTTGAAAACGGTGCGTTATGCTTCGCGACAAAACACCCTACGTGTTTTTCAAAAATCAAATCTGAGTCCTATAGCTGTGATGTTATGAAGGTATGCATACTATATATTAAAATAGCCAATTTATCTCTCTTGAGTCACAAATGTTCCAAAATTGCTTTGATTGAGTATCTTAAAGCCTGATTTTCAGTATTCCCAAGCAAAACTATTTTTATCACTATGAACAAAGTTTTGAAATAAGTATAGTAACACACCAATAAATACAGTACATTCAAACAATGCTTAAAAACTCTACAATTTGAGGTTTAGTTTATGAATCATTTCTAAGTGTAAATATGGCTAATATGCTGCTATATCATTGATGAATTGAAATTAGCCATTTCCCAGTGTGCAGTTTATGATTTTAGTTCGCACAAATACAAACCTCAAACCCCTACCAAGTTATATCTTCAAAATAATTGAATTACTATAAATTTATTCGCCTGATCAGACTAAATGTAATCAAATAGAAAAAGGGATAGGCGATTAACCTATCCCAAGGCAATAGCCTTAGAAAACCTAGTTCTAGCTTAAGCTTTTATCCTATTGCCGTAATTAAATTCTCGGTAAAGATTAGGTGCCAGAAGTCCAAGAGTTCATGTACTCGATTTGCTCTGGCGTCAGGGTGTCAACTTTAATTCCCATTGCCTGCAATTTCAAGCGTGCAATTTCTTGATCTACTTCTGTAGGAATTGCATGAATACCGGGTTCCAATTTACCCTTATTCTTGATTAGGTATTCGCAACCAAGGGCCTGGTTAGCAAAGCTCATATCCATCACTGCACTAGGATGTCCTTCAGCAGCAGCAAGGTTAATTAAGCGCCCTTCGCCAAGAACTACAACTGATTTACCATTTTTTAGGCGATATTCTTCAGTAAAAGGACGTACTGTTTTTACTTCCTTAGCTTTATCACCTAGAGCAACAAGGTCAATTTCGATATCAAAGTGACCGGAATTACAAACAATTGCACCGTCTTTCATCACGTCGAAGTGTTCGCCGCGAATTACGTGCTTGTTACCAGTAACTGTGATAAATAAATCACCTAATGGTGCGGCTTCTGCCATTGGTAGGACGCGGAAACCATCCATCACTGCTTCAATTGCTTTGATGGGGTCAATTTCGGTGACAATTACATTAGCACCAAGTCCCCGTGCACGCAGGGCAGTACCTTTACCACACCAACCGTAACCTACAACCACAACGGTTTTGCCAGCCAGTAGGATATTTGTAGCGCGGATAATCCCGTCGAGTGTAGATTGTCCTGTACCGTAGCGGTTGTCAAAAAAGTGCTTGGTATCAGCGTCGTTGACGTTAATAGCCGGGAAGGTGAGAACACCATCTTTGAACATGGCACGTAGCCGAACAATTCCCGTGGTGGTTTCTTCGGTGGTGCCGATGATATCAGCGAGTTGCTGCTGGCGTTCTTTGACTAGGGTAGCAACCACATCACAACCGTCATCAATAATAATGTTGGGACGGTGATCTAGAGCGATTTGGACGTGGCGGCTGTAAGTTTCGTTATCTTCACCTTTGATGGCAAAGACGGGAATTTCATAATCGGTAACGAGACAAGCAGCTACGTCATCTTGAGTGGAAAGGGGATTGCTGGCAATTAATACGGCGTCTGCGCCACCAGCTTTGAGAGCAATTGCTAGATTTGCTGTTTCTGTTGTGACATGACAGCAAGCAACAAGACGAATACCCGCAAAGGGTTTTTCTTGAGCAAAGCGATCGCGAATTTGCCGCAAAACAGGCATCTCGCGTCCAGCCCATTCAATGCGCTGTCTTCCCAAGGGAGCTAGGGCGAGGTCTTTAACCTCGTGCTTTAATCGGGGAGATGTTGCAGTCATCAAATAGTTCCTCAAAAAAGTAAAAAATTAGCGTAAATGCTTACGCACTCTACTAGATTATTCTAAGACTGGCAAACTCAGCTAAGATTTAAGCTTCTTTCTTAAAATTCATCTTTAAGGTAGAGGGAAGAGACTGGATTATTAGCGAACCGTAAAGTGTGTACTATTACCAACGTCAAAATAAGGGTTTGAGGAAAGTTAGGTAGTACCCACCCTACAAAAATTGCTTGATAATCTTGATGATTTAGAAAAATTTAATAACTTTTTCTAAAGTCAAGACCAACAGACACTTGACTATGGACAGGTACAATTACTTAAATTGTTTGCCAGCATGGCTCGAAAAGGACTAACAAAGATGGGGGCATCGGGGAATAATTGACGCGAAGACTAGGAGATGCGGCGACGCCCAGAGAAATGAGGACAAGGAGAAGGATCGTGACTCACGTCTTCTCCCTTTCCAGATCACCTCTTTCCCCGCGTCCCCGCGTCTGGTTGTCCCCGTGTCCCCTATCCCCAGTCCCCAGTATTGTAAAGAGCAAGGAGGTGTCAATTGCGCTTTAAATTTGTAGCGATCGCTTTTTCTTCAATGGTGATAACTATTGGAGTAATGCCAAAAGCTACAGCGCAGTTTCCTTTTTTCCCTAACCTGCAACCACCTACTTTAAGATCTGCCGATCCAGAAGGCAGAATAGTTACAGGATGGGTTTATTTGGATGGTAGGCGCTTGTTTCAGGTATCCGCACCAAGAGCGAACTTTACGGAGCGTTTGGAGAGTATTCAGAGTAATTTGTACAGAGCTACCCAAAATTACTTGGATTCCTCTTCTGAGGAAGTCAATGTAGACATCGAACCGAACAATGGACTACCAGTCATCACAGTTAATAATCAATATTTAATGACCGTTACTGCCCAAGATGCTAATCTGCGACAGGTAGATCCTTTAACGGCGGCGAATCAAATCTCCGAAATTTTAAAGGAAGATTTAAAACAGGCGAGACAAGAACGACGCACTGAGTTTATACTTAGCCAAGGCGTAATTGCTACCACAACTGGACTCGGCGTGATCGTCATCAGTTGGGGGCTTTATCAGTGGCGGCAACGCTCAAAACGGCATTCACTACAGCTAGCCTCCCCGACTTCAACCGCAGCTAAACCGATTACTTCCCAGCTCAATCAACAGCATCATCGACATCTTGAAGAAGTAAAAAGACGGCTGCATCAGCTAGCTCAAACGATGCTTTGGGGAGGTAGTACATTCTTCATACTTGGTTTATTTCCCTATACGCGATCGCTACAATTAGGAATTTTCATCGGTTTACAAATTCCTATAAAATTGGCTGGTGTGGGAATTGGAACTTATGTAGCTATCCGTCTTAGCTATGCCCTGATTGATCGCTTCACTTCTGCTTTTGTCAGTAGTAGTGCGCTACTAACTCCAGAAAGTTCTGAAAGGTTGCAGTTACGAGTTTCTACCATTTCTGGTGTCACAAAAGGTATTGTTGGTGTTGCTTTATTGGGAGTTGGTACTTTATTTGCTCTCATTTCTTTGGGTATAGATATTGTTCCATTGCTAGCGGGTGCTGGTTTGGTGGGTGTAGCAATATCTTTGGCTTCCCAAAGCTTAATTAAAGATGCAATTAACGGTTTTCTGATCATCTTAGAAGACCAGTACGCGCTAGGTGATGTTATTAATGTGGGAAATGTGGGAGGTTTGGTAGAAAATTTGAATCTGCGCATGACCCAAGTTCGAGATTCGGAAGGACGCTTAATTACTATCCCCAACAGTGAAATTAAAATAGTTGCTAATCTTTCTAGTCGTTGGTCGAGAGCCGATTTAACTATTCCGGTTGCTTACGAAGCCGATATTGACGAAGCTTTGCAATTAATTAAGACTGTTGCCCTAGAAATGGATCAAGATCCGCAATGGCAACTTCCAATTGTAGAAACACCGCAAGTTTTAGGAATAGATAATTTTGGCGATCGCGGTTTATTAATTCGTGTGTGGATTAAAACACAGCCACTCAAACAATGGGATGTGGCACGCGAATTTCGGCGCCGATTGAAAGTCGCCTTCGACAAAGCCGGAATTGCCATTCCTGTGCCGCAGCAAGCTGTCTGGGTAAATGATGTTCACTTGCTCAAATCTCAAGCTGATGGAAAGACAAATTAGTTTAAAGCTTACTTTCATTCTTGGACTATGAGCAATTACCCATGAAAGCCTCTAGCTCTATCAATCGTAGGGCGTAGCCCTTCCCACAGGATATAGTGCCATCAATTCATTGTCCCACCATCCACTAACCACTATCTTACTATTTAATAGTACTTTTGTACTATACTAAAAAAGTAGCGTTCACAAAGCCGCTTTATACTTGAGCAGGCTTTGTGACAGTCCTCTCGAAGATGGATTCAAGGGTTCTGTTCTATGAAAAAGCACTATATTCTTAGCCTCAATCCGACTGCCAAGCACGATTGGGATCGCTGTATCTTGCGCGATCCATTGACTGCCAAGCGCCCAGATCTGGCGAAATTAGTTGCTGAAGCAGTCGGTGCTAATACAGGCAATTATTTGATAAGTGTGAATATCGAAATACAAGTTTTAGAGCAAGCAGCAGTGCCTCAGGCTGAACAATTATCTTTGAATGTTCCAGAGGTAAATGAAAAGCCACAACTACGGGAAGCTGCCTAGAGAAAATAAGTAGAAAGCAGGAGGCAGATGGCAGGAGGGAAAAACTTATCTGTCTAGTTTTTGGCGATAAGCATTTTATGTCTAATTATGTCCACCAACCTATAAACCCAAGTGTTAAACCAACTTAGCAAGGCAAACAAGGATAATGGTTAATTGTAGAGACGTGCCACTCACATCTCTACTAAATATCCTTATTTTTTTGTATAAATTCCCATGAACGTTGCAATCATTGGTTGTGGTTATGTTGGTTCTGCTGTTGCTCACCATTGGCAACAAAAGATGACTTTAGTTGTTACTGCAACCACAACAACTCCTGAAAGAGTGCCAGAATTACAATCACTAGCTCAACGAGTTGTAACAGTCCAAGGAAGTGACTTGGAAGGGGTAAAATCAGTCTTAAAAAATCAAGATGCTGTACTTTTAAGTGTAGGTACAAAGGGAAGTGGCACCTACGAAGAAACTTATTTACAGACTGCCCAAACTTTAGTTTCAGCCTTAAAGCAGACACCAAGCGTTCAGCAACTTATATACACAAGTAGTTGTTCTGTATACGGTGAACAACACGGCGCTTTGGTAGATGAAGAAACGCCAGTTGCACCAATAACCCCTAGTGGAAAAATTCTTAATGAGACTGAGCAAGTATTGCTTTCGGCATCTAGTGAAAATCTCCGCGTTTGTATCCTACGCTTGGGCGGAATTTACGGCCCTCGTCGAGAACTGATAAAAATATATCAGCGACTTGCTGGTACAACTCGCCCAGGCAGTGGTGAAGAACCAGCCAACTGGATTCATCTTGAGGACATTGTTGCTGCAAGCGAGTTTGCGCGTCGTCACCGCTTTCAAGGTATTTACAATCTTGTGGATGATGACAATCTCACAAATGGTGAAATTGCTAACCGCATATGCGAAATCCATAATCTACCCAAAGTTAAATGGGATTCTTCCCTAAGCAGTAAGCGTTCCTATAATGCTAAAGTGTCAAATAAAAAAATAAAAGAAGCGGGCTACAAGTTTGTTTATCCACAAATGATTTTTAGCTAGTCATCGAGGCTTAGAGATTATGTAGAAATTTTCTGCTTTTCTTTAAGATAACAATGACGGTTGTTTTTCAAATATTTCTATGATTACTCAAGATAAATCAGCATCTTTTACCCAGTTTTATACCTGGCATAATTATCGTTGTGCATATGAAGTTTTTAAACCAATAAATTCTACTTCTCAGAGTATTCCTTTACTATTAATTCATCCTGTTGGGGTTGGTTTATCAAGACAATTTTGGCAACGCTTTTGTCGGGAATGGTATCAACAAGGAAATAGCAATCAAATTTATAATCCTGATTTACTCGGTTGTGGCGAGAGCGATAAACCCCACGTAGCTTGTACTCCAGGTGATTGGGCTGAACAGTTACGACACTTTGTACAAACAGTAGTTCAAAAACCTGTTATTGTCGTAGTCCAAGGTGCTTTATTTGCAGTTGCAATCGAATTAGTTAAAAAAGAACCAAATTTAATTGCTGGATTAGTAATTGCTACTCCTCCTGCTTGGCCTTTAATTCAGAAAGAAGCACCAGAATGGCAAAAGAAAGGTGTTTGGAACCTTTTAAATTCTCCTTTAGGTCATCTTTTTTATCGCTATGCCCGCAGGGAGAAGTTTTTGCGTAATTTTTCAATTAAACAGCTATTTGAATCTGCCAATAGTGTTGATGCAGAATGGTTAAATACTTTACGCACGGGTGCAGAAGATATTGCCAGTCGCTATGCAGTTTTTTCTTTTTTGGCTGGCTTTTGGTTAAAGGATTACAGTAGTGCAGTTGTCTGCATCAAGCAACCAGCATTGGTAGTTGTGGGTGAAAACGTATCGAGTATTTCCCAAGAAGGAAAAGAACTTACAGCAGACGAGTGGTTGGCTGACTATCTCACAGCTTTACCTCAAGCTAGTGTGAAAAAAGCTCCCGGTAGAAATGTTTTACCTTATGAGTCTACCACTGAGTTTGTAAGTGCGATATCGCCATTTATTAATGAAATTAGTTCCGATTAAATTAATTGACTATGGGACTCATATTTGATTTTTGAAAAACACGTAGGCTGGCTGATAGTGGAGCTTAACGCACTTTTTCAAAGTTTAGGTGCGTGAGACTAAAGTCATAACACAACGGCAGTTTTGTGGGAAGAAAATCTACACTGCAAACTGCCTCCCCTACAAATACTTAATTTTTTCAGGAATAAACCGGATTCCTATATTTATTGTCTTATTTATAGTCAGCGATCGCTTTTTCGATGAGTTTCTCTGCTCAATCAATAGTATCAGCTTTTTTAAAAGATAATACAGGGAATAAACCTAAGTTTATCCCTGTATTTAATATCTTTAGATTGTCGAGTTTAGTAATCAGAAAAATTACAACTTCAGCGAGGATATTTAAATTTCGGCGCCTGCTTTTGGTTGAGCGCCCATTGGCGACACGTAGTCACGGAAAAGAGTAATTTGTTGACCAAAATCTAATTGTTTAATCTTGTTAAAAAGCTCTTGAGCTTGTGAGGAAAGCTCGTAATTAGCAGGCATTGGGATAATTGTAGAGTTTTCCATTCCTTGAGCAAGGCGATACCAAAATAGCAGTTTTGTAGTATCGCTAAAAGAGCCATACTCACGAGCTAATTGATTATCTACTTTATTAATTAAGTCTCGCTGAAGTTGTAGTTGTTCTTCGTGAGATAGTTCCTTAACTTGATTGAATAAACCTTCAGCAACTTCTGGAGAAACTGTACTAGCACCAGGAGCAGCAGGAGTAATAGAATCACCCATCTCTTTGTAGATAAACCAGAATAATGCAAGCTGTTCATCTACAGGTAAACTTTGAAAAGCTTGTACGTGTTCACGAAGATTTGGATCGTTAGATTGAGTGAATGTCATTATAAACTCCGATTGCAATTACATTAATCAACTCCACTAGCAAAGTTATCAAAGTAGACTTTGGAATCGAACCCTACTGAAGACAGATGTATCTCAATCAAAGAGAAGAACAATTGAAAAATGAAAACGGCTAATGCGAGTGAACAATTAGCTATCAGCAATCACACACTAGTAGTTAAATATTCATAAGGGTGAAAAAGATGGATAGACGTTTAGAAGGCAAAGTGGCTATTATCACGGGTGCTGGTACTGGTATTGGAGAAGCCATTGCCCATAAATTTGCCAAAGAAGGTGCTTCAGTTGTTGTCAATGGACTACCAGACGATCCAATAGAAGATGTAGTGCAAAAAATAAAACATTATGGCGGCAAAGCGATCACTTATGCAGGTGATGTTTCCCAAGAATTTCATGCTCAAAACTGCGTGCAAACAGCACTCAACGCCTACGGTAAGTTGGATATTCTAATTAATAACGCTGGAGTATTTCTTGCCACAGCCGAAACTCAGGACTACCCGATTGAGGTATTTGATGAAACCATCCGCATGAATCTCCGTTCAGCATTCTTGATGACAAAATACGCACTGCCACACCTACAAAAAACACGGGGTAACATCGTCTCGGCTGGTTCGGAAGCAGGCTTTAATGGTTTAGCATATAATACGCCATACGGCGGTACGAAAGGCTGGATGCATTCGTTTATGAAAGGTGTTGCTGTTGAGCAAGCCAAACACGGCGTTCGAGCTAACTGTGTATGCCCTGGCGCAATTGATACCGCTTGGACACATAAAGAAGAAGGGTCAATGAATGCGGAGATGGAAAAGACTCTGATTCAAGCCACACCTATGGGAAGACGCGGTACAAGTGAAGAAATGGCAAACGTCTACGCTTTCATAGCCTCTGATGAAGCTAGCTACGTAACAGGTGCATTGTGGCTAGCTGATGGTGGTGTCACTGTTGCTAAAGGAGCAGTTGGCAAAGAAACTCCATTCTGGTTGCGCTTTGAGCCAAAGGATGAATTACGTCTCGATCACTCTCGCGAAGGATTAGAAAATAAGGAAACGCAGTCACGGCTGTAGGCGAAGAGGACACGGAGACACGGGGAATATATTTGATAATTTCTCCGCGTCACCCTCCGGGTACTCTACGAGAAGCCGCCTTTCAGGCGTCTACGCAGTTCCTACCCTACGGGAAGGCGTTCCGCCTACAACGGAGGGAACCTCCCTCCGGGTTCGCCAGTTCCCCTACCCTTACGGGAAGCCCTTCGGGTTCATGGGTTCGCAATCGTGACGGAAACCGCCAAGACTGCGCCATTCACCGCTACACGTCTACGTGACGGGAACCGCCAAGACGGGGACTGGACTCACCGCAACGGACTGCTCACCGCGTCTCAATCTCTCCGCGTCTTCTTCACTCTCTTCGCTGCTCATAATCTTCGCTAGATGTGGGATCTAATTCCCAACGGCGATCATCGCGTTGCTCTAAAATTTCGTTTGTTCGCAGGAATGCCTTATCATCCATCTCTAGTCCTACGGCGGCACCAAGTTCATCGACAATATCTTGATCGGGAGTGGGAGCAGTACCACCAACTGCTTCATCTCCTACGTCTGCCTCAAGTTCCCAAGCTGCATCTATATCTCCTCCTGTTATCTCTGGGCTAGCTTCCGCGTTTCCCTGTGTCTGATATCGTTGTTTGCGATCGCCTATGTTATACCCCGGCTCATCCTTAACACCAGTACCGTAAGATTCTGTAATTTCTTGCGGTAAATCAGAAACTTGGGATGACAAATCTTTTTGTTGAGGTTGCTCATCTGGATCTATTTGATTAAGTTGAGCTTCTAAATCTTCTTCAGATTGTGGATTTACCATAAACACTTAACCTTTCTGCACACTCACAATAACGCTTTATTTTTCAAGCTTTGTCATCCTCAAGGTCTATCCCTTTAGGATGAAAACTATTTCACTCTTTGGAGCGAAGAGCAAATAGAAATTTATGCATAACCTTAAAAGAGTGAATCCACGCTATAGCCACTTCATCTAAGTTATGAGTTATGGAATACAGGCATGAATAATTTTATTATTGCCTAGAAAAATCATAGCTCATAACTATTTTTTTAATCCATATCTTAAACAAAAATATTTTTTGTTTCTTTCCTAAGACATATCAAATTCATATTGTTGAATATTTCTCTTGAATGAAGAAATCTAAAATCTTAAAATCCAAAATAGCTGTATAACTAAGAGTTCATGGTCAAGTCACATAGGATTGAGTTGGGGTTTATAAAATGAATGTTCTCTCTTCAATTCACTAATTCTTAATTGAATAGATTGTAGTAGAGCGTGATTTTATAAATCCTAACCATTTTTTAGAAAAGCTACAATTATTTCTATTCATTTAAATAAGAAAGTTATATCATCAATCTGAATATTGTGTCAAAGTTATAAAATTTAATCTGATTGTTGTATTTAAAAGAAATAGATAAAAAATAAAGATTGATTTTATGTCGTTAGCGGAGGCAGAAAGGTGAAATATGAAGAATTCCTTAAACACGTTGAAAGTGTTGCTCAATTAAATTCTCGTGAAGAGGCAGAACGTGCTACCCGTGCAACACTCGAAACAATTAAAGAACGGATAGTTGGCAATGAAGCCAATCACTTAGCCGCCCAGTTACCAGAAGAATTAGCAGGATACCTACGTGGTCGAGAAGGTGAGAGTGGTCAAGCATTTTCTATAAAAGATTTTATATCTAGGGTAGGTGAAAAAGAAAACGTTGACCCAACAGCAGCAGTCATACATATCCGCTCTGTATTTACAGTTTTACAAGATGCAATTACACCTGGTGAATTTGTTGATTTTCAACATAATTTTTCAGAGGATTATGCAGAACTATTTCCTCCTAGTAGTGAAATAACTGCGTAAAAGTAGGGGCTTATACGCACTCTGCAAAGCTTTTGACAAAGTACGTCAACTTGCCCGTAAAGAAGTTATGAGTTTGGAATCAATACAGTATTACTCATAACTTTTAGTCAACAACCTTTAGTGAAATAACTAATATCAAGTTGTAAAAAAAATACAAGGAAATTCAATGGCACTTAACAATTCTAGTAAGAAGAAAGTCGCTTTCCTGATTGAAAATGATGTAGAGGATGCAGAATTTCAAGTACCATACAATGCGCTTAAACAGGCGGGCATGGAAGTTGTTGTCCTTGGTTCGCGCATGAACGAAAAATATCACGGAAAACAAAATAAAGTTTCCATGCAGCCTGATGGTACGGCAACCGAAGCAGTGGCTTCTGAGTTTGATGCTGTTATCATTCCCGGTGGTGTGGCTCCCGACAAAATGCGACGGAACCCCAACATGGTGCGCTTTGTTCAAGAAGCCATGCAGCTAGGAAAATTAGTGGCTGCCGTTTGCCACGCACCGCAACTT
This sequence comes from Chlorogloeopsis sp. ULAP02, assembly GCF_038404745.2. NCBI lineage: Bacteria > Bacillati > Cyanobacteriota > Cyanophyceae > Nostocales > Chlorogloeopsidaceae > Chlorogloeopsis > Chlorogloeopsis sp. ULAP02. The sequence goes on along the minus strand of NZ_JAYKTT020000081.1, from coordinate 149,246 downwards.
CTAATTGAAGGCGATTTACTTAAAGGTAAACAAGCTACTGGCTTTATAGCAATTCGTAAGGACATGATCAATGCTGGTGCGAATTACATAGATGAACCCCTGGTAATTGACGGAAACTTAATTACATCTCGTCAACCTGGAGATTTAGCGATATTTGCCACAGCGATTTTGAGCCGTTTGGGATATGGCGGTAAAGATGCTGCATTACCTCATGAAAATGATCAAACAGCCGAATGGTGGAAACTTGCCGATGCTTGGGGTGGTTCTACCAAAGGTGATATAGTCAAAGCTTTAAATACCGCCTTGGCTGGTGAGCGCTATGCACTAGAAGCGCTAGAAAAGTACGCTGAAAAAGAATCGGATGCACAAATAAAATCTCTATTCCAAGAGATGATTCCGTTGAGACAGCGCCATATCCAAAGATTAGAAGGACGACTTACCGAACTAGGCGAAAAATCTTCCTTCGCTGCCAATATTGCCGATAAATATGCCAAAGTCAAAACTACTTTTACAGGTAGTGACGATATCTATCAGTTACCTTCCGCCTTAGGCGATCTACAAACTGGTATAGGCGATATCGGTAATCTGTGTGTAGCAATTACTGATCCAGTGTCAACTAGGATTTTCACAGAAATTCACAAAGACCTCTTGATCTACGAGCAACGTCTAGCAGATCTGTATCGAACAAGAATGGGCGCACAGGTAAAGCCGACTCAGCCTACTACAGGAGCAGCTGTGAGCTAGGTAGGAACTAGGGGCTAGGATGAGGAGGGGGGGAAGGGGAGAGGGGGAGACAAGGAGCAAGAACGTGAATCAAGATTCTCCGTGTCCCCACGTCCCTTTGTCTCCTTGTCCTCTTCCCAATCCCCGATAACTTATTCGCTCAGTGAAGGAGATATACAAGTGACATCAACATCTGGAAATCAGTTGAGTGGTGGTAAAGGTGAAGCCAGTGAAGCAGAACGTTGGGCTTCTTTAATTGGTGGTGGTGCATTGGTGCTAATGGGTTTGAGAGAACGATCGCTCAAAGGCGCATTGATGGCACTAGCGGGCGGAGGTTTAATTTATCAAGGTGCGACTAAACAAAGCACAGCAAAACAAGTGCAGGAAGCAATAGGCATGAGTCAAGCTATCAGAGTTGAAAAGACAGTAACAATAAATAAATCAGCAGATGAACTTTACCGCTTTTGGCACAACTTCGAGAATCTACCCAGGTTCATGAAACATCTTAAGTTTGTGAAGGTATATAACGATAAGCGTTCTCACTGGACAGCAAATGCACCCTTAGGTCAAAGTGTAGAGTGGGATGCAGATATTCTAGAAGACCGTGAAAACGAGTTTATTTCTTGGGCATCGGTAGAAGGGGCAGATGTTGACAACTCCGGTTTTGTCCGCTTTACAAAAGCACCAGGCGATCGCGGCACTGAAGTCAAAGTTGTGATGGAATATAACCCGCCTGGAGGAGCGCTGGGAGCTGCGATCGCTAAACTCTTTGGTGAAGAACCAGAACAACAGATTGGTGATGAGTTACGCCGCTTCAAAATGCTAATGGAAGCAGGTGAAATTGCCACAACCGAAGGACAGCCAAAAGGGAAAGGATAAAGGATGAAGGCTAAAGGCTGAAAAATTTAATACTTCATCCTAGCTACGGAAAGTTGCCCTGATAGGCATCTCATACTTGATACTTCATATTTCATACTTTAATACTTCATACTTCAGATTTTTTATGAAAGCAGCTTGCTGGCATGGTGCCAATGATGTGCGGGTGGAGACAGTTCCTGATCCGAAAATTCTTAATCCGCGTGACGCTATTCTTAAAATTACATCAGCTACAATCTGCGGTTCTGATCTGCATATTTATGATGGCTATATCCCAACAATGCAACCTGGTGACATTATCGGTCACGAGTTCATGGGAGAAGTAGTTGATATTGGTAACGAAGTTAACCTTTTAAAAAAAGGCGATCGCGTTGTTGTCTCTTCAATTATTGGTTGCGGTCAATGCCACTATTGTCAACATCAGATGTGGTCATTATGTGATAACTCCAACCCCAACGCCTGGATGCAAGAAAATGTTTATGGGTTTGGAACATCAGGTATCTTCGGTTATTCCCACACCTTTGGTGGCTATGCAGGAGCCTTTGCAGAATACGTACGAGTACCGTTTGCTGATTTTGGTGCTGTCAAAGTTCCAGAAGGGATTGCTGATGAAAAACTACTACCCATATCTGATGCTTTCCCCACTGGTTACATGGGAGCGGATCTGTGCGATATTCAACCAGGGGATATTGTAGCGGTTTGGGGTTGCGGCCCTGTGGGATTGTTTGCCATGCGTAGCGCCTATATGTTGGGTGCAGAACGAGTGATTGGTATTGACCGTTTTCCGGAACGTCTGCAAATGGCCAAAGACTTTGCCAAAGCGGAAGTCATTAACTATGAGCAAATAGATGCAGGCGAAGCCCTCAAAGAAATGACGGGAGGACGTGGCCCTGATGCGTGTATTGACGCAGTAGGATTAGAAGCTCATGGCACAGGTTTAGAAGGATTTTATGATGAAGCCAAGCAGGCGGTACGACTTGAAACTGATCGCCCGCACGTACTGCGGCAAATGATGCTTGCTTGTCGTAAAGGTGGAACTCTTTCGGTAATGGGAGTTTACGGTGGCTTTATAGATAAAATTCCAATGGGCGCAGCCTTCAATAAGGGTTTAACTTTCAGAATGGGGCAAATGCACGGCCAGAAGTATATGCCCTTGTTGTTGGGTTATGTCTTGGAAGGCAAAATTGATCCGTCACAAGTTTTTACCCATCGCTTACCTCTAGAAGAAGCGAAGCAGGGCTTTGAAATTTTCAAGCATAAAAAGGATAACTGCATCAAAGTTCTGCTGAAACCATAAACAGATTTGGTTGGTTGTTAATGGTGAATAGTTAATAGTTAATTGCAATTAGCTATTAGCTATTAAAAATTAGCAATCAACAACTATCTACTGTCTACTAACAATTAAAAGATTTAATTGGGGGATATTTATGAACAAATTAATTTCTGTACTGAAAAATCTGCGCTTGCATAAAATTCTCACAGTTTTTGTGTTAGGATTAGCTGTTTTTATCATGCAGGCTTTTGGTAACACAGCGCAAGCTCTAGCTGATGAAACCGTTAAATCTCCATACGGTTATTATTACAAAGGCACACCTGATGAAAACGTTTCCAAGCAAGATAGAAACATTTTCAATCAAGACAGAAATATTTCTAACAGAGATAGAGATATTTCCAATCGAGACAGAAACATTTTCAATCAAGGCAGAAACGATAATCGGCAGTTAGAACGTACCGAGAGATACTCACAAGGTAGTCTTAATAATAGTGGAGAAACGGTGAAATCTCCATACGGTTACTATTACAAAGGTACACCTGATGAAAACGTTTCCAATCAAGTAGTAGATAGTGCGAAAAGAAACCTGAAAGATACTGCTGATAATGTTCGCGCTCGCCTTAATCTTGATGAATCAGCCCCTGAAGCGACAAAAGATTTTTTACAGTCAGCCAAAGAAAAAGTTGGCGAGGCAGTAGAATCCTTAACTGGTAGCCAAAATCAACCAGATTATTCCCGACGGCAAGAGTATCGAGATCCAAGATATTACCAAAAACCACTCGATAAATAATGCCGTTTCTTAGTGAAGTTGGGTCTATATATCACCCCCAGCTTCACTGTACCCCTGCTAGAACAGGCTAGGGTGTACATACAAGTCTATTTTTCTCATTACCATGCTCTGCATGCTGATAAAAACTGTGAGGCTCCGCCTCTTCATCAGGCAGAGCCTTAGTCAATGCTTTCCCAGGCTGGAGCCTGGGAAAGAGAAAAAAGGGGATTTGCGTGTACACCTTAGCTAGAGCAGGGGGGTCAAATGTTGAAATTTACATATTGATTATGAAAGCAGTTTGTTGGAATGGTGCCAAGGATGTTCGAGTCGAGACTGTCCCAGATCCGAAAATTTTAAATCCCCGTGATGCGATTATAAAAATTACCTCCACAGCGATTTGTGGTTCCGATCTGCATCTTTACGACGGCTTTATTCCCACAATGGAAAAGGGCGATATCCTTGGCCATGAATTTATGGGGGAAGTCGTTGAACTGGGTAGCCAGGTAAAGAATGTGAAAGTGGGCGATCGCGTGGTCGTTCCTTTTACAATTTCTTGCGGTAATTGCTTTTTTTGCAACCGCGATCTATGGTCGCTATGCGATAATTCCAACCCCAATGCTTGGATTGCTGAAAAGCTGATGGGACATTCACCGGCTGGTCTATTTGGCTACTCTCATATGTTGGGTGGCTACGCAGGCGGACAGGCAGAGTATGCCCGCGTACCCTTTGCTGACGTTGGCTTGTTCAAAATCCCCGATGGTTTAACAGACGACCAAGTACTCTTTCTCACCGATATTTTTCCCACAGGCTATATGGCAGCAGAAAATTGCCACATCAAGCCAGGAGATATTGTTGCAGTTTGGGGTTGTGGCCCTGTCGGACAATTCGCCATCAAAAGTGCTTTTCTTTTGGGTGCAGAACGTGTGATTGGTATTGATCGCATTCCAGAGCGCTTGCGTTTAGCTGAGAGTTATAGCGGTGCGGAAACTATTAATTATGAAGAAGTCGATCCAGGGGAAGCCCTCAAAGAAATGACTGGCGGGCGTGGGCCTGATGCTGTTATTGATGCAGTAGGAATGGAGGCACACGGTACCAATTTCGATGCACTTTATGACCGGGTTAAGCAAGTAGTGCGCCTAGAAACAGACCGACCTACAGCACTACGGCAAGTACTACTTACCTGTCGAAAGGGTGGACATGTCTCGATTCCGGGTGTTTACGGTGGTTTCCTTGACAAAATTCCAATGGGCGCAGCTTTTAACAAAGGGCTGACATTTAAGATGGGACAAACCCACGTCCACAAATACTTGCGCCCCTTACTAGAACACGTTCAAAAAGGTGATATCGATCCGTCATTCGTGATTACTCACCGCCTACCCCTAGAACAAGCACCTCATGGCTACGAAATTTTCAAACACAAAAAGGACAACTGTATAAAAGTAGTGCTCAAACCATGAGGCAATCTCCCAACCACAGAATTGGAACTCTGCTAAATCCCAATTGGTGGACGTTAGCATTTCGTGGTGTGTTGGCAATTCTCATTATTCTCATTTGGTGTGGCAGTTTTTATTTGGCCGGCAATTAGTATTGTTGTGCTGGTAGTATTATTTGGTTTCTTCGTGCTGCTAAGTGGTATCTTGCCTATGATCGCTGCATTGGGAAGTCGAGGGTCAGAAGAAAATCGATGGCTATTGCTGTTTAAAGGAATAGTAGGCATTATTGCTGGTGTGCTGGTGTTCTTCTGACCTGGAATCACAGCTTTAATACTGCTTTACTTGATTGCTGCTTGGGCTATTATCACTGGCATTCTCGAAATTATTGCTGCCATTCAACTACGAAAAGAAATTGAGAATGAGTGGTTGGTTGCGATCGCTAGAATTGCCTCAGTAGTTTTTGGCATTTTAGCGGTAATTTGGCCTGGTGGAGGTGCTTTAGCAATTCTCTGGGTGATAGGAGCTTACGCAATTATCTTTGGCATCACGCTCTTAATTCTTGCTTTGCGGTTACGAAATTGGCAAACACCAGGCCCGCCAGTTGTGTAGTGAGATAGATGCAATTTAAAAACAAGAGAGAAAAATATGTCTGATACAACTGTTACAAAGATTGACTCTGCTCATTCTCCCAAAGGTGAACATGGGGAAAAATATCTTGCCTCTGGCAAATCTATTTCTATGCGTCTGTGGGAAGATGAACAACCCGGTGAACCTAAAGAGCAAACTGCGCGAGAGTATGAAACCGTTGGTTATGTAATTAAAGGTCGCGCCGAATTGCACATTGAAGGTCAAACAGTTTTGCTGGAAGCTGGAAATTCCTGGGTGGTTCCGAAAGGAGCTTCTCACACCTACAAAATCTTAGAACCATTCACAGCTGTAGAAGCAACTAGTCCGCCAGCCCAAGTTCACGGACGGGATGATAATTAAGTTGTAAAAAGCGTCCTGTAAGATTCTCGACTTCTGTCCATGATGTTGTTAGCCAATGGTGGATCTGACCCTCGTTAGCGCACAAATTGGTTCGTACCAGATGCGATTAATCGCATCTGGTAGATCTGGTGGAATGACGAAAATCTTCATTCAATCAGGAGTTAATATCCCTGATTCGCCAGTTATATCCTGTTAAAGAGTCGAGAATTTGTATTTTTTCTAACAAAGCTTAAAAAGTTAAATAACCTCAGTCAGGATAGTTATTTTTACGTATTTTTTTATGTAACTAGAGAATGATGTCGAGCAAAGTTTTAGTGGGTTTCCTATAAAGAATAGGCAGCACAAATTATTAGAGTTTGAATTTGTGCTAGCCCAACAAGTTGTAATTAATTAAGGAATAATAATGTTTTATCACACCAAGAAGCTACAGTACTTCAAACCGCCAGAAAAACCAGACCCGATCTACGCGAAGAAGATTCAAGAACTCATCGGTGGCACCTTTGGGGAAATGACAGTAATGATGCAGTATTTGTTTCAGGGCTGGAATTGCCGAGGCCCTGCAAAATATCGGGATATGCTCCTCGATATAGGTACTGAGGAAATCGGTCACATTGAAATGCTGGCTACAACGATCGCTCACCTGTTGGATAAAGCGCCGATCAAACTGCAAGAAGATGGTGCTAAAGATCCAGTTGTGGGTGCGGTTATGGGCGGTAGCAATCCACGGGATATAATTACCGATGTAATGGCGGCGGCGATGAATCCCCAACACGCCATTGTTTCTGGTTTGGGTGCTATGCCAGCTGATAGCGTTGGTTTCCCCTGGAATGGTCGCTTTATCATTGCCAGTGGTAACTTAATGGCAGACTTCCGGTCAAATCTCCATGCAGAGTCTCAGGGACGCTTGCAAGCGGTACGTCTGTATGAAATGACTAACGATCCGGGTGTGAAAGATACCCTGAGTTTCATGATCGCTCGCGACACTATGCATCAAAACCAGTGGTTAGCAGCTATTGAAGATTTGAAAGCAGAGGGGCTGGAAGATACTCCTGTTCCCAGTTCTTTCCCATTGGAATTGGAAAAGCGCGAGTTTGCTTACCAGTTCTGGAATAATTCTGAAGGAACAGAAAGTGCTGAAGGACGCTGGGCAAAAGGCCCTTCAATGGACGGCAAAGGAGAATTTCAGTACGTTAAAAATCCCCAACCCTTAGGCCCGGAACCAACACCACCCCAGCCCGAACCAAAACTGCACGGTACGCCCCAAGCCAGAGAAGAAGCTAAGGGACAACAGAATGCGAGCGATCGCATGATTATTGGTGGTTAGAATTGCCAAAATTCAAAATTGAATAACGCATTTGCTCAACATAATAATCCATAAACTGGCATCTACTTCTAGGTGTCAGTTTTCTTATTACTGTTTTGTTTGCCAAGACTTTAAACGTTCAATTACAGCCATTTTCAGATGAATAGACCAGACAATACTCTAAGGGCGGGTTTTGTTTTAATCTCTAGCTCATACCGAGTTGCCTTCAAACATATTAGTTTTGGCAGGCAGGGGACAGGGGAGCAGAGGGAGAAATACTACCTCCAAATTGCAACTTAGTATCAAAACGAAAGGATATCTGCTAAACCCGCACGCCAGTTGACGCCACTTGACGCCAGTCGCTTCAACGGGGGGAACCCTCCGAAGTCGCCTCAACGGGGGGAACCCCCGCACGGCGCTTCTCTCCGCAACGCGCTGGCTCCCCGAAAAAAAATGTGGTTCAAATGAATGAAATTTGCTGTAACTTGCCTGTGCTGCTTAATTTAGTTAAAGTCGAGTCAAACTTCAAAGCTACTTTAGCAAGCATTATTTTGTTAACAATCTTTGCATACTAGAGATCTTACAGATATATCTATGAGTGCTCAAACTATTACCCAACTTCCCATTCCCAGTCATTTCGATGCCCGCCGTGTTAGTGAAGTATGGCGTGTTCCTTACCAACAAAGAGCAGCACAAGCAAAAGATTGGGCAAAGCAGCACCAACTCCAACCTGCTGCTGAGGATAAAACTCGTATCTTTCTAATGGCGATCGATGTCCAAAATACCTTTTGTATTCCCGATTTTGAGCTATTTGTCGGTGGACGCTCTGGCATGGGTGCGGTAGATGACAACGTGCGGTTATGTGAATTCATTTATCGCAATTTAAATGTAATCACGGAAATTGCGCCGACAATGGATACTCACACGGCTATGCAGATTTTTCACCCTATTTTTTGGGTGAACGATGTTGGAGAGCATCCCGCACCCATGACGATGATTTCCTTTGCTGATGTACAGCAGAGCAAATGGCAGGTGAATCCAGCAATAGCCTATAGTATTGCTGAAGGTGACTACATGGGATTGCAATCTTATGCTTTGCATTACGCCCAACGCTTGAGTAAAGATGGCAAGTACCCACTCACTATTTGGCCTTATCATTCTATGCTGGGCGGCATTGGTCACGCTTTGGTGTCAGCAGTTGAAGAAGCCTGTTTCTTTCATGCGATCGCTCGCCACAGTCAAACCAATTTTGAGATTAAAGGCGGTAATCCGCTCACTGAAAATTACTCCGTACTGCGTCCAGAGGTGTTAGAGGATATAAACGCTCGTCCCATTGCCGAGAAAAATACCCGCTTTATTCAAAAATTACTGGAATTTGACGCGGTGATTATCGCTGGACAGGCAAAGAGCCACTGTGTCGCTTGGACGATAGATGATTTGCTGACGGAAATTCAAGCACAAGATCCTAAACTAGCCCAGAAAGTTTACCTTTTAGAGGATTGCACTTCTCCAGTGGTGGTGCCAGGTGTATTAGATTTTACTGACCAAGCCAATGCTGCTTTTCAACGTTTCGCTGATGCAGGAATGCATTTAGTGAAGTCTACGGAGCCAATTGCATCTTGGGTAGGTATCAATATTTAGGGTGCTGGGAAGAGGACACGAGGACGCAAAGACACGGGGACAGGGGGAAGGATCGTGAGTCACGTCTTCTCCCACTCTCCCCCTCTCCCACTCTCCCCCTCCTCTTCCTTCTACCCTCTGCCTTTGACTAGCAAACACTAACTCTGCCACGCGTTTAGAAACTTATTCACAACTCTATTGAAGGTTTGTTTGAGTTGATGCTTACGATACCACTTTTGGAAAGCTATTTCGTACTCTTCTCCTTTAATTTGGAAAGTATTCCAAGCATCAAGACCTATACCCAGTCCCCAGAATAGTAAAATATACAGTGACCAAGAAAGACCACCACCACCAACTAAATCTACAAGCAGCAAAACACCGTTGACAATGCTAAACTTGCCAAAACGCTTTTTGAATCTTTCTGTACGGTAAGTGTTAAAAGCTTGTCGCTGTAGAATTTCTCCCTGAGCCACTTGCCAATCGCGTTCTGCTAGTTTAAGCGTTTCTGGGGAAATGTCTAGTTCCGCAGCAATTTCCAACAGTTGTTCGTAAGAAAATTCTTTTTCTTGATCCTTAGATTGATGAGCGATCGCCAGCTTGAGAATTTGCTGTACATCTTCTTGGCTATAGGAAGGGGTGGATTTAGCATCAAATGCCGTCATAGTTCTGTCTCTTTAGTTACTTGAATAAAGTTTTGCTGCCTAGCAGATATCATGTACCTGTGCGATCGCGCCTCATGCGATTCTATTATTATTAGGCTAGCAAATCTTCCTTGGGCTGGAAGCAATTTGCGATCGCCACAGCCAACTAATCGAAACCGTGATGTCACAATTAATATTCGGGTACACCAGGCGCAACGTAATTTAATCGACAGTGCGGCAGGTGCTCTTGGTAAGAGCCGCTCCATTTTATGATAGAGACAGCTTGCCGAGAAGCCGAAGCGGTTTTATTATATCGGCGGCTATTTAGACTAGATAATGATAAATTCCAACAATTTTTAGAACTCCTTGATGCACCACCCTCTGCTAATGAAAATATCCGTAAATTGCTGACGACAAAAGCACCGTGGGATTAAAGGTGGTTAACGAGCAGAATCAAATAATGCAACCACCTCAACCTATAAAACCAGATCATCAACTAGAAGATTTTGATTCTAGCAGTTCTGAATTAATGATTACTTGAGGAAACGTGCGCTCAAGAATGAAGCTAGTGGCGCTTACCACATTGCAAGCAGCTAAAATTGCTGGCATCAGAGCCATTCTTGTTCACGCTATTTCAGAACAAGAAAAACAATTTTAGTTAAAATGCGGTTTTATCCCTTCACCTGTTGCTGCGATGACGCTGATAGTAACGATTACAGATGCAAAAGTGCTTTAGGCATTATTGAGTAATTCCTGCAATTTAGCGAGCACAGCCTGAACGTGACCTTTAACTTTCACATTCGACCAAGCATAAGCTAATTTACCATCAGGAGCAATCAAAAAGGTCGATCGCACTACACCCATGTATTCCTTGCCCATAAATTTCTTTAACTGCCATATACCGTAAGCTTCACATACTTGGTGTTCTGGATCGCTTAATAGCTGGATCGACAGGTTGTGTTTGTCGATAAATTTACAATGGGATTTTTCCGAATCGGGGCTGACGCCGACAATTGTGGCTCCCAAGGTGCTGAACTTTAGAGAAAAATCAGTAAATTCTTTGGCTTCAGTTGTACAACCTGGAGTGTCATCTTTGGGATAAAAGTAGAGGACAAGCCAATTTGATTGGAAATCACCAAGACTAACTAAGTTCCCATTCTGATCGGGTGCAGTGAAATCGGGTGCTTTTTCTCCTAATTTAGGCATATTTTTGAGCGTCTAACTTCAGTTCAGCAAAGAAATAGTATCACTTGCCTGGTAGGATGTGAAAACCGAGGGCAAGCGAAAAAAACCGCAAAGACGCGTTAGACGCGGTAGACGCGTTCGCCGTCAGGCGTTGCGTTAGCTAGCGGCTTCCGTAGGTACGGCTTCCCGTAAGGGTAGGACACAAAGGTAAGCAAAGAAGAGAGAGGGTAATCTAAGTTATGTTGTCAAAGCGATAGAAATTGGCACGAAAAAGAATTATGCTGTAGAAGTTGACATCACTCGCCGAACAAATATACTCGAAATGTACTATTGGATGGCACAAGTGGTATGGGTTGGACACCGTTAAGAGAACGAATTAACCAAATACCACTTGTTCTTGCAGGGCCTATTTTACGACGTACCGAACCTAATGCCGTTACTGTCTGGATTGCTTTAAAAGAAAGTCGCACTGTTACTTTAGTTATTTTCGATACTCATAAAAAAGTATTAATTACAGGTAGAAAGAAGACAACGCAACTTGGAGTTAATTTACATATTGTTGCTGTTACTGCCAAATCTTCCCGTGCCGTACTTTTATATGGTGAAAATTATCTGTATAATTTAGCTTTTGCTCCTGGAGAAACACTAACTCAGCCAGGAGTTTTAAATCTAGAAGGTTCGATTGCAGATATTACCTATCCTGGATATGAATTGCCTAGTTTTGCACTTGTACCAAAGAATTTAAAAGATTTACGCCTTATTCACGGTTCTTGTCGCAAGCCACATGGCGAAAGCACAGATGCGCTAGCTACTGTGGATAAAATGATTCGAGAAGCTTTAGCAAAAGATCCGAGAAAACGACCACATCAACTTTTTCTGACAGGCGATCAAATTTATACAGATGATGTGGCGGATGCTTTACTATTCATGTTAATGGATGGCAGCCAAACACTTTTGGGATGGCTAGAAATACTGCCAGTTGTCACAAATCCCGAACTATTAAATCCTGGCAAGCGTAATTATTTAGCAACTTATGTGGCTGGTTTAACAGCTAGTATTAATAAAATAAACAGAATTTCTAATATTGCTAAAAGCCATTTATTCACATTTGGCGAATTCTGTGTCATGTATTTATTTGCCTGGTGTGATGTGTTATGGCCGAAATTAGAAGATTTACCAACTTTTGCAGATGTGCATCCTAATTCATCACAATTTGCAAGCGGTGAAGCTGAATTTAAAAAAGAACTGAAACATTTACAAAATTTTCGGGAAACGCTCAAAAAAATTAGACGTGCTTTAGCTAATGTTCCCACTTACATGATATTTGACGACCACGAAATTACCGATGATTGGTATCTAAACATGGCTTGGTGCGATCGCGTTCTCAGTAAACCTCTTGGTAGGCGAGTTCTGCAAAATGGTTTACTAGCTTATGCTATCTGCCAAGCTTGGGGAAATACACCAGATGAGTTTGAACAAGGTAAACCAGGAGCAGCATTACTGCAAGCTGCACAAACATGGGCAACTTCACAAGGACAAAGCCCAGAATCCGAGGATGAGATCACTCGGCTGATTGGTTTACCATTGCCTGCCAATATTCGCAATAGTAATCCCAGGCAAGTATCCCATCATCAAGATTCTTTAAATTGGCACTATACTGTAACAGGGCCAGGTTATGAAGTTTTAATACTCGATACTCGTACTTGGCGGGCATTTCCAGGCAAAGAATTCGATTTTCCCGGACTTTTGAGTGAGGAAGGATGCAATCAGCAAATATCAGCGGTGATTCCTCCCAAGGATGCAGAGGTGACTTTGGTAATTTCACCAGGGCCTATCATTGGTGTGCCTTTGTTGGAGACAATACAAAAAGCTGCCAAAACTTTTGCTGAAACAATTGGCTCTGCGGCTTGGGGTTTTGATCCAGAAGCTTGGGGTTTAGAAGCAACTGCTTTTGAAAGATTACTTGCTGCTCTAGCATTAAGAACTTCGTCGGCAAACAAAGGACGTGTAATTGTTTTATCTGGTGATGTACATTATGGTTTTGCAGCTCGCCTGCAATATGCAGCAACACATCCTTTTCAATCTTCACATAATAGTAATACTGAAATGATTGTTGTTCAATTTACTAGTAGTTCCTTCAAAAATGAAGTGAGTGGAACTGGTGGTAGTCATTCATTACATAAAAAAGGTTTTTTCCCAATTCAAGCAATTAAACATTTGCCAACAGCAGAAATTTTAGGATGGAACAATCAAGAACAAAAGGAACTAGAAATTGGTGTCATAGATTTTTTGGCTGATGAGATATTTCAACGCATTCCTTGGAAAATTAAGGGTACACCCGCCAAAATAGATTTAGTTCAAGCACGCAGTTGGCATAGATTATTAGAAATTACTCAAAAACCTGAGTGGTGGTATCGAATTGATTTTATATTAGGAAAATATGAACAAGTTTGTGAACCACGAAATTCGGATTACATCAAACCTCAATATATATCTGCTCCCTTACCTGGAGAAGAGCGCGAGCAATATTTAGAGCAGTATTTAGCAATGGCTAAAAATTATCGTGATTATCGTGGTAAAAAGGGACACGGTAAAGAAATTGTCGGATTAAATAATCTCGGTGAAATTACTTTTGACGTAGTTGATGGTAAGCAGGTAGCTGTACAAACTCTTTGGTGGCAACTAGAGAGTTGGGACAAAGGTACATTTTTGGAACCTTTTCCATTAACTAGGTATGAAGTTTCGCTTGAGTTTGATGATCGTGAACATCTTATGAGTGATTTACTAAAAGATTGTTTGTAAATATTTCAGTATTGCTGTTGACATCAAAAGCGCGATCGCCTCTCTCAATTTTTTGCTCCTATTTAACTACAGTAACTATTCAACCGATCCTGAGGCGAATGGCTGAAAATAGCATACCTAAGCGGCTATTCCACTGGCTACGCTCACTTTCATTCAGTACTAGCAACCATGCCATCACAAGGTAAAGTATTGCAGACACAGCCATTTCAGCAGCTAAACCAAACCATCCCCAAGGAGTGTGGCTTCTGGCAATCCACCAAACTGCTAAACCATAAGGTATGCCAACTATCACGGGTTTAGCCACTGCAAAGAAAAGCTGTCTCAAAGATGTGCCAAAAACCTTTCGCAGTAGTAATGGTAGCTGCCATAAGCTAATAGTTATAAATGCAACAAAAGTACCCAGCAGAGGCCCGACAATACCTAAAAACTGTGTACTTATAATACTGACTATGAAATTGATTACAGATCCTAGCGTAGCAGGTAACACCACAATAGCCTGCATTCCAGTCCCACAAAAACACCATGCCCAGAGGGACAAAAGTCCTAACAGAAAACCATTACAAACAGCGAGTAAGGTAACTCCGTCGCCACCGAAGCGGTCTTGTCCAACCCATAAATTAATAAAGTAAGGGTTATAAGCAGCGATCGCTATCATCAAAGCTAATCCTATTACTGCTACCAACTTCGTCAATTCAATTAGACGGGAATTGAACTTTTCTCGCTCTCCTTTAGCATGGAGATCGGCAAGAGCAGCCCAAGTAGCATTACCAATGCCTTGTATTTGTGATTGCGCCAGCATTGCCAGACGTTGAGTAACAAAAAACGGCACAACGGTTGCCGGAGTTAAGCTGTAGGAGATGATAATATTATCAGTGAACAAGCTCAATTGACCTGAAAGATTTATAGCCAATGTTGGCCAGTTAAGTTGCCAGAGTTGTTTTTCAATCGGAATTTGAGACTTGCGGTCTGTCAATGCTGTAAAAACGTCTGGATAGCGACGAAGCCCATCCCAGCACATGACAAGTTGAAAGGAAATAGTACCCAACACCGTGGCTATATATTGTCCAGTGATGCCAAATCCTGCCCGTGCTAATATTAGTGCCACAGTTGTCATTAGCAGGCTTTGAAACATCATAAAGAGATTAGCAAAATAACTGCGTTGGCTAGCATCTGCAAAGAGGCGAAAGGGGGTTAAGGGTAGCAAAAAGATAGGTAGCAATCCTAACCAGTAGCCCTTTTGCAGTTCATCTACTAAAATTCCTTTAACTGGCACTAAATTGGTGATAAAACAGCCTAATCCAACTGCCACTACTATCATGACAGCCATAATGCTCAGGTAAGCTTTGATTCCTGTTGCTAGCGTGAGGCGGATTTGTTGGCGATCGCCAATTCCAACTGCTTTGGCTAACAGTGCCATTAGTGAACCACCAATACCTAGTTCTAAGAGATTGAGATAATTTCCCCAATCGCTCGCGGCGCGAAACCCCCCATAGCGATCATCACCTAGCCAATACAGTAACAGAGGTGTGCTAACTAAACCTATGCTCAATGAGATGATCTGTAATAGAAGTCCACTGGCAAAGTTAATTACTGATCGTCCAGTTCGATGACTTTTCACTTTTATTGCACTCTACTACCGATTCTTCATTGAGTAAATTTTGGAAAATTTCTAGGTGTAAATTTGCCAATCGTTCCCAACTAAAATGTTTAGCTAGTGAATGGCTACCAATAGAAAGCTGCTCCCTGAGTTCGCGATTTTGAAGTACACTTTTAATCGCTGCGCCCCATGCTTGCGGAGTAGATTCCTCTACTAGTAAACAATTTACGCCGTTTTGGATTTCTGGCTCTTTCGCGGATGGCAAAGTCGTAATTACAGGTAGACCAAAAGCCCAAGCGGCTTGCAATGAAGTACGCCGAGGAGATGCACCATCTGCAAAAGGTAAAATCATAATATCTGTTTGTGCTAGAAAAGTTCGCAAAGTCTGATCATTTATGTTGTCGAACTCTCCAGTAAACTCTACCCATGATACGTTAAAGCGCTCTGCTAGTTCAGAATGATAAGAATCAGTTTCTGGATGAAATGGCCCAATAATTCGCCAACGCAAATTTAAACCTTGCTGGCGCAAAAATTGTAATGCTTCAAATACTATGGGAAGTTGCTTAATAGGAGAAATCAACCCAAAAGTTGTAACTAACCCTGCAATCGGTTTTACAACCGTTTCTGGTTCTGGTAGAATATTAGCTGGACTCCATCCTTGCAAATCAGGAATCCGTCCAGTGTATTCTCGACAGCGATCGCTTGTCCGTGCATCATTAGCAGTAATGATATTAGCTGCTTTCACTAGTTGAATAGTGTGTTGCACACTAGGCAATTCATGATGAAATTCATGTAATGTGACTACCACAGGGCATTTGGCAGCTTTTGCTATTTGCACAGCAGCGTCAGTTTCAAAATAAGAGTGAATTTGGTCTTGGATATGAATTAAATCTGGTTTTAACCAACGAATAATAGCTGTTGTCGATTCTATGCCAAAAGAATTCCATGTATGCGTAGGGCGAATCATACCCAATCCGTAATGAGAGGATATCGGGTTATTGAACCAGCGCGATCGCCTACTCAGCCAACTCCAATTCCAATCTGGACGAAGGTGGCGTAAAGTGTGTAGCAAATTTGCCGTATAGTCACCGATACCACAAATAATTGGTGGACTACTGCCACTAACCATTAGTAATTTAGGTTTTCTCATACTTTAGTCTCAGGTGCTTTCAAAGCTACCATTACAAAGCTATAGTTTTCCCCATGCCAGGTAATTGGGCATTCAGTATGAGTATTCATTACTCTATCTGGTTCTAAAAGCTGGAAACCCACATCTATAAACTTCTGAATTAGCTCCTGCAAAGTTACTTGATTAAATATTGTCCAATTCAAGCCAAATATTTGGAAATCCTCAGGGATCTTATGTTCCTTTCCAGTTGCATCATAATCTGTCGTTAAGATAAATAAACCGCCAGGTCGTAAAATACGACGAACCTCTTTAACCAGATTGTCTAGTGGTACTCCATGCTCTATGACTGACAAACAAGTGATAGCAGCGAAATAGTGATTAGGATAGCTTGTTTGAGTCAAATCAGCTATGCAGTAGCGAATTTGATGCCAAAAGAACATCCAATGACAGATAGGATTAAGGTCGCATCCATGTAGAGATTTATAACCTAAAGCATGAAGTACATAAAGAATTTCCGAATTAAAACAGCCCATATCGAGAATAGGAGCTAGCTGATTAGGAACTGTAGATGTAATTACTTCAACTGCTTTAGCTACATCCCAACTCTTAGTTAAATCTGGTTGTGGTGGTAGTAGTTGATAACGAAACCGCAGATCAAATAGAAAGCGCCAAAAACGAGTTTTCAGAGGATCTGTAAAATCTAGCCCTCTTTCTTGAAGTTGTTCTCGACTCTTTTGAATTTCTTGCCAAGATTGAAGTGTCTGTAGCATATTTTTCTATGTTTTACATTACTTACATTATGTTGTATGAAATCAGCAATCAGTTAATCTCTGTGGTAACTGTTTGAATTTTTAATGATAATTGTCTTTCTAATTGCACTTTCGTCAATACTGTTTTTTCCAAGTATTTCAAATATAAGTAATTCCATAAATAATAATCTTCATATTTTTGCTCTCTATCATTCCTCAAAAAGATGATTTTAATGATAAATAAACATTCTGAGTAGCGACAGCATTATTAGACCATAAATAAAACTGTGATTTTAGTTGAGCGCGATCGCTTAAGTTTTCCCTAAACTTTATATCAGTCCATACTTGAATGAGTAACTTTGTTAAATCACTATAATCATCTAGAGCAAAAGTTTCACCTCCACCACCTAAAACCTCTGGCAAGCAAGTTGCTCTTGCTGCCAAAACTGGACACCCAACCGCCATTGCTTCACAAAGTTGCAAACCAAATCCTTCGTATTCGCTAGGATACACAAAACAAAGAGCCTCAGTATAAAGTGCTGGCAGATCTGCATCATCCACCCAGCCTAACAAATGTAGATGTTCTAAAATTTCTAGTGATTCTCCTAATTGCATTAGTAAATTACGTTGCTCATCTTTACCGCCAGCAAGCACTAAATCCACACCATCTAAATTTGCCTCTGCAAAGGCTTTAACTAAAAAAGGAATATTCTTACGCTTGTCCCAACCACCAACATAGAAAATATAAGGACGATTCAAGCAATATTTACTACGAATTAACAACCTTTGTTCTTGGGTTACCTGCTTATGAAAACTTGCATCAGCAGCTTCGTAAATAACTGTAATTTTATCTTCGGGAATATGCAAAAATCGGCTAATATCTAGTTTCGAGTAATTACTAACAGTAATAATATGCTCTGCCCTAGTTCTAGCAACCCAATGATATATTTTTGTCTGCATATGATCCAAACTTAACTGTTGATACCAAGGTATATCTTGGGAATAGTAAACTTGGTCTATCGCATCATGTAAAG
This sequence comes from Chlorogloeopsis sp. ULAP02, assembly GCF_038404745.2. Classification (NCBI taxonomy): domain Bacteria; kingdom Bacillati; phylum Cyanobacteriota; class Cyanophyceae; order Nostocales; family Chlorogloeopsidaceae; genus Chlorogloeopsis; species Chlorogloeopsis sp. ULAP02. The sequence goes on along the minus strand of NZ_JAYKTT020000081.1, from coordinate 131,125 downwards.
TTAGTATACGCGGACAAGGACTTGACCAAGGAAGACCAAAGTTCATTGGACAATGTAATATATCCACTCTGTCTTTTTCACACTGTTTTGGTAACCAATTTTGTTCCCAATAAATATAGCGCATAGAGGGAGCAATGCGTACTTGATAACTATCTTTTGGTAATTTTGCCAAATGAGTTTCATGTAAAGGTTGATCGGAGTATAGAAAAAGCTCAATACCCAATGAAGATAATTCTGTTAACAGATTGATAGTATAACGATTCCATCCTCTGAGAGTGGGAGAGCTTAAAAGTCGAGCATTAAAAGCAACTTTCATCATTCTTAATAGTTACTAAATCTAATATATAGTGAATAGATATTAAATCTTTTCCCAGATACCTATTACTGACTTTCCAGTGGAGAAAAATAATAATGGATCAAGCATTTTAGAAATAGGGACAAGAACTCTATCCCAAAATAAAATTTGTTTCAATGAGGGAACTGCACTTTTTAATAATATTTTATTTGCTATTGATGCTAACATTCCCACAGAATCGATATAGCTCAATTTAATACATTTGAAACCTTTGGGTACAATAGAGGTTAAACTTCTTTTCGTGTATCGTCTATAGTGGCCAATGTTTTTATCAAATGGCGAATAAAGCCACTGATGTGCAGGTGAAATAATAACTAGCTTTCCCCCATGATTGAGACTTTGTAATGAGTTCTTCAACTCATTGTAATCATTTTCTATATGCTCAAGTACATCAATATAAATGATTGTATCTAGCGAGACTTCATTTAATTCAGAAAGTGTGCCTACTTTGGCTTCGCAAAAGCGAGGAAGCTGATTGTTATCAATTAATTCTTGTATTTTTGCTAATAGTAATGGATCGGGTTCTAAGCAAATCCATTTCTGATAGTTTGCTTGACATAAAACTTTGGTTGTCATTCCCATTCCTGCACCTACTTCAAGTACTCTACCGCTTAAGTAAGGATGAATAATTGAAGCATAGTAGTTTTTCCAATTAGTAGCATATGCAAATATTTCTAATTCAGTTCCAATATATTTATTAGACATGAGAAACCTCTGAATAAAGATTGTAAGACTGAATAATATAGCTTTGATAGTCTCTGCAAGGCAATGTAGTATACAAACTTCTAGAACCTAAAACAATAAACATTAACAATAAAGAAATTGTCATAGTTTGTAAAATGAAAAGACAGAGTAAACCAATAGTAAATGTTGACCAACCTGGAATAGCCAAATTTGTAAATAGCTTTATACTAATAACAATTGTGACTAAAATAAATCCAACTAAAATTAATATTAAAGAGAAAAGTAGTAATCTAGTTCCGATGACGTCGCTATATACAGAAAGAGAACTTAACCCGTGAGTAACAAGAGCAGTAAAATTCATCTTTGACTCACCAGTAATGCGCTCGCCTCGATCAGTTACTATTTCTGAATACTGTAAACGCGATCTAATGACTCCGGAAGCATAGTGATTCCATATTTCTGCCACTGCAACCAAACGATTCAAACTACGTCGAGGAACAATACTAAAGTTTCCAAAGCGAATTTGCCTACCTGTCAGTAGTTGAAAAACTTTTTTATAAATCAAGTAGAAAATTTTAAACTGCTGACTTTCTGAACGCTTCCGTCTGTAGGCAAATACAACTTTCTTTAGCTTCTCTTCACAGCATTTCTCAATCAGTCTAGAAACATCCTCTGGTTTATCTTCTCCATCCCCATCCATAACAACTACAGCATCACAACTGATATTTGCCTCTATGTATGCTAAACCTATCGCGATCGCTCTTTGGCTTCCTAAATTTCGCTTCAGCTCAACTACCAGCAAACTATCTATACATTTCCATCCATTAGTAAACCAAGAACTAACAGATACCACTGTAGATGCATCATCTACGATCACGACAGATACTTTGATATCCAGCTTCGATAAAAAATCATCAAGATTTTTCAACAGTATAAAAAGGCTTTCCCAATCATTAAAAACTGGAATTAAAATCACAACAGAATGAAGATAAGGAATCATATTTTTGTCCACAAAACCCATTTTTTTGAACTGGAAACTATTATCCATTTACCCCCTCTGACTGGTTTATTTTCAGAACTTAACAGCAGATAATTAGGTGAATATTTTGTTAAAAGTTCCTCCTGTCTTTTTCCTGAAAGAATAGATTCAAAGATATCTATGCGTACTTTTCTTATAGACTCTGGTTGCCATTTTATAGGCTTTAAGTATGCATGACCTACTGTAAAATTCTGCTCAATATCTATGTTTTTATATTCATTGAGCGTATAGCCAAGGAGCCATGCATTGAGAGCATGACGCTCTAGTACTGTAGTATCAGAAATCACAGAACTATGAGAAGTTTGATTAAATTGAAAAAGTTGCCCTCCCTTAGTAAACAAAGAAGCTACATTTGCTTCAAAGGAACCAGCAATAATTGAATTTTTATCAATTTGTGAAAGTGAAGAACGTAAAGGTTTCAGTTCTTCTAGAGTCTTAGTATATTGAACAGGTTCTGTGGCATGAAGAGCTTCATAAGTTCTTCCCCAAACACCAGTTATAAGTATAGCTATTACTATAAATTTAATAACTTTATCTAAAATCTTTTTTTCTTGAAATATTAGTACCAATGAGCCTAAAAGTAGTATTTCTCCAAATGGTCTATTAACGTAGCTCCAGTGGTAATTTTCAAATTCTAAGCCCGTCACGATTGCACTATTCAGCAAAAGATAACTTGAAAATGTCATCAGCGAAATAATGACTAAACTAAAGTGACGAAAGTAAAAAATGGCAATTGCACCTACTATTAAATGCATCCATGTCCAAATATTCACAATGTAGTTTCTTCGGAAAGGATCATCCAATAATAGCTTTGCGCCTCGACTCATTCGTTCTAAAATAGGTTTAAATTCAGGCTTTGAGAAAATAACTGAATTTGAAGTGATTTGGGGAAGACCAATGATGAGACCACCTAGCAAAATTAGCCCCACAAACCATAATTCATGGAAACACCTCTCTCTTGAGATAATCCCTCGCCATCCTAAAAATAAATATATAAGTCCATAAAGTGTCAGGCCAATAAATGCTGCCGTCCAGTAAAAAAAATATAAGTGTATGCAGCTACCCAGAAGGATTCCACCAACTAGTGCTGTTTGCCAATTCCGACGAACAACAGGTAGAAATAGGCAAGAAAGTAATAATAAAAATGGCAGATTGAGGAGAGGTGTCACAATTCGATATTGTGGCAGTACCGCGTTTCCAATCGCGTTAGGTAAAACACCATTATGAATTACACTCTTGACATTAATAAAGTTTTCTAAGAAGGAACGACCTATAAATCCTCCATCACACAGGCAAATTATTGTACATATAAATGCCCAAAAAGTTGAGCGTTTAGTATTCTGAAATAGTAATCTAAATAAAATGTAAAGTGATAAGCTAAAAAATGCACCACCTAGAATACGCCAGACTATAGGAACAAGAATTAAAGGAACTCCTAGCCAACTTGCTAATTTAGCGATCGGCACAAACTGAAGCCAAGAATAAAGCGTGGGTATAGAATCAGAAGGTCTAGTGAAAGGATCTCGTAATAGCCATTCTCCATAGTAGGGAGCTTTTGTTATAGCAAGATAGAGTACATCATCTCCATCTGCTAAGTATTCAAAAGTACCGAGTTTAAAGAAGACCACCAAATGGGGCAATATTGACAAAATTATCCCAACTATACAACAGAAAACTATTGCAAATATATCTTGTTTTTTCCATATATTAATAATAGATTTTTCAGGAGTTTGGTAACTTTTATGTGTAAATAGCATCTTAAAATCACAAAATCACGGCAATAACATTCATCTACAAAAGTTCTAATCTTAGAAACAGTAAAGCTAATAACTATAAACTCTTTCAATTTGTTCTATTGTTACTTGGGGACTACAATAGTTTTCTAATAATTTTCTAGCTTGTACCCTTCTTTTCTGTTGCAACGATGAATTATTCAATAATTCAACAGTCCGTTCAATTAAACCTTGGTCATCTTCGCAAATACCAGCATGAACGCCGTCTAAAGCTGGGATACCTTCAACACCATCAGATGTAGTTACAACTGGTGTACCTAAAGCGAAAGCCTCCATAACTTTGACTTTCATACCACTACCTGCAACAGGTGCATACAGCATGACATCTGTCTTAGCGAAGTAGGGCAAGGTATCAGGTACATCCTGATAAATTTCCAAGTCCTTGGTATGCTCAAAGTCTGCAAGGGCATCTTTAGCAGCCCTGCCAACAATTTGCAGTCTGGCATTAGGAACACGACGTTTGATTTCTGGCCATAGCCTAGTCAAAAGTCTTTCAGCCGCAGAATAAGTTGGTGACCAGTTAAATCCACCAATGAGTCCTAATATTGGTTGTTGGTTTATTTGCTTTTGTTCTAGAAATGGATAAAGTGAGAAATCTATACCTAATGGAACTGTATAGATAGAAGCTTGAGGATTGATTTGATTAATATGTTTGGCTAAACGCTCCGACAATGTAATAATCCTGGGAAAAGCTTTCAGTAATTTTTGTTCTGCTTGATAAGTGAAAAACCGTCTAAAGCGAGTTTCGAGAGAATTGTTATACTCAAAGCTGCGGTCTAAAGAAAATAGGTAATGAACATTCACTACCGCCCGTTCCTTATGTTCAAGTCCTAGCCAACCACTCCAGAGCTGTTCGAGATGAAGGATGTCGTAAGGTTTGGCAAGTTCTGATGCTAAATCTTGGCACAGATCTGGACTGAAGATATAGGAGTAAGGTCGTTTTAGGGTTTCCATCTTTGCTATCAGTCCTTTGTTTCGGTTGGGAATGGGATAGCAGCGCAAGTCGTAATCTGATGCTGGAAAAAGAGCTTGAGTTTTGGCGATATCTTCTAATTTGCTACAAGCTGTAAATGCAGTGACATGATGACCTTTGTTAACTAATCCTTTAAGTAAAACATAGTACCACCTAGCATCAGCGTTGCCAAAAGGTAGAGGTGGTGAATTTATTACTAATAGAACTCGCAGAGATTTCATTTACTTAAAAATATTTATTCAATCTTGTTTAAAATTTTTCTTGCCATGTCATCCCAACTATAATCTCGTAATTTTTGCGAAAAAGAAGATACTAAATTGCTGTAATGGTGTTTATTGCACGACCACTTTTGAAGTCGTGCTGCTAAATCAATCGCATCTTCAGGATTGGGAGTTAACAAATCTTGTAGTTGTGGTGGATAGCGTTCTGCTACGCCAGCCCTAGCACTAACTATACTTGGTAGACCACAACATAAGGCTTCATATACTCCCAAACCATAGGCTTCATAACGAGTGGGAGCAACCAAGCAATCAGCAGCCTGTAACAAACGAGGAACATCAGAGCGGAATCCCAAAAAATGAATGCGGGAATTGATACCAGCAACTACAGCGCGACGTTGCCATTCTTCTAGTTCTGCTCCAACTCCAATCACTATCAAATCTGCATCCCATTCTGAAGAGGCACATAACTGTTGCCAAGCTGCAAATAGTGTATCGAATCCTTTACGGCGATCGCCTAAAGCACCAATAAAAACTACAATTGGTTTGTCATCTGCCCATCCTAGTTGCTGGCGAAGTGCAGTCCGCTCTTGTTGTGTAACTGGATAAAAGATTTGTGGATCGATTCCATAATAGACTACGTGCAATTTATCTTCAGGAATTTTCAGTTTCTTAATCAAATCTCGTTTCGTGCTATTTGAATTGACAATAATTACTCGCGCAGATTGGCATGCCTTTCGTTCTGCATCTAAAAACATTTGATGGGAAACAGCTCCCTTACACTGACTTAATAAGCCAGCTTGATTATTAGGGTGGTAAGCTGCATGAACATAGTGTACCCAGTTAACATCTCCCCACTGGCAATTACCACCATTAACCAATACTCTACTACCATTGGCAGCAACGCGCTGTGCTTGAAGACGACCTATCCAGTCAAGTAAGGGACTGCTGAGTAGATAAGAATTAGCTACCTTTGGTACACGATGAAATTTAACATTGGGATAAGCTAACAACTCATTTGCCACTCGGTGGGCTACTAGATGTACCTGTTGCCCTTGTTTTGCTAGGTAATCAGCCAAAGCATAATTAGCTCTGTCCATCCCACCAGTCTTAACAAAATCACCTGTTACCAGCAGATAAGACTTCATAGCTAAACAGTTGTTGAAAGTTTATTATCTACTATCCTGCTATTGCTAGCAGCCACAAACAGTGCAGTATTTAGTAACCAAAATTCCATGCCGCTCTGACTTATAAATAGAGGATAGTTAAATGTAGTCGCTACTGCTCCAATGTCGTAAGCAAAAATCAACCCACCCCAAAGAGCAAAGTCACCCAATTTGCGATTGATAGCAATTCTCCAAGCAGTTTGGCATGCTAAGTAAAGTGCAGCTATATATGCAAATATCAGCGGTAATCCTCCATCAAGTAGCCATCCAGTCCACTGAATCTCTACCCAAATCGGTTGGGACACTAAGTCAGTGTTATCGCCAAAATAGTTATTTATCATTCCCCAACGCCCCAGCCCTGCCCCCAAAGGATATTGAGGCAACAGCCTTTCAAAAGTATCTTGTAAAAATTGACCTCGGTGTTGCTGGTAAATTTCCTTAGGAGACGCAGCAAACAAACTATATATACGTTTTAGTGTAGACTGTCCCCCAACGGCGATCGCCCAAGAAAATGTTGCTGCAAACAAGGCTGTCACACCCGAAGCCATCGCGATCAGACGGGTGATTTGTCCTGTTCTGAGCAACACGGCTGCGAAAAAAACCATAGAAATAGCAGCCAAAACCAAAATAGAACGCACTTGAGATAGATAGATACAAAACAGACCAACACCAGCACTACCCATACAAGCAATTCGTAAAATTGGATTTTTGTATTTGAGTGCGATCGCCACACTAAACAAAAGAGCATAAAAACCTGCTGTTGCTGCTCCTCCTGGCATATCAGTTAAACCCATCGGTCTGTAAACCTGTTTACCATTAGCTAAAGCAATTAATAATCCCTGCCTTTGAAAGATACTACTTTGAATCACTGTGGACAGAGGTAGTTGAAATATTGTTGGAAAGTACATCTGTAGTACTCCAAAGCCAGCACTTAAGGTATGAATGCCCCAAATCAGAAAAATTAAGCTCTGAAAACTATGAGGTGTAATTTTTAAATTTCTCACCCAAAAGAGGGGGCTAAGAATGGCAAGATACATGGCCCATTGAGCAGCCCCTGCCGCTATAGAATTAATATGGGGGTGTAAACAAAATTGCAAAAGCACAATTACCAGCACTATTAATGCTGGGTTAGTGGCTGGATGTTTACATCCTTCTGGTTTCAACCGTACTAATAAAAACAAACCCAGGGTAAAAGATGCAATTCGTATTGGTATACGAAAAATACTAATTTGAGGAAACAACAGAAATATCTGCAAGCTGAACTGTAGCAGGATAAAGGTGTGGCCCCATGTCCAGTTTAATTTTGTCCATATAGAAGAATTTGGTAATTGCTGACTTGCTTTTGTGATCACTGAATCTACCTAACAAACTTTTTTAATAATTCCTAAATATAAAATTTAAAATTTACTCCAAGTTTAGTTAAAGTTAGTCCATGTTCTTGATCAATTAAGATTACTATACTCAATTACTCTTCAATTTTAGAAGAAAGTTAGAAGCTCCATAGAAGCATTCTAAATCTAGCTTATACTCTTTTATTTCAATCAAACCTTGATTCAAAATGAGATAAAAATCATATAAATAGCTTAACATTTTCCATATATCAAACAACATAGATTTAGTAGTAATTGAGGCTGCACCAATCTCTATTTGTATAAATTTAATTTTTTTGTTTACAATCATTTGATAAGCACCTTTGAGTGCTAAAAATTCAAACCCTTCAATATCAAGTTTTAAAAAATCAACTTCCTCAATCTTATTTTGCTGACAAAAGTCATCCAATTTAATAGTATTTACTATTTCATGCGGTGGAGAATCTTCTAAGTCTGCCATCATTATATTCAAATATTCAAGTTCAACAAGGCTGGCTCCAGGAGAACCTCTCCAAGGCGAATATAATCTAGAACAATTATTCTCTTCTGAAATAGCTAATTTATGAAGTTTAATATTTTTGAAATATTTATTGTTTTCTAATAAATAAGAAAAACAAGTTGCAGATGGTTCAAAAATATATAAATCAAAGTTTTTTTTTGCAGAATCACATACCTTTTTAATCATGTCTGAATAATGACCATAATTTCCACCTACATCAAAAATAATCAAATTCGTATTATTATTTAACGTCTTCAGTGCAAATTTGAATGCTATTTTTTCGCCAGTACAATCAGGAGCTAGTTGAGAAGCGGCGATTCTATTCATTGCATTTAAACAGATTTTGTTCAATCCATAAAAAAAAATAAATAAAGATGGTCTTGAGAAAATAAATAGAAAAATTCTCAGTAGTTGAATTTTAATACTGTATTCCCATTTCATACGCTACCTAATTTATTTTAATTCCTTAAAATTTTATCAAGTCTCCTGAGATAAAGTTTTAGGTTTTCCTACACAAAGAATATTGTCGCTAAATGCACGTCCACGAAAACCTAGATTTTCTGACCAATGCCACGGTGTAAAGGGCATACGTCCATAGTTGCTGTATTGTATTTGAATCTCAGTAATTTTACACTCCGTAAAAATACGGAAAATATCAATCTCCAGCAAAGCTGTTATATGTGCCGGATAAAGCCCAGGTGCTTCTTGAAATGCATTGAACTGATTTTTCAAAATAAAGGTTAACTTGCTTAACAAGCTTAATTGATTGGGTGTGGTGACAATTACCAATCCTCCAGGCTTGGTTAACCGAACCAGTTCTCGCACAAAAGCCCGTGGGTTTTCTAGGTGTTCAATAGTTTCAACCGCACAGACAACATCAGCGAAACTCTCTGGCAAAGGTGCTTTGCCAATATCGAAGTTAAAGGGGATAAATTCTAGTTGTGGTGGAAAGTCAGGGTAGCGTACAGCATCTACACCAATATAACGGTCAAAGCGATCGCGTACAAACGACCAAAGCTTACCTCTACCACAACCAACATCTACCAACACACCACCAGGATGTCTCTGCGCTACTGTTCTAGCCACCATTTGGTAGATAGGATCGCTACTACTGCCAAGGCTTTGCCGCGCTCTGTTTTCAACATTTATTTGTGTTTGCGTCATTATTTGCTTGTTACTCTAGTACTTCAAATATCGTGCTGTTTCCCTACCCAACTAAATCATGCTTGTATTCAGTAATGCTCAAAGCGCCATCACACAAGTCTTGATATCCTATTGTTGGACAAGTCTAATATTAATGAGTGTAGCTATCTTGTTTTGCCTATAGTTTGTCCACATACCCTAACTTTTAGTCTTTTGAATCTGACACTTGCGTTTCCACCAAGATAGTCCAAACATGATGCCAACAAAGGAACCAATACCTAGATTAGAGGAAAACTCAAAGGGAACAGTGGGAGGGTTAGAAGTGCCATTGTATTCTACTGTGATGCTTGCTGAAGCAAGTGTTGTAATATTGGTCGCAACGTTACCACCACCACCACTAACACCAGTGAATATTTCCGTAAAAGGCTCAAAAGAAAAAGTCCCTGTTCCTAAAAAACCTGCGATGTCTGTTGGTTGACTAAAAGTCACTATAATCGGACTAGCGTTATTATTGATTGTGAATGGACCAAACGGTGTAGGTGTGTTTGGAGCCATATTATTGTAAGTCGTTCTTCCTATCCGAGTAAAAGAAGCCAGAGGAGAATAAGTTTGTAGTGCGATAGGAGCATTTGCACTTGGAGTCAAGTCAAATTGACTGGGTATGACACTAACAGTAAAAGTCTGAGGATTTGCAGCTGTATTTGTAACTGTACCACTACTGCTTAAAGTAGCAGTTATAGTAAATTTGACATCAGTTACTATTTCTCCTGGTTGTGGATTATACTTGTCTAGTGTTAATACAGGAGTTCCAGCAAGTTCAGTCACTTGGTTACTGAACGAAGCAGTTTGAGTGAAAAAAGTCAATGCATTAGCTTTTGGAGCTACAAACAAAGAACCTACAGAAATCGAAGCGGCTAATCCAGCTACATAAGTTATGTTTTTTGCACGTTGCTTCAGTGTCATAATTTTTTCACTGTTAGTTAGAACAAAAGAACAAAAAAGCTAGTTTTTTTCCTAACCTTATGTAAGGCTTGCTATCCCTTTTTAAGTGTTTCTAATCAATTCGGTTAACTTGTCATAATTAGCTCTCAGGAAACGCGGTTTCCAATGCAGATTTTTATCAAATCATGCTACAGCCTTTTGTTTAACAACTTGAGAAAGCAGATTGTAAAGCTGATTCAGTTGCCTTTCAGGATTACAAAGATAAGCCGCTCGTGATTTTCCAGCGTCTGCTAAATATTTTCTTTCATGAGGACTAACAATCAATTTACTTAAAACCTCACTTAAGGCATTAATATCATTAGGTGTAACCAACCGTCCGCAGGAATCATTAACAATTTCTGCTCCTCCCCCTATAGCAGTTGTAATGACTGGCAAGCCTGCATAAAGAGCCTCTACAAAAGCTATTCCAAATGGTTCTGCTCCTATATTAGGTTGACAGTATATATCAGCAGCAACCAACAAGCGTGGCACATCAGCTCTTTGCCCCAAAAAGCGTACTCGCTCATGAATACCCAGATGTTGCGCTTGCATTTCTAGTTCTTGTAAGTACTCTGACTCATGAGGACGTTGCACTCCTCCAGCCAGCCAACATATCCAATTTGGTACTTCGCGTAATTGCCCCAAAGCTGCAAGTAACACATTTTGTCCCTTCCACCGCTCTAGACGAGATGCCTGGATAATAGCGATCGCATCATCAGGAGTATCTAGTTCAATTCTGACATCATGGCGAATCAAGGTATGATTGCCAATATCAGGACAAACTACAGGTAAATAAAGAGTCTCATTGTAGCTTTGATAGAGCTTTGATACAGTAGCTTGGGTGTAACGACTATTAGCAATTACCAAATCTGGCACCACCAACTTCGCCAATTGTTCTAAAGGATGCTTCCCATTCAGCACGTCATGACACCAAAATACCAATGGTATATGATTTGCTCTGACTGTTGAACCAAAAATCGCTTGCGGCCAGCATGCATGACAAATCACTACATCAAATTGCTCTTGCCTTAAGAGTTGCTGGAGTTGCAACCTCGCTCTCCACACCGTCCAAGGATGGCTTACTCTTACATGACCTAGTATGTGTACTGTAGCGCCCAAGCTTCGCAGCTCATTCACTAATCTACCTTCAAAACACAAGGCAAAGTGAGGCTGCATTTGTGTGCATAAACTTTGCTCCTTTGCTAAAGTCAGCAGCAAAGTCTCAATTCCACCGAACAGATTTCCGGCAGAGATATGTAGAAGTTTCATAGTAAATCTACTGCTTTTGGTATTGCAGTATAGTCCCATCCTTGACTTATAACTTTGTCATAGAATTCAAAACTTCTTTGAGCCATATTTGTATGGTTGAAATACTCAGCTCGTTTTTGACTTGCTATTACCAGTCGCTCGCGCAGATTAGGTTCCGAAAGAAGACGCTTCGCTGCCCTAGCTAGAGCAAATGGATCGTTAATTGGTACAGTCAAACCTTCCTTTTCATCTCGGCTCACCCAAGGGACACCACTACAGAGAATGTTGGCATTAATGACAGGACAACCACTTGCCATCGCTTCTACCTGAACTAACCCAAATCCCTCACTGCGTAAGTTAGAAGGAAACCAAAGAGCAGTTGCAGCATGATAAGCTCCTACCAGTTCGTCTTCATTCACACGACCTAACCAAACAATGCGGTCTTCTACTCCTAGTTTCTGCGCTAAAGTCTTTAGTTGTGTTTCCAAAGGGCCAACACCAATTACAACCAATTTCCCTGGCACCAAAGTTAGGGCTTCAATTGATATATGCAATGCTTTGTAATAAACAAGTCTACCTACTGCTAACCAGATTATTTCTCCATATTTATTCTTCAGGCTATGACTAAAATCAAGTGCTTTTTGATTAGGGTTACTGTATATTGCAAGATTTAAACCAAGTGGAAGATCACTTAATTTATGATGATAAAACCGCAAAAATTTTGAGCCTTGAATATACTGCAAGCTAGTTGTTAAGACTTGCGAACTTCGGCTGTAAACTAAATATTCAAAGGGTCGCAATGCATACTTTAAAATTTTTTGCTTAATGACGTCACTGTGGTGTGTAATTACTAAAGGTATAGTCCTATCCAATATTGTTAAAGCCATCAGCATTGTTGGATTAGGAGTATGAAGATGGAATATAGTTTTTGGTTCGTTAGCTAATCTACGAAGTTCTTGACACAGTCCAAAACATATATCAAATCGGGCTAATGAAAAAAGGCGACCGAGGCGGGTCACGCTAACATCACCATCTATGTCACAAACGGTATTTGTTTTAGTAGATAAATGCCCTTTTTCATTAAAACCATTCACACAAATTACACTAACTTTTGCACCCAAAGCAGCTTGAGAACGAGCCAGAGTTTGAACGTGTGTCTCCATACCTCCTCTGTCTGGAGGATAATATTTAGACAAATGAATTATCCGGTAATTGAGTGTTGTTGACATCTATAAATAAAGGTAATTTAGCTGTTTTTTGTAGATGTGAAAAATCAGCCTCAAGCTTTGAATAAGAATGATTAGGTTTAAAATATAGTTAACAAGCTATTTGCTTTTTCTCTCTAAAGCAAACAAGTTTATTTTGTTTACTTTTTATATTTCATACAACAGTAAATATACGTAATTAATACAAGCTTAATTTTGTTTTTTAAATAAAAATCTAGAGATAAAAGTACTTTGTCATACACAACATAGACAAAAATTTTATATCAAATAAAATAAATAATCTTAAGAATATATATTATTTACAAATAGCTTTTTACAAATATTTATATTGAAAACTAAAAAACTTATTATTGCACTCTAATCTATTTTATCTATCAATAGGGATTGCCATGCAGTATAGTTCTTGTTCCAGACAGCTTCCAAAACTAGGTAAATATTAGAAGCTGATACCCCATTCAAAGGAAGAGATAACTGCGCCCATATACAACGGTCATCTCTAAGCACTTCCTTTCCTAAAACCCAAGGTAATATGCGATTCCAGACTAAATCATATTTGTATCTATTTTGCATAAATTGAACCGAAGTAACAGTACTACCTCCACGAGGATTAATACAAGCTGTGAGATAAGCTTGTTTGCTGTCATGATAGAGTGTATAGAAGCCAACTCCTTTGATATATTTAAATTGTTGATGGCTATTTTTAATTAAGTTTTCACTTAGCATCTCCAAAAAAGGATTTGGCTCGCCTCTAGTATTAACGACATAGCGCATTTGCAGCTTTAACTGTTGAGTGTTTTTCAGATAGCTATAATCCTTGCCAGATAGCATTACAATAGACTTTATAGTGTCTTGATTATCTTTTTGTTGCTCAATCAGAGGTTTGACAGTCACTTGCTGCCAGCTATTTAGAGCAAGTTTATCCGGCAGGAGAGAGGTAGTTACCAACCGTTTATTGGTTATTAAATAGATAGCAGTTAATATAATTCCTACCCAGGTAGCAGCAAGAAAAAAGCCCCGTTTTGACGTAACTGTCGCTGTGGCAGTGGGATTGTATTCTTTTGTCGGGGGGGATAAATTTTCTAATGGCAGTATCCAATTGCATAAAGCAGCATAAGTAATAGTTGCAATTGCTATAAAAATAGAGCCACCTGTATAACTGTGCCAATAATCAAAAATACTGCGGTTATTTACGACAACAGCTAACAAAGCTACACGAAAACAGCCAACTAAAAAGCCAGTACCTATAGCAGATATAACTAATCCCCATCTCTGCTGCCAACTTAAAGGAAAGACAACTACCATAATCAAGAGGCTGAGTCTGAGTAACCATACAATCAAAAGACCACCAGTACAGTAATAAAGAACCTCCACCTGACCTGTAGGTAGTATAACAAAGGCACCTTGGGCAGTAGCTTGCAATCCTAAATAGTGGAGAGAAAAGGCAGATATAGTTGCAGTTAAATCACTAAAGTGCAACCAGGAAGCAAAAAAATTATTGATGTGGCCAAAAGGAAACAGCATCAAGCATAACAATAAAAATAAGCGCCAACGTTGCTTTAATCCTGAAAATCCAAAAGATAGCAATCCTAAGCCTAAACCAGCAACAACAGAACCAAATCGAAATAAAATTAAATCAAAGTGCCATAAGTACAAGGGTCTAAATATGACAAGAAACAGTAGCCCTAAACCCAAGCAACTGGAAATCCAATCGGTAACAATTTTATGATGTCTGTTTTGCCATAGTAAAAATAAAATTCCTGCCCAATAAACTCCATATACAGCTATTTCTTCACGTTCAACATCATGACTATTAACTATACTTAAATGTAGAATTGCAAGTGTAGAAAATATACCTAATGTGTAAAATAGATGTGATTTAGGTAAATCTTTGAAAGAAAATAGAGAGCTTTGTGTGTCTTGGTGATTTCTCTCGTTAATCTGAACATTTTTCTTCACTATACCTTACCCAAAAATTTTATCAATAACGCGCGCCCAGTCGGTTAGCTTCCACAATGTAATAAAGCAAAATCCTGATAAGAAAAGTCCTAAGTTAGTCTTTACAGAAGCTTTGATCAAGTTTTTAATCTGTTCTTGCCTGGCTATATTAGCAGTATTGGAGGCATTGTTAGCGAATGTCTTAAGTTGCTGAGATAGTTTGTTCTGCAAATCTTTGGACGATTGATTAGAAACAGCTTCATTCGGTAGATTTAAAATCCTTGCTAAGTTATTTAGTTCTTGAGTAGAGCTTAGTGTATTAACTTTGGTGGTTAATTGTTGTAGCTGTTCTTGTTGTTGTACCTGTTGAAGAGTAAATTGATTATTAATGTTTCGGTAGAGTGTAAGGCTATTATTAATAACCAAAGGTAACATTAAGATGTAAGCTATTCCTAAAAATAAAGCAGACCACGAGAAAAATCGCAAGATTGAGAGTTGTCGATAACTAACTATAGTTTTTCGATTGTATAAAAATATAAATGTCATTCCCAACAATGGTGCCCAAACTATATCTACTAATCTTCCAATAACTTGCAATTCCCAACTAGGATCTGTTAAACGGAGAGGAATTAAGGCAGCACAGTAGTCGATAAATGTAAATATTAGAAGTGCATAGCCAATCACACGTAACAAAGTGAAGACCCGCTGTTCTATAATTTCTGTGATTTCTACTGGCTGTCTGGAAATTTTTGCTTGTTCCTTGGTTTTCATTATACGTAGTTTAGATTAATCTTTTTTGCCCTGAGTTAGACTTTCTCTAATGCGATCGCATATTCAGGGTATATGCAGGAAAATAAATAGAGTCGCTCTCTGGTAAGCTAGCAAGCCAGAATTTCTACATCACTTGGATAGTAACAACAATATATGTCTGCATGGCAACAATCTAGTGCTGCATGACCCAAAATTGAAAATCAGATCTTACCCAAGAATATGTCGTATATTAATATATTAAATTTAAATTACATCAGTACTAATACGTAGGATTGAATTTAAAGCCTCTTCACTATTTTTTGTTTAGTGGTGATTCTGTGATTCTAGAAAGTTCTTAGTTTTGAGATAACTCATTCTGATGAAGCGATCGCACTGATGAAATCGTAACTAGTTCTCAAATTAAAGCTACACATAGTTTATAGTCAGTATGACTTGTGCTTACTCCCAGTCATCAACATTTGTAGCCATTTTCTTGAGAAACAACATAAATTTATTGCAATCAGGCGATCGCAGTGTTCTAGAAGCGGCAAGTCTGAAGGTGGAAAAATTTATCCTAGCTAACTTTTCCGGTTTCAGGGTTAAGAATGCAGATATTAGATGCTACTCTTTTCTTAACCTTTCTCATTGCACCTAGCAACAGGAGACTTCCCACTGGAATTGCAGCACCTGCATCACTGTGCCAAGGAACTTGTGGCGCAACAGCAATCCCACTGGCAGACGGATTTAACTCAATTCCAGGAGATCTAATTTGAGCGTAAATTTGACCGTACGACAAAGCTAGAGGATTAGACCAATCTGAATCGCGATTATTTTGGAGATAAAAAAAATCGGTTCCGCCAGAGTTTTGCACAGCAAAGTTATTGCCAGCACTGCCAACTAGATCCGCATCATTGAAAACTTTTCCAGCAGCAGTAGTTATTCCTCCACTTACAGTAATATTTATATTTGAGTAAATACCACCATTGTAATCAAATGAGCCAGTAGCAACGGCTCCATCGTTGAAATTCAAATTGAAAGTCCAAGCCAGAGCATGGGCTGGAGATGTGCTGGCAACGATACCAATAGCACTACAACAACCTAACACCAGGGAAAAAATATTACTTAGTTTCATCAAAACACCTTTCCTTTAAAGGAAACGAATATAGTATTGCAACAGTTTTCATTACAAACAATATGTTCTTACTACCATCAAATATCAGCACGGCAACAATCAGCACCGCGTCATTTGAGATTGAAAATTATTATGCTCCCGATTATACTACCGTATATTTATATATAAATTTTCAAATAACGCACCAGTAATAATACGTAAAAACAAGGGGTTTTTACTTATGTGTGTATGTAATCAGTTAGAGTAGTTAGAGAATTCAGCCACTTCACTTTCTAACAGTCAATTTTGATGTTGAGATGATGCGATCGCATAAATGACAGAGGCATTATTTATCAATATCTACAATCTGGTTTATTTGGTGCTAACTTATACAGTCAATCTAACAAACGTCAATAACCAAGCTCTGAAGATTATTTCTTGAAGAGAGCAATTTGTTACACATTTTTTACGCATTTTATTTAATGTAAGCTTTTTCAACTCAATAATGTTTAGAAGTTCAAGCTCAGGAAAGAGAAACTTACAGTTCTATTTCTAGCTACTCTGATTCTCACACCATTAATTTTTTGCAAATGAGTTGACAGTGTAATTACTAGCTTAATAAATTTTTTCATTAATTACGTATTTATACTGAGAAAAATAGGTATGCTTTTAAGAATATTGATAGTAAAATAAGCCACAATCTACTTTAACTAGTACAGGGTAGCAATTATCTTTTTTAAAATTTTCCCATTCCTTGCTAGAGAAGAAAGAACGATTCAAATTGTTAATTAGCTAACAGTAGCTAGAAGGGTATTATATGGAAGAAAATTTGCAATATTGGATGATTCTGAAGCGTAGGTGGGCACCTGTTTCTATAATTTTCTTTGCTGTATTGGCGTTAAGTATAGTCAAAACTGTACTAGAAACGCCTACTTATCAGGCAACAGGTCAGCTTGTATTGAAAAAGAACGCTACCTCCTCACTCACAGGCGTAGGTAGTCAATTAGGACAGTTGGAGAGTTCAGTCAGTGGTAGACCGATGGGAACTGAGGTAGCGGTTATACGCTCCTTACCTATAGCCGAAAGAACAATAAAGGCTCTCTATCTAAATCTAAACCCCCTAGTCTTTTTAAAAGATTTGCAAGTAAAAAATATTGAAGAAACTGATATTTTGGAAATTTCCTATACAGATATAGATCCTGGAAAGGCCGCTTCAATTGTTAATACCCTGATGAAAATCTATATAGAAAATGATATTGATGCCAATCGCGCTCAAACCAGATCTGCAAGAAGATTCATCGCCGAACAATTACCGTTGAGTAAAAAAGCATTACAAGCCGCCGAAAAGAAATTGCAAGATTTTAAACAACAGAACAGGGTTTTAGACCTCAAAGCTGAAGCTACATCAAGTGTAGGAATTTTGACTGAGCTTGATAAACAAGTAGCTGCAACTAGCTTTGAACTAGCATCTCAAACTGCAAGGATGCAATCAATCAGGCAATTTTTTGGTGTAAGTTCACAGCAAGCTGTAATCACGGGTTTTGTGAGTGAATCACCATCAACAAGTTTGGTTTTAGGACAATTACAAGAGATCCAACAAAAACTTGAAATGGTGAGACTGCGTTTGACAGAAAATCATCCCACAGTGGTTAACCTTAAAGAACAAATAGCTGTTCTCAAAAGTGAACTTAAACAGCGCATAGAAAAAAGTTTTGTTGGTAAAGCGGGACGCTTCAATCAAACCAAAGATCCCGAAAATATTGTCCAGCTAAGACCCCAGGGTTTACAACAAGGAATTCTTGCTAATTACGCCACAGCTGAAGCAGAACGTCTTAGTTTGCAAGTAAGATTGAGAGCATTAGCTGAAGTGATCGGATATTACAGACAAAGAGCCAATACGCTACCGCAGTTGGAGTTGCAGCAACGTCAGTTGGAGCGAGAAATAGCAGCTACTGAATCTAGTTATCAGAATCTTCTGGCTCGCTATCAAGAACTGCAAGTAGCAGAAAATCTACAAATTAGTAACGCTAGGGTGATTACACCTGCATTAATTCCTTCATTGCCGATTAAGAGCCGTCAGTACATAAATTTATTGCAAGGATTGATTGGTGGAATTTTGCTGGGTGGAGCGACTGCCTTTATTTTGGAAAAAATGGACAAAACTATCAAAACACCTGAATCTGCTAGAGATTTGCTGGGGTATAACTTATTGGCATACATTCCACCTTTTAGTAATGGTAGCCAGATTCCAGAGGTAATAGTAAAAAATAAACCTGATTCCCCTGTCAGCGAAGCTTTTCGGATGTTGCAAACTAATTTGAGATTTTTTAATTTAGAACAGCCTAAGGTGATTGTGGTATCAAGTGCTGTACCTAGAGAAGGAAAATCAACAATTGCTGCCAACTTGGCTTTCTCCATATCTCAAATCGGACGCAGGGTATTGCTGGTGGATGCAGATTTACGGAATCCTAGCCAAGACAAAATTTGGGAACTTCCAAATCAAGTTGGCTTAAGCAATGTGATTAAAAGTAAGTTGGATTTAGAACGCGCTGTCACTGAAATTGTGCCGAACTTGCAAGTTATGACTACTGGTGAACAGACGAATAATCCATCTGCACTGGTTAATTCTAGTCAAATGGCTGTATTTGTAGCTCAAGTTGCACAAAGGTTTGATTTTGTTGTAATTGATACTCCACCTTTGACTGTTGCTGCTGATGCAACAGTTCTAGGCAAACTGGCTAATGGAATTTTATTTGTAGTTCGACCGGGAGTAGTTAATGCTAATAGCGCTTCTCTTGCTAAAGAATTGCTAGAAAAAGCTGGTCAAAATGTTTTAGGTTTAGCCGTTAATGGTGTTGCTGCTAAACAACAATATTATGGCTACTATACAAGGAGTAGCGTTTGAGTAATGTCCTGTTTGGCAATCTTTTTTGTAAGTTTAGCGATCGCACACTTGATTTCTCTCAATCAAACTGCTGCGAGAATTTTACTTGCTGCTCAAAACAGATTTATAAACTGCCATCACTTGCTGACTTAAACGTTTGTGGCTGAAATGTTCAACAACTGTTTGTCTTGCTTTTTCTGAGATGAATTGCCGTTTTTCGGCATGATCGAGTAAATCTAGAATAGCTGCTGCTAAGGCAATAGAGTCACCAGGTAGTACACCAATTGCATCGTAGTTATGAGTAAATAACTCAGCTGCACCACCCGCTTGAGATACTATAACAGGTCTACCACAAGCCATAGCTTCCACTATTGCTAAACCAAAGGGTTCTGGCTGGGTACTGGCATGAACCACAATATCTAATGAACGGTAAATTTCTGCTATATTTTGTTGGAAACCAAGAAAATCAACTTTATCTGCGATTTCTAATTGTAAGGCTTTGCTTCTTAATTCTTGTTCAGAAAATTGAGAACCCTGAGTTTTATAAATTGCTCCACCAACAATACAGAAACGAACATTCAACTCAGGATGTGCTTTCAATATCCGAGCCGCAGCAGCTAGAAAAATATCATGTCCTTTCCAACGTGCAAAAGTTGCAACTAGTCCTACCTGCAGAGGAAGATGAGCAGGGCAATCTTCTTTGGAGTTGGGGGCTGCTATAGGAGAATTAGGAGAGAAGTAATTGACCTCTACAGCATGGTAAATTACTTCTATTGGTAAGCCTGGTAATGTCACTCTTGCGTCTTGAGCAACCGCTTGAGAAATAGCAATTCCTAAGTTGGAACTAGCGCTCATCCATTGTAAAACTTGTGCCATTAATGGTCGTGATCCATAGAAATCTTGGATGTGCCAAACAACGGGTACATTCCTGACTCTAGCTAGCGCAACTAATAAATGAGCTTTAATACCATTGGAGTGAATTAAGTCTGGCTTTAGTTCACGCAGAAATTGGCGAAATTTCCAAATATATTTGCTGATCGCAGGTAAGATTTCTATTATTCGTAATAAAGATATTAATGAGACTACAACTTTATTCTTACCTTTGAAAATGCTATCACCAAGTTGGTTCACTGCTGCTGGTAGTGCCAGCAATTGCACCTGTACTCCCAATTTTTGAGCCGCTTCTATCATAGGCCCCTCTGTACCCACAATTAAGTGCAGTTGAATATCGGGTTGTGAGTTTAAGAGTGCAGCAAAGATAGTCAGCAAAGATCTCTCAGCACCACCAATTGCTCCCACTGGATTCACAAAGACAATTTTCATATAGTTTCATCAATCAGCTAATTGTAAATAAGATTGAGCAATTATTTGGGTGTAAGTAGACCAAGAATATTTCTGCGCCTGACTCACACGCAAATTCAAAGCTGGAGCATTTGTTGGATTTACCAATAGTTGCTCTATAGTCTTTACCCAAGCTGACATATCACCAATTGGGCAATAAACTGCGGCTTTTCCACCCACTTCACGTAAAACAGGAATATCACTGGCAACTACGCTTGCTCCACAAGCTAGGGCTTCAATCAAAGGTAATCCAAAGCCTTCTGCTTCACTTGTTAGTAAAACTACAACTGCTTTTTGGTAAAGAGTAGCTATAGTTGAACGCTGCAAACCTTGTAGATGAATAATCGACTCACCGAGATTCAACTGAGCAATGTGCTGTTGCTGGCTTTGTGTCCATTCACCACTAACTTTGACAAGTCGTAACTCTGGATGGATAGCTCGTACTTGGGCAAAAACTTCTAGCAGAATGTCAATGCGCTTACGGGGAATACAACTACCAACATGGAGCAGGAAAGGTGCAGCACCTATTTGTTCTAGTATGTTTTGGTCGGTAATACCAGCGTTTCCAGGAGTCATACTAAATTCTGAAGCGATACCTAAAGGAGCATGAACTAGACGTGATGCTTCCACTAGTTGGTAACGCTCAATTTGCTTTCTCACCTCTGCGGTGGAATAAAAGACAACTGCGCATGACTGCAAGCCAAGTAATATTCTGCGAGACATAGCTTGATACCAGCCAGGTCGAGGTTCTTGTTCTGGCTCTACAAGAGAGCGAAAGGTATCAATATCATGACAGTATACTCCTGTACGTTCTGACGGTAAGACATGGGCTAACTGACCATAAGAGTGGTCAGCAATGTGATAAAAATCAAAATCTTTAACTCTGTTCTTGAGATGCTGGGGATAGTCCCAAAATCGATTGAGTAAGCGGTCTGCATTGTAAGCAAAGTGTTTTTTGCCGAGCCAAGGAATTTTTTTACAACGCCAATTAAATGCTGGGCAAACTTGTATAGCTTGAATAGATGTAGCGTGTTCGGCTTGCAGCTGCTTGAATAGCATCTGAGCACACAAATCCATACTGTGCCAGTTTTCTTCCGGATAATCGCAGATAATCGCGAGGCGTAGTTGAGCCATATTATTGATTCTGCATAGTAATTGCCAATTTAGATGAAAAACTTTGTAATTTTGACATAGTTGAAAAGATGTCTAAATTACACTCATTAAATTGTTCATAGACTATTACACGATATTTAATTTCGATAATATAATAGGTAATTTTTATTTATGAATCATTTTTAATAACATTGCCTTTTGAAATATTATGTTTTTAACGAATTTGTCTAACCTAGTAATAGGTGATGAACAAGTAAGCTTCTCTTTATTAAGAAAACTTTCCTTCAGTAAAAAAACATTACCAAATTGCTTTCATTGTAATCATCTAAAAGTTTGGTGAAAAATTGTAAATTTTGTCTAGTAAGTGATAGCCAAGCATAAAGTATATGTAATCGCTTTGAACCTCTATTAACCAGTTCTTAAAGTTGAGAGAAACTGTTGAGTAAGTCTCAAACAGCTGCAATATAACCACCCTCTTTTTTCATCAATTACCATATATGTATCTTGAATAACATTATAATATGTATTTTAAATAACATTAAGTATTTCGTTAGTATTGCCGTTAGTTACGGAAATACCTGAATCAACTTTAATTCAAACTATAATCGCCATTTGGACGATGTATAGTATATCACTTGTTATTAATAGAATAGGGTATAGTATATCACTAAATATAAATCTCCTCGCTTAAGAACTGCCAAATGAAAGATGCAGAAATTTTGGTCTTTGCCACCAAAGGTACAAGATCGAATGAGGAAGCTCGAATCTTAAAACTTTTACAAAACTTTAAGTTTCAAGTTGTTCCCTTTGATCGAACTGATAAATTTAAAAGCTTCATTAGCATTATTCGACAAGCTTTGCAGACAAAACCCAGACTAGTAGTTATGGAAGGTACTGGAGTCTTAGGGGGTGTAGCGTGTTTACTTCTGCAATGGTTTTTTGGTATTCCC
Organism: Chlorogloeopsis sp. ULAP02; assembly: GCF_038404745.2. Lineage (NCBI taxonomy): Bacteria > Bacillati > Cyanobacteriota > Cyanophyceae > Nostocales > Chlorogloeopsidaceae > Chlorogloeopsis > Chlorogloeopsis sp. ULAP02. Next base: position 108,346 of record NZ_JAYKTT020000081.1, on the reverse strand, counting down.
TATATTTTCAGCAGTGGGGATGCGATCGCACCTTTCATTAATTTAAATTATCCGCTCCTTGCACCAATTGTCAGTGTTTACGAGCAAATTCTCTGCTACTTTTGCGCTGGATTTATCGGTTGGACACCTTATTTAGTTGGTCGTGCGCTAACTTATGGAGCGCCGAAAGGAGTAACTGCTGCGGGTTGGGCATATTTTTCTCGCACTACTGAGCAACTGGCTAATAGTCGAGTTCATATTCGTCAGCAACTAGGAATTCCCCATGATGCTCTTGTATTTGGGCTACTGGGATCAATAGCTTGGAATCGGCAATTTCAGTACTGCTATGGTTATGAATTAGTAAAAGCTTTCCAGAAAATTAACTCCAAGAACATTGCTATTTTAGTGGTTGGGGATGGGAGTGGACTTGCTTATTTAAAGGAGTTGGCAGGTAAAGATTTAGGAAACCGAATTTTTCTGCCAGGTAATGTACCTTATGAGCAAGTGCTTGACTACATGGCGGCTATGGATGTAGCCAGTTTACCTCAGAGTGTGGATGCAGTTGGTAGTTTTCGCTATACAACAAAGCTGAGTGAGTATGTAGCAGCAAAATTACCAGTGGTGACGAGTCAAATTCCTATGGCATATGACATTGGTGGGGATTGGGTGTGGAGGCTACCAGGAGCTAAACCGTGGGAGGATAGTTATATTGATGCTTTAGCTAACCTAATGCAAAAGATTACAGATAAAGAAATCAAAACTAAGAAAAAGGTAATTCCAGAAAGGTTAGCAGATTTTGAGGAAGAGCAACAAATTCTCAGGGTAACAAATTTAGTTGCTGAGATTATTAACCCAATTTACTAGTTAAGTAAGAAAAGACCGGGAAATAGAGTAAAGGCCCCTGCGAAGCTTCTCTCCACATGGGCTTTTATCTTTATTTCTAACTTAGAGCATACATTTTTTAATTAGCAACTTGGGTTATTAGTTGCTCATAACTTTAATATCATTACTACGATCCAATATGAGTTTACGAGCAGCTATAAAAGTTCCTGAAGCAATTAGTGTTGTCCACTGGAGCCTTCCATAAAATCCATTTTGGATCACTACACAATTTTGAGTAGGTAAAAATTTCACAAAATCGATAGGGTTACACACATAGCAAGCATCATTATCAGCATGAAAGGGTGGGTTGATGTCTGGTTCCCGCATCGTGAAAGTAGCTTTGCTATCAATAAGCTTTCTAGCAATGAGATTAAGCATTACGGGAAAGGATATTAAAGTTTCTGCTAAAGTATTGCCCCAAGGATGCTTAGGCATATGAGGCGATCGCAAGAAGATGTTTTTAATGGGGCGATTTTGCCAAGCATATATACTAATTGCCTTAATTAAATGACCAATACTGAGAAGATTTGGCCCGACAATGCACAGGATACCGCCTGGTTTAAGAACTCTAATCATCTCCATGATTGCTTTTTGTGGCTCAGGAATATGCTCAATTGCTTGATGAGAAGCTACCACATCAAACGAAGCATCCTCAAAAGGCAAATTCATAGCGCTGCCTGGTATTAAAGTCAAGTTGGGTACATTGGGACATTCAAAGGCTTCAGCATTTAGGTCAATGCCAACAACTTGATAACCTTCCTGGCTGAGAAGATAAGAAGACCATCCTGAACCACATCCGACATCTAGTAACCTTCCACGTTGAGATACTGACTGATTAATAAACTGTACATATTTGCCATAAAGTTCACTTGCCAACTCCTGAGTTAGTCCTGTAGCTCGAACTGATTCAGAAGATTGGGCATAGATTTCTTGTAGTGTTGTATACATGATTTTTTAGGAAATAGGTGAAACAATACTCTTCAGTAAGCTAGGATAACTCAATTTACGAGATTGAGATGAAGACCTCTAGTGAAGAATAATTAATAATCGATACCAAATAATCTCAGTATTTGAGGAAAGATAGACAAGCATGAATAAGTTAGATTGGATGACTGCAATTGTCCCTCGCTTACCTCCGGCTGTTGATGGAGTCGGAGATTATGCACTAAATTTAGCTAAACAAATGCGTCAGGATTTTGGCGTCAATACTACCTTCTTGATTGGCGATCCAAATTGGTCTGGGCAAGCTATTGTAGAGGGGTTTCCAATTCAGCAAGTTACGGAACAATCTAGTCAAGCTTTATTAAAGTTACTATCCAGTCACGAACACTCAACAAAGGTAGTACTTCTACATTACGTGGGTTATGGTTATGCCAAGCGTGGTTGTCCGGTTTGGTTAATAGAAGCCTTAGAGCATTGGCGCAAAGCTACGAAATCCCAAAATTTGGTGACGATGTTTCATGAAATCTATGCTTTTGGCCCGATTTGGACAAGTCAGTTTTGGACATCACCACTACAAAGAAATTTAGCTGCTCGTCTGGTACGTTTGAGCGATCGCTGTCTTACCAGTAAGCAACTATATGCTGAGATAATAGGTAAATTGAGTCAAGAAAAACACTCTCAGATTCCGACTTTACCAGTTTTTTCTAATGTCGGTGAGCCAAAAAATCTCGCCTCTCTATCAGAACGTCCTCGGCGCTTGGTAGTATTTGGTGGTGGCGGGCCACGTTCTCGTGTTTATCAGCACTCACAATTAGCTTTACAGCGAACTTGTCGCGAGTTGGGAATTGAGGAAATATTAGATATTGGCCCTGCTTTGGATTTTGAGATTCAGCCAATCAATGGTATTCCTGTTGTCAGATTGGGAATTAGATCAGCTGATGATATCAGCAACTTATTAGCAAACTCAGTGGCAGGTTTTTTTAATTACCATACTGAATTCCTGACAAAATCAACAATTTTTGCTGCTTATTGCGCTCACAGATTACTACCTGTAGGTGTATGGTATGAAGGTAAAAATGGAGATGGTCTAGAAGCAAGCAAACATTACTGGTTGGCAGATAGATATCATCACAGGATGAACTTATCAGAAGGGCAGATAGTTGCAGATAATGCTTATGCTTGGTATGAAAAGCACCAATTATCAGTTCAAGCTCATACCTTTTTTACTTATCTAGGTGGCAACTTGTCGGGTGGTGATCATGTTAGAAACCAGGTATCATCGGTTGGGTTTAACTGATGTATTCTGATGATGTATCTGTATAAGGATGCTCACGAAAAATTAGCTTTGTATTTCTAATTTAAATTGCTGAAGATGTAGCGATCGCCGATCAAACCATCCGAATAATTTTGTTGGGCAAAGATAGATGAAAAAAAAGGTGTTAGTCACTGGTGGAGCAGGTTACATTGGCTCCCATGTTGTCCGTCAGCTTGGCGAGGCAGGTTACGACGTGGTGGTGTTTGACAATTGTTCAACTGGTTCACCAAAGTCAGTACTACATGGTGAGTTGATGATCGGCGATTTAGCAGATGTAGACAAACTCTACCAGATACTAGCCCAACATGAATTTAGTGCAGTACTACACTTTGCTGCCAGTTTGATTGTGCCAGAATCTGTTGCTCGTCCCCTTGACTACTACGCTAACAACACCCGCAATACTCTGAACTTGCTTCGTTGCTGTAGTGTAATGGGCATCAACCAATTTATTTTTTCTAGCACGGCAGCAGTTTATGGAGAAGCCCAAGAAAATCCTGTGACTGAGTCTACCCCAACTTTGCCGATTAATCCCTACGGGCGCTCAAAGCTAATGAGCGAATGGCTGATTCAGGACTATGCAAAAGCATCTTCTCTACGTTATGTCATTCTTCGTTACTTCAATGTCGCAGGAGCAGAGCCGGGAGGAAGATTGGGGCAAATGTCACCAAATGCAACTCATTTAATTAGAGCAGCTTGTGATGCGGCACTCAAGCGCAAGCCAGAAATGCGGATTTTTGGTACTGATTTTCCTACACCAGATGGAACAGGAATCCGAGACTATATCCATGTCGAAGATTTAGCAGCTGCACACTTAGATGCATTAGGCTATCTAGAGCAAGATGGGGAAAGTCAAATTCTCAACTGCGGTTATGGGCAAGGCTACAGTGTACGGCAAGTTATTGAACGGGTGAAAGCAATTTCCGGGGTGGATTTTCCAGTGGTTGAAAGCGATCGCCGCCCTGGCGATCCAGCTTGCGTAATGGCTTGTGCCGAGCAAATCCGCAAAGTTTTGGGTTGGCAACCTAAATATAATGACCTAGATCAAATTGTTTATACAACCCTAGCTTGGGAAAAGCGCAAAGAAGGTTTGATCGGGATTTACCCTGGTGACTAAGTCAAATGTTCAGATCCCTAACTTTTTAAAAAAGTCGGGGAGCTATTAAGCTCTCATATAGTAATCCGGTTTGATTACTGAAAAATTAAGTCTAACGCACCCAACCGTTGAAAACAGTGCGTTGTGCTTCGCGACAACACACCCTACGTGTTTTTCAAAAATCAAATATGATTCCTATAGATTAATTTTTTTCTTGTTTAACGTCTAATTTATGATCTGAGACACTGCCACTATTTGTTTGCGGCAACAGATAAATTGCCCCAGATACTAGTGTAAGTACAACAGAAATCCAGAAGGCAACAACAGAAGGCAATTGCCATTCCTGTGGTAAAGGTGCGATTAAAAGCGCGATCGCTATTATTTGACTAACTGTTTTGAGTTTGCCCCAAATATTCGCTCCACTAATTTGAGTTTGACTGACACGCCAACCAGCGATCGCGAGTTCCCGCCCCAGGATCAAAAATACTCCCCAAGCAGGTATCTGTCCTAGTTCAATTAGAGCTAGAAGTGGCGCGAGTACTAGTAATTTATCTACCAAGGGATCGAGAAATTTTCCCAAGTCACTAACTTGGTTCAGTTTCCGCGCTAAGTAGCCATCTAACCAGTCAGTACCAGCGGCAACGAGAAAAATTGCTAAACACACCCACCTACTTGTTGGAGTAGGGTTATGTAAACCGTAAAGCAAGAATGGTAACCCTAAAAGCCGGGAGAAAGTAATCCAATTAGGTATAGTCATAAGTAATTCAAAAACTAGATATTTGTAAAGCGATACAGCAAATAAACTAATCTAAATATGTTTTTTATACTATCCAGCTGCGTATAAACTAACTAGGGCTTGGTTTCTAAGGGATGGTTTTACATTATGTACTACCGTGATTTTATAAAGATTGCGGTTAAACACGCCTTTAAAGTGGTTATTAGTAAAGATTAACAACCAACAATAACTCAATTTAAATCCTTATGACTCAACAAAAAGATTATCAATACAGAATAGAACGCGACTCAATGGGCGATCGCCAAATTCATAGTAGTGTTTATTACGGCATCCAAACACTGCGAGCTACAGAAAACTTTCCAATTAGCGACCTTAAACCTTTGTCTACCTACGTAGATGCTTGTGTTTTAATCAAAAAAGCTACAGCTATTGTCAATGGTGAACTAGGTTGTATTTCCCAACAGACAAGCCAAGCCATAGTCGAAGCAGCAGATGAAGTTTTAGCCGGAAAATTTCGCGATCAGTTTGTGGTTGATGTTTATCAAGCTGGTGCTGGTACTTCCCACCACATGAATGTCAACGAAGTCTTAGCAAATCGGGCATTAGAAATTCTCGGCGATGAAAAAGGAAACTACAAGCGCGTTAGTCCTAATGACCACGTTAACTACGGTCAGTCTACCAACGATGTGATTCCAACGGCAATTCGCATTGGTGGCTTACTGGCTTTATCTAGAACATTACATCCTGCCTTAGAAAAGGCAATAGCAGCCCTTTTCGCGAAAGCAGAAGAATTTCAAGAAATTGTTCGTTCTGGCAGAACTCATATGCAAGACGCTGTGCCAGTACGTTTGGGCGAGAATTTTCGGGCTTGGGCATACATCCTTAGCGAACATCAAAATCGAATTTATACTGCCAGTGGAGATTTGATGGTGCTAGGTTTGGGAGGAAGTGCAGCAGGTACGGGAATGAACACCCATTCTCAGTATCGCGCGCGTGTGGTAAGAGTACTTTCAGAGTTGATTGATTGTCCGTTAGAACCTGCACCTCACTTGATGGCAGCCATGCAAAGTATGGCACCATTTGTAAATGTTTCTGGAGCTTTGCGTAACTTAGCCCAAGATTTAGTGAAAATCTCCCACGATTTGCGATTAATGGATTCCGGGCCAAAAACTGGTTTAAAAGAAATTCAACTACCACCAGTACAACCAGGTTCCTCAATTATGCCAGGGAAGTATAATCCAGTCATGGCAGAAATGACATCAATGGTTTGTTTTCAAGTGATGGGTTACGACAGTGCGATCGCATTAGCGGCACAAGCAGGACAATTAGAACTAAATGTGATGATGCCCTTGATTGCCTATAACTTGATTCACAGTATCGAAATTCTCGGCAATACCATTGCTGCACTTACCGAACGTTGTATACAAGGAATTACCGCCAACAAAGAACGTTGTTTGGCTTATGCAGAAGGAAGTTTAGCTTTAGTAACGGCGTTAAATCCTCACATCGGCTATTTAAATGCAGCAGCAGTAGCAAAAGAATCTTTGGAAACAGGCAAATCCTTGCGGCAAATAGTACTGGAAAAAGGATTGATGAGTGAAACAGAATTAGCTCAAGTGCTAAATCTCCAGCAGATGAGTGCGATCGTACCTTTGAGCTAAGTTGAGAAGCGGAACGTAAATAGTAGTTAGAAATTCACCACTAACTACTGTACGGGCGGGTTTAAAAGATAAATTATCTGTTTGAACGGGAAGATTATCAGCAAAACCCGCACGGCAGTCGCTACAACCGGGGGAACCCGACGCCAGTTGACGCCAGGTGCTACAACGCGGGGAACCCGCGCAACGCACTGGCTCCTTTATGCCGGGGAACCCGTCCACCCTTCGGGTACCCTGTGGGAACGCCTCCGGCGTACAGCAGTCCCCCAAACTCCTTCGGAGACGCTACGCGAACGCCGGAAACCGCCAAGACGGGGGCTGCTTCACCGCACTGGCTCCGCAACGCGCTGCCTCCCCTAATAACTCACTAACAGTTAAAGTGATAAAAACCCTAGATGTGAAACAGTGTCAATGCAATCTCAAACACCCTCTGTCAGCTTAATTCGGGCTAATTCCTACGAACTAGATATTTTAAGGGAGTCAATCCAAACGCTACTAGAACCTTTTGGGGGAATAGGAGCGTTTGTTAAAAGTGGTGATCGCGTTTTACTTAAACCCAATTTGCTTACAGGAGCGCGTCCTGATCAAGAGTGTACCACCCGTCCAGAATTAGTTTATGTAGTGGCACAGATGGTAATAGAGGCTGGAGGGCAGCCATTTTTGGGCGATAGTCCGGCTTTTGGTAGCGCTAGGGGAGTAGCACTAGCAAATGGCTATCTGCCAATTATAGAAGAACTCAACCTTCCAATCATTGATTTCCAAGGAAAGCGTTACCAAACCATCAGCGCAAACTTTAATCATCTGCTGTTGTCTAAAGAGGCGATCGAGGCAGATGTAGTGATTAATTTACCTAAAGTCAAATCTCACGTCCAACTGACGCTAACTTTAGGAGTTAAAAACCTTTTTGGTTGTGTTCCTGGCAAAATGAAAGCCTGGTGGCATATGGAAGCCGGAAAAGATATCAACAGATTTGGGGAAATGTTGGTAGAAACCGCAAGGGCAGTTAATCCTAACTTAACCATACTAGATGGTATCATCGGTCATGAAGGTAATGGCCCAAGCGGTGGTGAGCCACGTTCATTGGGAATTTTAGGAGCATCAGCAGATGTATTTGCTCTAGACAGAGCAATAGTAGAAATACTTAATGTTCCACCTGCCCAAGTGCCTACTATTGCCGCATCTATGCGTTTGGGAGTTTGTCCAGAATTAGATGCTATTTATTATCCTCATTTACATCCTGACTTGCTCCAGATAAATGATTGGCGGTTACCAGACAAGTTAGTTCCTATCGATTTTGGTATGCCTCGCGTGATTAAATCTACATTCAAACATCTTTACATTAGATTTATTAAGGAACCCATGAGCGCCTATGGCAGACGTTAATTGCCTCCAGCCTATCTTGAGTAAGAAATATGAAAATTCAAAAAATTTATCATCTGCACCCAACTCTCATGTGTTAATCAGATAAAAACAGGGCAAGCTATTAACAAGTGCAAACTCCGCTACAACAATTTCAAAATTAGCAGAGTAAGCTTTAAATACCCTCCGATTGCTTAACCAGACCGCCCTACTCTACTAGCGGCGGTTTTTTTAGTTTGAGCTAGCTAGTAAGCAGGGAGCGGGGAACAGGCTTGAAAGCCACTTAATGTCCTTATTTGATGATTAGGCATTGTCCTAATCTATCCGGCAACTGCCATATTTAAAAAATTAGTTTTTATCTACCTTGCTATAGATGACAAATTAAAAAATAACACATATTCATATGTTTTTTACTCTTCTAATTACCAATTATTATTGAGTATAATCACTGATTTTATCATTAGATACGGTACTTATATCTGTATTTTCTCGGTATAGATTTATAGATAAAAAGCTTTCCTAGACTGCTTTTATAGCAGAGGCTAAAAAGTATAAACATGAGATTTGAAATAAATTAGTATCAAAAGTTGCAGTAATCAAAAATAGTAGGGACAGTTGTCAAAGTGGTTCTCATCCTTGACTATTAGAAAATTTACTGTTAAAAAATAGCTAAAATGGTAGATAAGCTCTTGACTATAGAGCCAACTACAACAGAATGTAATCAAATTGATTTTTTATGGACTCAAACAGTCAGTCTGCCAATTCAACAGACCCTTATCCACATCGTTTGGCAGACATTGCAGGAACAGCGATCGCCTTATTAACCTTAACCATACCCTTGTTTGTGATTGCAAATTTCTCTTCAAACAATGTTCCGAATAACCAAGCACCCCTTGTCCATAACATTAAAAAGAAGTAAAGAATAGATTATGAATTGGCAATGCAATTCTACCACTAGACATAACTCTGAAGTAAGAAAAAAGATTGTAAGTTTCAGAAGTTGATGAGAGTGGATATGCTTTAGGGAAAAATTTTTGAATCTGTTTTGTGTTGTTCTAAACTCAGCGATCCGATGGATAGATAACCCTCCTTCAGTACCAAACAGGAAAAACTCTAACAAGTTTCTCAGTTGCCTGAACCAATAGCATCTATATAAAGCCTAAGGCTTTGTAATTACTAACTAAAGAAAAAACCGTCAAAGCAAAAATGAAAATGGTGAGGAGCCTGTTCTTCTCACCATTTTCTATTTGTTTAGATACTCTTTCTCAACCCAGACGGATTTTTTTGGGGATGTGTACCTATTGGCCCTAAAATTCTACACGGGGAGCCAAAGATTGTGGCTCTCGTGATGTTTCGCTGTTAACTCAGGAGTGTTGTTGTGGACTTATCGCGTATTCCTGCCCAACCTAAACCGGGTTTGATTAACGTTCTGATTGAAATTTCAGGCGGGAGCAAAAATAAATACGAATTTGATAAAGAGCTACAAGCTTTTGCTCTAGATCGAGTGCTTTATTCATCAGTACAATATCCATATGACTATGGATTTGTTCCCAACACTTTGGCTGATGACGGCGATCCATTGGATGGTATGGTATTAATGGACGAACCTACTTTTCCAGGCTGTATAATTGCTGCACGGCCAATTGGGATGTTAGAGATGATAGATGGTGGCGATCGCGATGAGAAAATTCTTTGTGTTCCTGACAAAGATCCTCGTTACGCCCATGTCAAATCTCTCAAAGATGTAGCTCCTCACCGATTGGAAGAGATTGCTGAGTTTTTCCGTACATATAAAAATCTTGAGAAAAAAGTAACGGAAATCCTTGGCTGGCAAGATGTGGATCGGGTGATGCCTTTAGTTGAAAAATGTATCAAAGCTTATAGATAAAAGGCAGAGGGCAGAGAGCAGTAGACGCGGTAGACGCGTTCGCCGTCAGGCGTTGCGTTAGCTAGCGGCTTCCGTTCAGCGAAGCTGTTCCCGTTCCCCGAAAGGGGTTCCCGCAGGGTAGGGTAGGTACGGCTACTTGCACCAAGTCGCTGCGCGCAAGAGCGTAGGTAGGCAGAAGGAAATTAGGAGAAGGAGTTGAGGGAGGTGAGGAAGTTGAGGAAGTGTAAGAGTAAATTCTTCTCCATCTTCCCTATCTCCCTAATCTCTTCCTCTCCCTATCCTCTTCTGTACGCAGTTCATCACGGCTACTTAGCTAAGAACCAGCCAAGTTTGTCTGAAACCAGATGATTTATTCTTCCCACCAGTAGCTCAAATAATATGAGGGTTACATGATCAAGAATGCAGACGCCTGCAAGGATTGGTTACCTTAAGTTAAGCTGAAACAAATCTATAAAATGAACTCAAGTTTGAGTTCAGGGTGCTATGCCTTTATTTTTTCCCAGATGGATACTAGATGTTTTCAGCAAATATTGTTGAGTTCATCCTTAATGATATTTTCTGGGAAGCCCTCTTTTGACGGGCATTTACAAACTTATATGTTTTTTTAATATCCTCTATTCCACAGGAATCTCAATAATGCAGCGCACGCTTCTTTTGGCAAAAATTCATAACTGCACTCTTACCGGAGCTAATATCAACTACGTGGGTAGCATCAGTATAGATCAAATGCTGATGGATAAAGTTGGCATATTACCCTACGAACAAGTACAAGTAGTAAATATTACCAATGGACAGCGTTTCATTACTTATGCAATCCCAGCTCTAGCCTACTCCGGAGCGATTGAATTAAATGGAGCTGCTGCACGTCTAGGCATTACTGGCGATCGCCTGATTATAATGACTTACGGGCAGTTAAGTTTGGAAGAGTTAAAAAATTACTCTCCGACTGTTGTCATCGTAGACGAGCAGAATCAGATTTTAGAGATTCGGCGTTATGATGAGCTGCTCAAAAAGACGTAGCAACCAGAAAAATAATGTCAAATTTTAAGCTTTCGCCTCCAGATAAACACTTAAGTGAAAAACAAACTCGATCTATTTCCAACCAAGTTAAAAAATTTATAGTGCAATTTTGGGGTGTAAGGGGTTTAATCGCTTCTCCAAGCAACAAAACCAACCTTTACGGTGGTAATACTGCCTGTGTTGAGATGCAGGTGGCTAATAAGCGTTTGGTTTTTGATGGAGGTACTGGTTTACGCATTCTAGGTAAAAGTTGGCTAGAACTAAAACAACCTTTACAAGCACATTTATTTTTTACCAACTCCCAATCCAATCGTATTCAAGGATTTCCATTTTTCGGCCCGGCATTTATCCCAGAAAATAGCTTTCATATTTACGGGATTGCTGCCTCAAATGGAGCCTCGATTAAGCAATGTTTGTGCGATCAAATGCTACTGCCACATTTTCCTTACCCTTTGCAGGAAATGCAGTCTGAATTGCAATTCCATAATTTGACGCCAGGTAAAGTTATAAAGATAGATGATATCACAGTAACAACAGCATTAATTAATCAAACTCAAAAGTCTATTGGATATAGAGTTGACTGGCAAAATTATAGCGTTGCCTACATAACGGATTTACATGACAATACTAATGAAGTGGAGCAAAAATACATTCATCAGCTTACTAAAGAAGTTGATTTACTGATTGCCAATCCCACTACTCCCCAAAAATTTTACAGAACGGATCGTGATTCTCATTGGCAAACTGCTGTAGATTTGGCTCATGTATCTGGTGTTAAACAACTAGTCATATCTCATCATCACCCAGATGATCATGATGATTTTCTTGATCGCATCCAAACGGAAATTAAATCTGCTTTTGCGGCAAGTTTAATTGCTCGTGAAGGTTTAACTTTAGTTGTTGCTGAGTAGCTATTAAGTAGAAGGCAGGAAGCAGTAGACACGTAGACGCGGAGTGGCTTCCGTTCAGCAAAGCTGTTCCCGTTCCCTCAAGGAGGGTTCCCGCAGGGTAGTAGGTAGGCAGACGGCAGAAGTCGCTGCGCGCAAGAGCGCAGGTAGGAAAAAGCTTATCTTATTAGTTTATGGTGATAAGCATTTTACTTTTACCTTTTACTTCCACCTACTTAATTTTCAACAGTCAATAATTTTGAATTATGAACTGGAGAAAGATTGTGAACGACTTGAGTAATTTGTTGGAGCTTTGCAGCTACTGCACCCTTAACTAATAATTCTTCTGCTTTGGCTATACCCGATCGCAAACTATCGCAAATACCGGAGCGCCACAGGTAAAATCCTCCGTTCCATAAGGCTGTTTGCATTAATTCTGAAGGTATACCTTGTAATACCTCTTGCATTTGTGCCATCAGTTCTTCTATGCCAAGCAAGGGTACATTTTTGCTGCTAAAGCCGTATTCGCGAGCAACCAGATGTAACCTTTCGATTGGGGCTATTGTCTGGGTATGATCAAGCACAGATAAGCCAATAATAGCGGTGCGATCGCGTGGCAAGTCACAGCTACCTTCTAATCCTTTGACAGTTGTAAATTTTGTGACTCCTCGCTGGGCGAAGGCTGCTTGAAACATTGCTTCAGTGGGAGGATGAACAAACCCCCCAACAATGTGAGCATCACCAGCATAGGGACACCAAATTAGCTCCATTGTGGCAAAGGGTGGGCGCTTACCCAGTTGATCGCGGTACTCCCAAATTCTTTTGGTGAGAGGAAAATGTCGAGGAGTGTAAACAAAACCAACTCCAGTTTGCTCAAATACTTGCTGAGTAGTTTCTAATGGTAGCTTAGTCCAATCAACTCCTATACCCTGCCAAACTTCCACTAAGGGTATGCCATATTTTGTTGGTAGGCGATCGCCTCCATGCATCACCACAGGTTGCCCCGCTGCGGCTAATAACAAAGCTATGATCGGGCTAATTGGTGCAGTACGGGTTCTGCCATCATAAGGTATCCCCAAGACTATTATCGGTTGCGGCGAGGCGATTGGTTGCAGTTTAGGGCCGATTTGATCATAAGCATCCAGCATTCCTGCTAACTCTTCACCGGTTGGACGTTTGATGCGATGGGCAATCAAAAACGCTCCTATTTGAGCTGGTGTCGGCTCACCCAGCAGCATCATGCTAGTTGCTGTAGCAGCTTCCGCACGAGTCAAATTTTCTCCCGTATGGTTACCACTGCCTACTTTTTTCAGTAATTCCCGAAATATATCACTCATAGGTTTATTTGTCCTTTATCATTAGTCATTTGTATTTACCGATGACTAATGACTAATGACTAATGACTAATTACTTAACAAGCCGATCGCTCTAAAGAAACTTGTGGTGGTATATTTTCTCGCACTAACTGCCAAAAATGCTGAATCGGAGGAATTTGCAGCCGATCTTGAGTCGTCACCATCACAACTCGGCGAGTCAAAGCAGAGTTGTCAGGTACTCCACCATTGCTAGCAAGAGGGCGAACCGCAAGTGTAGGATCTTTACGTGCTTCCACTAATGCTGAATGAGGTAGTAAAGCCACCAGTTCTCCCTGACGTACTACTCCTCGAAAAGCATCTAGAGTGTTTACCTCCAAAACTGCTTGCAGTGTGGCTTGCAGTCGTTCAAATCTATCTTGTACTAGCCGTTGCATCCCATAACCATCCTTAAAAACCACTTGCGGATAGCGAATCAGCTCCTGCCAAGGAACGCGTTCATATTGCGCTAGCGGGTGATTGACTGCTGTTAAAACTTCTATTGGTTCATCATATAGGGTTTCCACCACGATTTCTTTACCGACAGTTAAAAAGCGATTATTCATGACAATTGCCATATCCACCAGCCCATCTTTAAGGACTTTTAGGGCGCGATCGCTGCCCAAGGATGTAACTCGCAACTGTATCTGTGGATAATCATGACAAAATTTTTGCAGTACTGGTGGTAAATAGTAAGCACAGAGAGAGTGAATCACAGCTATACACAATTCAGGCTGCTTTCCTGCTACTAAGTCTGTTATTTCCTGCGTAGCTGTCTGCCACTCTTGGCAAATTTTGCGGGCGCGGGGAAGCAACCGTTCACCAGCTAGCGTCAGTTTCGCCTGGCTTGTTCTGTGAAATAACTCCAATCCCAAATCTCCTTCCAGTGCCTGGATTTGGCGACTGATAGTCGATTGGGTAACACCACATTTTCTTGCTGCCCCTTGAAAGCTACCGGTTTCCGCGATCGCCAGAAAGGCTTGCAACTGTTCTAGTCGCATTTTTGTGTAGCCTGAATTACATTTATGGCTGGAACTAACTTAACGTATTTCCTGTAGCATTTTAGTAGAGTTTGTTACATCTACCTTTTTCTTGCAGGGCATGAATTTTAAGTTATTTTTTGATGAAAGACCAATCCTCGTGTGTGAACGGGAATTTTAGCCTGTTGTATCCTGAACAATGTTCGATAAGTTCTTAAAAAAGAATAAAAATGAATATTGAAATCTTATCATCTCATAACATTTTGTAGTAGCAAGAAGGAAAGAAGACGCAAAGAGCGTGAGATGGGGTGACGGTGGAAATGGGGTAGGAAGACGCGGTGACGCGGAGAAATTATCAAAAATATTCCCTGTGTCCTCTTGATTCTCCGTGTCCCCGTGTCGATCCAAACGCGAAATCTAAAAATATATACCTATCCTCTGTTCCCTTCTTCACCACTCAGCTAAAGCAGTAAAGACAGCTTGTTGCAAATCTGGTGTTAAAGCAGCACTATTGACTAGCTGCTGTAATTTTTGTCTTCCTGTTTCTGGAGCAAGATTTTTTAATGCGGCGATCGCGTGCAGTCTTACCAGCGCATCTGCATCTGCCACAAACTGAATTAGAGGTTCAACAGCTTCTTGTTTGCCTAATTGTCCCAAAGATAGTGCGATCGCTTTTTTAACCGTGGCAATCTCAACTGCCGGGTGCCTCTGTTGCAAGATATTTAATAGTATTTGTGCTGCGATTGGAGTTAACTGCGGATTGGTAACTCGCCCCACAACCGTAACGATTTCCTGCCACAGTGTCACTGCTTTGAGTTGATTAAATGCGGTTTGAAGATAGTTGAGAGCCTTGGCACTTTCCATCCAGCCCAGAGCGCGGATAATTTCCAATTGTAATTTCTCTGGTGTATGAGGAGATACCAGCACTTCAAATAAGTATTTAGCAGCATCGTTGCCACCAATTCGAGATAAGGCAACTGCTGCTGCACTACAAACCTCAAGATTCAAATCATAGAGCTTGGATTTGAGTTTGTTCGCTAAATCTAAAGAGGCACACAGATCGGGGCGAAATCCTAAACCCAGCACTGCTTCTCGCCTGACAGAGGCAGCGACATCATCCAGAGCACGTAAAAGTATCGGTGGTATACAAGGATCGTGAAAGCTACTAAGAGCTTCTATTGCAACCACACGGACAGCGACTTGTGAATCTTCTACTACGCTCAATAGTGGTGTGATCGTTTCTTTGTGTCGAATCAAGGAAAGCGATCGCACTGCCAACAAACGTGTATTTTCTTCTGCAAGCAGTTCTGTTAGAGCCTTAATAGCAAGTGTACCGCTTTGACCCAATGCTGCTGTAGCTATAGTCTTTAATTCTTCATCTTCTTCTGTTCTCAGCAAGCCGATCAAAGCAGCTATTGCTTCTGGATGCCGATACTCTCCCAATACACGTGCTGCATACCAACGTAATTCTTCTTCTGCCTCCTCATCAATCAGGATCTCAATCAATGAAGGAATAGCGATTATTCCTAAATTTACAAATACCTTAGCAATCTCCCAGCGTTGCTGAAAATCTCCAACTGTAAGCACACATAATGCTAACTTTAGTAGTTTTTCCCGATTCTCTACTTCTTCTGGATTTTTTAAATTCTTTTCTAGAATTAACTTTTGCAGGCATTGAATTAGCAACTGCCAGTCACCCGCATCATGTGCTGTTTGTGCTTGCAGTAAAAGCTGATGGAAAGTATTCACAGTTTGCTCAATTCCCTGCGATCCCAAGGTGGATTTTTGGAAGTTTACTTTATGTTTTGCCAATTTCACTCAAACTTTAGGCGATTACAAGTAATACTCACCTTCAGAATATCTGCGATCACCTGCAATCAAAAGCGTTAACTATAACTTTTGACTCATTTTTATGCAAAAAACGCATTTTTACGATGCATTTTACGCAATTTTGCTTACATTCCGTAACAACGTATACGAAATTTATGTGTTTACAACTTTAAGTTTAACTTAAGCAAATGTGAGTCATCACAAAATCACACAAAATCAATATTCAAACTTAAAGATTGACCAAACTTCCCTCATCTTAGGGGGCAGGGTGAATATAACTTTTTCCTTATACCTCCTAAATTTAAATCACCGGGAAGATATGAGGCGAAAGGTTGATCGATGATTAGTCAAAAATCCAGAAGAATTTTCTGGAAGCAGCAAATTGCAATGAGAATCTACTCATGACAAACGCAGCAACTACTACAGCCAGCCTCAATAAGTTCGAGAAATTTAAGGCAGAAAAAGATGGACTCGCCGTCAAGGCTGAGATTGAAAAATTTGCCTCTTTAGGTTGGGAGGCAATGGACGAAACCGATCGCGATCATCGCTTGAAGTGGTTGGGTGTGTTTTTTCGCCCAGTCACTCCGGGAAAATTTATGATGCGGATGCGAATGCCCAACGGGATTCTCACTCATCATCAAATGCGGGTGTTGGCGGAAGTAGTACAGCGTTACGGCGATGACGGTAGCGCTGACATTACTACTAGACAAAATATCCAATTAAGAGGCATCCGCATAGAAGATCTACCAGAAATCTTTAACAAATTTCATACAGTTGGCTTAACCAGTGTGCAATCAGGGATGGATAACGTCCGCAACATTACTGGCGATCCAGTAGCGGGATTGGATGCGGATGAGTTATTCGACACTCGCGAGTTGGTGCAACAAATTCAAGACATGATTACCAACAAAGGCGAAGGTAATTCAGAATTCACCAACCTACCACGGAAATTTAATATTGCCATTACCGGTGGACGAGATAATTCCGTTCACGCAGAAATTAACGATCTGGCTTTCGTGCCAGCCTTTAAAGATGACACGGGGACACAGGGAGGTGGAGACACGGAGAATATTGTTGATCATTTCTTTGCGTCTGATTCACTCTCCACTTCCCAAAAAATCTTTGGCTTCAACGTTCTAGTCGGAGGTTTCTTTTCTGGCAAACGCTGTGAAGCAGCCATTCCTCTAAATGCGTGGGTATCACCAGAAGATGTGGTTGCCTTATGTAGGGTGGTGTTGGAAGTGTTTCGCGACTGCGGTTTACGCGCCAATCGCCAAAAATCTCGCCTGATGTGGCTAATAGATGAATGGGGTTTGGAAAAGTTTCGCCTGGAAGTCGAGAATCGCTTGGGTAAGTCATTATTACCCGCAGCACCAAAAGACGAAATTGATTGGGAAAAACGCGATCACATTGGGGTACACAAGCAAAAGCAACCAGGATTAAACTATGTCGGCTTGCACGTTCCTGTGGGTAGGTTAGCTGCCGATGATATGTTTGAAATCGCACGTTTAGCAGAAGTGTACGGTAGCGGTGAAATCCGCCTTACAGTTGAGCAAAATGTAATTATCCCCAATATTTCTGACTCGCGTTTGGTGATGTTTTTAACAGAAGCCCTGCTAGAGAAGTTTTCAATTAACCCCAAACAATTAACGCGATCGCTCGTTTCTTGTACCGGCGCACAATTTTGCAACTTTGCCCTCATTGAAACAAAGCAGCGTGCTTTGGCAATGATTAAAGACTTAGAAGCAGAGTTAGAACTCACTCATCCGGTGCGAATTCACTGGACAGGTTGCCCTAACTCTTGCGGACAGCCCCAAGTAGCAGACATTGGCTTGATGGGAACCAAAGTCCGTAAAAATGGCAAAACAGTAGAAGGGGTTGACATCTACATGGGCGGTAAAGTTGGCAAAGAAGCCCAGTTAGGAACTTGCGTGCAAAAAGGCATTCCCTGCGAAGACTTACAGCCTGTATTGCGAGATTTACTCATTCAGCACTTTGCGGCGAAACCAAGGCAAGAAGCTTTGGTGAGTCATTAGCTAATGGTTAATGGTTAATTACAATTAACCACTAACTACTGTACGGGCGCGTTTTAAAGGCAATCTCTCTAGAATGACGAAGATATTTAAATAAACCCGCCCCTACTATCCACTACCCACTATCCACTAACCACCAACACAAATGTCCAGTTTTTCGAGAAGAAAATTTCTTATTACTACAGGTGCAGCCGCAGCAGCTTCTGTTTTGGCTCACGGTTGCTCCTCCAGTAACTCTAACTCTGCTACAACAGGTAATGGAACACCTGCTGCTGTACCCGCTGCTAATTCAACCGCTGTAGCTAACGCTCCCAAAGTAGAAACAACCAAAGCTAAGTTAGGATTCATCGCTCTCACTGATTCCGCTCCCCTGATTATTGCCAAAGAAAAAGGCTTCTTTGCCAAGTACGGCATGACGGATGTTGAAGTGAGCAAGCAAAAATCCTGGCCTGTAACTCGTGATAACTTAAAAATTGGCTCGGCAGGTGGTGGCATTGATGGCGCACACATTCTCAGTCCCATGCCCTACCTGTTGACCATTAATGATAAAGTGCCGATGTATATCTTGGCACGGTTAAATACTAACGGTCAGGCGATCTCTGTTGCTAATAAATTGAAAGACTTGAAAGTTGGTTTACAGAGCAAGGGGCTAAAACAAGCTGCCGATCAAGCCAAAGCTAATAAACAAGCCATGAAAGTTGCCATGACTTTTCCTGGTGGCACCCACGATTTGTGGATGCGCTATTGGCTCGCAGCTGGCGGTATCGATCCCAATCAAGATGTGGCTTTGGAAGCAGTACCACCCCCACAAATGGTGGCAAATATGAAAGTTGGTACTGTCGATGCCTTTTGTGTGGGAGAACCTTGGAATGCCCAATTAGTAAGCCAAAATTTGGGTTATACAGCTTTAGTCACAGGCGAATTGTGGAACAACCATCCAGAAAAAGCCTTTGCTATGCGTAAAGATTGGGTTGATAAAAATCCTAATGCTGCCCAAGCACTGTTGATGGCAATTATGGAAGCTCAACAATGGTGCGATGCCAGTGAGAACAAAGAGGAAATGTGCAAAATTTGCTCTGATCGCAAATACTTTAACGTTGCTGCCGCAGATATTTTAGAACGGGCTAAAGGCAATATTGACTATGGCGATGGACGCAAGCAACAAAACTTCCAATATCGGATGAAGTTTTGGGCAGATAATGCCTCCTATCCTTACAAGAGCCACGATACTTGGTTTTTAACCGAAGAAATTCGCTGGGGCTATTTACCACAAGATATCAAGATTAAAGAAATAGTAGACCAGGTAAACAGAGAGGACTTGTGGAAGAAAGCTGCTAAAACCCTTGGTGTTGCTGATGCAGAAATTCCTACCAGCACTTCTCGCGGTGTAGAGACTTTCTTTGATGGTGTCAAATTCGATCCAGAAAAGCCAGAAGCATACTTGAAAAGCTTGAAAATCAAGAAAGTCTAATTATCCTTTGAGAGGCTAGACAATTAGTATATTTACTAATGTCATAGCCCACTTATTTGATTTGTAAAAATATCTCAACAAGACCACTGGATCGCAATTGGAGAAATAGGAAAATGGCTGCTACTCTTGGAAGTCGTACTATCAGAAAAAAGAACCGTAGTAATTTTCATAAATTAGTATCTAGAAAAATCATTCCTCCCTTAGTAGCCATAGCTATTTTTCTGGTGATTTGGCAATTACTATGTTTAAACCCTAACTTTAAATTGCCAGGGCCAATCGAAACAATTTCAGAAACATGGGATCCTTTTATAATTGATCCATTTTTCGATAATGGTGAAACTGATAAAGGCTTAGGTTGGCAAATACTTAATAGCCTTGGCAGAGTTGGTTTAGGCTTTTCATTGGCAGCAATTGTTGGTATTGTTCTGGGAATTGTGATTGGCGCTAATAAATTACTCAATGATGCAGTAGATCCCATTATTCAAGTCTTGCGAACTGTACCACCTCTAGCCTGGTTGCCAATTTCGCTGGCAGCATTTCAACAAGCAAATCCTTCAGCTATTTTCGTAATTTTCATTACATCCATTTGGCCAATTTTGATTAACACAATCGTGGGTGTACAACACATCCCCCAAGATTACATCAACGTTGCCAGAGTATTAAGGCTCAAAGGAGTCAAGTATTTCTTTAAAATAGTTTTTCCTGCCACTGTTCCTTATATCTTCACAGGATTGCGAATTGGTATCGGTTTATCTTGGTTAGCAATTGTGGCTGCGGAAATGTTGGTTGGTGGTGTGGGAATTGGTTCATTTATTTGGGATGCCTACAATACAACAACAGAAACCAATTTAAGCGAGATTATCTTAGCTCTCATCTATGTCGGCTTGGTGGGCTTATTTCTAGATAAATTAGTCGCTTTTGTTGCTAGCAAAGTGGTACCAGCAGAACAGAAATAGTGATTAGTCATTAGTCATTAGCTAAAAACAAATCACAAACAATGAATGACAAATGACAAAGGACAAATAACCAATGACTACTTTTGTTGAAGTTGACCACGTTGATCGTGTATTTGATATTCCCAATGGTGGGAAATATATTGCTCTAAAAAATATTGATCTGAAAATTCGACAAGGAGAATTTATTTCTCTGATCGGGCATTCTGGTTGTGGTAAATCCACCTTGCTCAATATCATCGCAGGACTAGATCAAGCGAGTGTTGGCGGTGTGACTTTAGAAGGGCGGGAAGTCAAAGAACCAGGTCCAGACCGGATGGTAGTATTTCAAAACTACTCGTTGCTCCCTTGGTTAACAGTTCGGGAAAATATTGCCTTGGCTGTGGATGAAGTTTATCAAGATAAACCAAAGGGCGATCGCCGAGGCATTGTCGAAGAACATATCGACATGGTAGGGCTGCGTCATGCTGCCAAAAAACGTCCGAGCGAGTTATCTGGCGGCATGAAACAACGGGTAGCGCTGGCTCGCGCCCTAGCTACACGTCCTAAGTTGTTACTGCTAGACGAACCCTTTGGGGCATTGGATGCCTTGACACGGGGTAGTTTGCAAGAACAACTGATGAAAATTTGTAATGAACACAACGTTACTTGTGTGATGGTGACACATGACGTGGATGAGGCACTATTATTAAGCGATCGCATCGTCATGCTCACCAACGGCCCAGAGGCTCACATCGGACAAATTCTGGAAGTGCCTATTTCCCGTCCCCGTCAGCGGTTGGAAGTAGTCAATCATCCCAGCTACTACAATCTGCGGAATGAAATGATTTACTTCCTTAACCAGCAAAAACTCCTCAAGAAACGTAAGGCTGGGCAGACTCAAGCACCAGCAGTCATCTCCTCTGGCGGCTTAGAAAAAGTCAATGTGGAAATTGGCTTTATGCCGCTAACTGATGCTGCACCCTTAATCGTCGCTAAAGAAAAGGGTTTCTTTGCTGATTATGGGCTAGAAACAGTCACCCTCAGCCGCGCAGCCAATTGGACGGAAATCGCCAAAGGTGTTGCAACTGGTAAACTAGACGCCGCTCAGATGCTTGCTGGTATGCCCCTTGCCCTGACTTTAGGCGCTGGTGGCAAGACACCCATTCCCGTAGTCAACGCCCTGAATCTCTCCCGCAACGCTAACGCCATTACCTTAAGCAAGAAGTTGTACAGCGAAGGTGTCAGAACCCTAGCTGACTTTAAAGCCGCGATTAACGCCTCTCCCGATCAAATTCTGACTTTGGGAATAGTGCATCCAACGGCAATGCAGAATTTAATTCTGCGTTACTGGTTAGCTGCTGGTGGCATAGATCCCGACAGGGATGTCAGCCTGACGGTGGTACCACCAACGCAAATGGTTGAACAACTCAAAGCCGGAATTATTGACGGTTACTGTGCAGGAGAACCTTGGAACTATCTTGCTGTTCATGAAGATGTAGGCTTCGTTGCTGCCACTGCCTTGGAAATTTGGTCGGGACAGCCGAAAAAAGTGCTAGGAGTACGAGAAGATTGGGCGCAGAAATACCCAGAAACTTATCTTGCTCTAGTCAAAGCACTGTTACAAGCCTGCAAATATTGTGACGATCTCCGCAACCGCGAAGAAGTTCTGGAATTAATTTGCCGCCCAGAGTACCTTGATATCAATCCTGCTTACGCCCGCCCTGGTTTTATCGATCCCTACGATCGCGGCGATGGTACAGAACCGCAGGAACTAAGAACATACAACCAGTTTTATCTCAATCAAACCAACTATCCAAACC
Organism: Chlorogloeopsis sp. ULAP02; assembly: GCF_038404745.2. NCBI lineage: Bacteria > Bacillati > Cyanobacteriota > Cyanophyceae > Nostocales > Chlorogloeopsidaceae > Chlorogloeopsis > Chlorogloeopsis sp. ULAP02. The sequence continues at coordinate 86,166 of NZ_JAYKTT020000081.1, read as the reverse complement.
GCACTGAATTGCTGTGGATGGTTACCCAAATGGCGCGTTGGGGCTTAGTACCCTTTCCTAAAAACTGGGTGGAAGTAATTGAACGAGTCTGCCGCACAGACGTATTTGGAGCGGCTGCACGCGATCTCGGCTTGCTCGATATCGGACAAGATGACCCGATTCACTTGTTTGATGGTAAAGTTTTTAACCCTTCAAAGCCAATAGAGTATCTCAACAGTCTGGAAATTAAACGTCAGATCCGTGTTGAAGAAGTATTTATTTAGTCAATAGACATTAGTCATTGGTCATTAGCAAGTGATCGGTAAATAACAAAGGACACATTAATTCATGCGAACCATCAATAAAACTACTCAAATCAATCAACAGCCTATCCAGAAAGCAGGAAATTTCCTAGAGATTGAGGGGGTAACCAAAATTTACCCAACTCCGGATGGCCCTCATACAGTACTGGATGGAGTTAACCTCAAGGTTAGTGAAGGCGAATTCATTTGTATTATTGGTCACTCTGGTTGTGGTAAATCTACGCTGCTAAACATGATTTCTGGCTTCAACACACCTACTGAAGGTGTAGTCTGCTTACAAGGCAAGCCGATCGCCGAACCAGGGCCAGATCGAATGATGGTATTTCAGAATTACTGTCTACTACCTTGGTTAAGTGTTTTTGAGAATGTTTATTTAGCTGTTGACTCCGTATTTCCCAAAAAACCCCAGGCAGAAAAACGAGCGATCGTCAAAGAACATTTAGCAATGGTGGGGCTGACAGAAGCGGCTGAAAACAAACCTGATCAGATTTCTGGCGGGATGAAGCAGCGAGTTGCGATCGCCCGCGCCCTGGCAATCCGTCCCCAAGTTTTGATTTTAGATGAACCCTTCGGGGCGTTAGATGCAATTACCAAAGAAGAATTGCAAGAAGAACTCCTGCAAATCTGGCGCGAACATCAAGTCACAGTATTAATGATTACCCATGACATCGATGAAGCTATTTTCCTGGCAGACAGAGTTGTGATGATGACTAACGGCCCTGCTGCTAATATCGGTGAAGTATTGGAGATTCCCTTTTCCCGTCCCCGCAACCGTCGCCGCATTATGGAAGATCCCCAGTACTACAACCTGCGGAACTATGCCCTTGACTTTCTATATCGCCGCTGTACTCATCCTGAAGAGTAGTAGTTTTAACAAGTTTTAAGGATTTTTACGCTTTGCTTCCGAAATAAAAATGTAACTTCAAATACACATCTACGATCCAGCCAGGGTAATTGCTCTATCGCTCCTAGATACCCCTGTGTATTTTTTCACTTAGGAAGGCTTTCATGCTTAAAGGATTATTGTCATTTCAAGGCCGTTACCGCATCTTACATCTGACTTGGTTTGCGTTCTTTTTATCATTTGTAGTTTGGTTTAACTTTGCTCCATTTCAAACAGCAGTTAAAGAAGCGATCGGTTTAACTGAAGGACAAGTCAGAACTATTGCTATCTGTAACGTTGCCTTAACCGTACCAGCACGTATAATTATTGGTATGGTTTTAGACAAATATGGCCCACGTATTACTTACTCACTGCTGCTGATGTACGCGGCTATTCCCTGTCTTGCCTTTGCAATGGCACAAAACTTTAGTCAGTTAGTAATTAGCCGCTTGGCATTGAGTATTGTCGGCGCTGGTTTTGTGATTGGTATTCGTATGGTTGCCGAATGGTTTCCACCCAAAGAGATTGGTATAGCTGAAGGAATCTATGGTGGTTGGGGTAATTTTGGTTCAGCCGCCGCGGCTTTTACCTTGCCTTCTATTGCTATGGGAACAGCATTTCTAGCTGCCGGACAAATTAACTGGCGTTTAGCGATCGCTCTGACTGGAATTATCGCCGCCATCTACGGAGCCATTTATCTACTCAAAGCCCAAGATACTCCCTCTGGTAAAGTCTATCAACGCCCTAAACGCCACGGTGGGATGGAAGTAACTAGCCGCAGAAGTTTTTGGCTACTGATGTTGATGAATATTCCCCTCGTCGGCATCTTAGGTGTATTAGCTTGGCGGATCGCTCAAATTGGTTTACTCAGTCAAAGTCAATTGCTGATTGTCTACCTTCTGTTAGTTGGTTTGTACCTCTTCCAAGCCTATAAATGCTGGGATGTAAATCATGAATTGATGACAGGTAAGAAGCGATATTCCCCTGACGATCGCTATGAGTTTTCTCAAGTTGCTCTACTGGAACTAACTTACTTTGTTAATTTTGGTTCTGAGCTTGCCGTTGTTTCCATGCTCCCTGGATTTTTTGAGACAAGCTTCAGTCTCAACAAAGTGGTGGCAGGAATGATTGCTGCTAGCTATGCATTTATGAATTTGTTTGCACGCCCTGGTGGTGGTTGGGTTTCTGATACCTTAGGCAGTCGCAGATGGACAATGACTGTATTGACTGCTGGCATGGGGATTAGCTATCTGCTGATGAGCGGAGTGAATAGCAATTGGTGGCTACCCTTTGCAATCCTTCTGACTATGGCTTGTTCTTTCTTTGTTCAAGCTGGGGAAGGTTCAACCTTTGCGATCGTACCTCTGATTAAGCGGCGAGTTACTGGTCAAATTGCTGGAAATGTCGGTGCTTACGGCAATGTGGGAGCTGTCGCTTACCTCACCTTATATAGCTTTTTACCTCCTGGGGAAGTTGGCAATCGCATCTTTTTCCAAACATTAGGAGTTGCTGCGCTGACTGTTACTTTCTTGTGCTGGTTCTTCCTTAAAGAACCAAAGGGTTCTTTTGCTGAACATCATGAAGGCGAAGCACCTGAACTGGCAGCAGAAAGACTCCCCGTTCTCAATGAGGAATTAAAGTAGGGTAAAAGCCCCAACTTTCAACTTAAATATCGTATGGGGCATAACCTAAAATTCATTAGAATTTACTTAGGATTTGCTCCTTATTATATTAGCTTTATAAATAAAATTACAAAAAGCATTTTTTTAAAGTCACCAATTAAAGTCATAAATTTTAGTAAAAGTTTTTATTTTTTTAGTTAAGTAATCATTCTTATTTACACTTTAATTGTCAGCAATATTTCACTATTGAGCTAGGCATGAATCAATAAAATTTTAATTTTGTTAAATAAATGCCTCTATACACAAAGTTTTTAAATGAAATCTCTACTAGAAATATATATTTTTATTTGACTCCTTGTACTTACTTATTATGATTGATAATGATTAACTAAAAGTAAGAGTATCCTAGATTTTGTTTTTATCTTGACTAAGATAATTATTATTGAATTTTCATATAGTTATCAATATGGTTTTAAAATTATTCATAACGATTTTTTATAAATTAAATAATATAAATTCGGGCTAAAAATAATCTCTGAGTATACATTTTTGTATCGTAGATAACTTTTTGTGTTACTGACTTACTCTTTAATTAAGTAAATATACTTTTGCTAGTAGCTAATCTAATTTAAATAAACTGAAAATTTTTCAAATTAATCTTTCATAAATCAATTTTTTTAGATGCTTTCTCAAATTTTTTTGCATAAATTGAATTGAACATAAAAGCATTGGAAATACAGAAGTTGTTGAAAACTTTGATCTACAAATCTTGACTTCAATATCTAAATAATCAAAATCAAGGAACATGGTGCGATTACCATGACTGAAATTACCAAAACTCTCTGTCCTTACTGTGGTGTCGGCTGTGGATTAGAAGTCTCCCCACCAGCGCAACCAGGCAAAGCAACATATCGAGATCATCAAGGAAATCCGATTTGGCGGGTGCGGGGTGATAAAACCCATCCATCCAGTCAAGGAATGGTTTGTGTCAAAGGTGCTACGATCGCTGAATCTTTAGACAAAAACAGACTGCAATACCCAATGGTACGAGAGTCGTTGGATCAAGAGTTCCGGCGTGTCAGTTGGGAAGAAGCTTTCGATCTCATCACCCAGCGCATTCAAACCGTACGTTTCACCCAAGGGGCAGAAGCCATATGTATGTATGGTTCTGGGCAATTCCAAACCGAGGATTACTACATAGCCCAGAAACTTTTGAAAGGATGCTTGGGTAGCAATAATTTTGATGCTAACTCTCGCCTATGTATGTCTAGTGCTGTGGCTGGGTACATCCAAAGCTTTGGCTCGGATGGGCCTCCTTGTTGTTATGAAGACTTAGAGCTAACCGACTGTGCGTTTTTAATTGGTACTAACACAGCAGAATGCCACCCGATCATTTTCAACCGACTGGAGAAATACCACAAAAAGAATCGCAAAGTCAAAATGATTGTGGTCGATCCCCGTCGCACACCCACAGCAGAAGCTGCTGATCTACATCTAGCTATTCGTCCCGGTACAGATATCGACTTGTTGAATGGCATTGCTCATTTATTGATGCGCTGGGGTCATATTGATGCTGGTTTTATTGATGAATGTACCAGCAACTTCTCTGCTTATGCTGAGGTGATTCGGCATTACTCACCAGAAGTAGTAGCTCATCAATGCGGCATTAGCGTTGAAGATTTAGAAACAGCAGCTCGATACTGGAGTCAAGCACAGCGGGTACTTTCTCTGTGGTCAATGGGTGTAAATCAATCAACAGAGGGTACAGCAAAGGTTAGAACCATTATTAACCTGCACCTGATGACTGGACAAATCGGCAAGCCAGGAGCTGGGCCTTTTTCGCTCACAGGGCAGCCAAATGCGATGGGAGGAAGAGAAGCCGGGGGTTTGGCACACTTGTTGCCTGGTTATCGATTGGTGAAAAATCTCCAGCACCGTGCCGAAGTTGAAGACGTTTGGGGATTGAAGCGAGGACAGATTTCACCTACTCCCGGAATGACGGCTTGGGACATGATTATGGGGCTGGAAAACGGCTCTGTAGGCTTGTTGTGGATTGCTGCTACCAATCCAGCGGTGAGTATGCCCGATCTGAAACGAACTAAAGCAGCGTTGATGCGATCGCCTTTTACTATTTACCAAGACGCCTATTACCCAACAGAAACAGCTGCCTACGCTCATGTCTTATTGCCAGCAGCACAATGGGGTGAGAAAACTGGCGTCATGACCAATTCTGAACGAACAGTAACGCTGTGTCCGGCATTCCGCCGACCGCCAGGAGAAGCAAAACCAGATTGGGAAATTTTTGCCGAAGTTGGGCGTAGATTAGGTTTTGTGGGTGAGTTTGCTTTTGCCAACTCAGCTGAAGTTTATGCGGAGTTTGTTAAATTAACTCGCGATCGCCCTTGCGACATGACAGGGTTGAGTCACGAGCAATTACAAACAAAAGGCCCAACTCAATGGCCGCACCCGGAAGAGGACAAGGGGACAAGGGAACAAGGGGACACGGGGAAACAAGAGGACGCTGAGACGAAAAGACGCAAAGACGCAGGCACAGAAAACTCCGTCTCTTCTTCTCGCCAAAGCAAGCGCCTTTATACTGATTTGCGCTTTCACACTCCTGATGGACGTGCTCGGTTTGGTGCATATCACTCGCGGGGGCTGGCAGAGCCACCAGATCCGAATTATCCCTTTGTGTTGACGACTGGACGGCTTTACGGACATTGGCACACGCAAACACGCACCGGTCGAATTGAAAAAACTCGTCAAATGCACCCTGAACCTTTTATTGAAATTCATCCCCGTGATGCTGCTGTTTTAGGAATTAGCGATAACCAATTCGTAGAAGTGCGATCGCGCCGCTCCCAAGCTAAATTTCCAGCCAAAATTACTAAGGCGATCGCTCCTGGTACAGTGTTTGTCCCTATGCATTGGGGAGCGCTGTGGGCAGACAACGCAGAAGCCAACGCTCTGACTCATCCAGAATCTTGCCCTGATTCCCTCCAACCGGAATTAAAAGCTTGTGCGGTACAGGTAGTACCAGCTAACATTGAGCTAACAATTGGAGAAATTTCCCAGCGGGTTTATCAGCAAACCCATTGAAGAGAAAACTCACAATACAGAATTGGAAACACTTCTCAGCCTCTATAGAATCTAAGAATGTTCTGGATTCTTTTTTCTTAGTGCAACCTCTATAGTGATAAGCTGCTAGGTAAGCCCCTTCTGAATAAAATTTCTATCTAAAATGGGGTCTAGCAGATGCGAAAACTCTTTAAGCAAGTCAAAGAAACCAGCAAAGATGAGAACTTTATGCACCTAATTGAAAATATAGAGGTGCTGGTGTCTAAAGTTCTCTCGATTTTTATGGTGCTGGTTATTCTAACAGCGATCGGAGATTTAGGTTTTTTTCTTTTTAAAGAATTATTTACCGCGCCATACGGAAAATTTAATACCACATTATATAAAATATTTGGCTTATTTTTAAATATTTTAATAGCTTTAGAAATTTTAGAAAATATCACAGGTTATCTCAAAAAACACGTTCTGCAAGTAGAATTAGTCATCGTAACTTCATTGATTGCAGTGGCTCGTAAAATTATTATTCTTGACCTAGAGAAAGTATCAGGTGTTGATATTATTGGTTTAGGAGTAGCTATACTTGCTTTATCGATTAGTTACTGGATGATTCGTAGTACGAATGCTAGACATTAGTTTGTAGTCTAGAATTTATGCTAGTAAATCTTAAATTGTAAAGTACATTAAAACAACGCGTTAATCATCGCATTTCTTGGTGCATTACGGCTAGCTCTCGCTCTCTGACACTATCAAATACCTACGTAGCCGTAACACATCCTACAACTTTCTGACCTCTGACTTCTAATTAATTAATTTTTGCTAGTTCTGATTTGGTTCTAGTTTATGACAGAGTTTTTTCAATTTGAAGCAGATTTTGTTGAATCTTTGCGTTGTATCCCTATGCAGGTACGTTGCAAACTAGATACCTGTGGAATTAAGCTGAAATTGTCAGATTGGAACAACATGACTCAATTGGAACGTCAAAATTTAGTTGAATTGCCTTGCTCAACAGAATCTGAAATTCAGGCTTATCGAAAGTATATTCAAGATTTGATTTTACAACGTACTAGCACACCAGCAAGCGAATTACCTATTGAGTCTCATCCCGCATGGATGGATGTCAAGACTGTGCCAATCAGCGTTAATGAAAAAGCTCAGGAAGTAGGTATTGTTATTACAACTGAACAGTGGGCAAACTTAACTCCATTACAACGTTTTGCCTTGATTAAACTCAGCCGCTCTGGACATGAGAATAAAAATTTTGTACCTGCATTAAAGGAATTTAAACTGTTCACAAAATCTTAGTATATAAAATTCAAAATTGCACAATTTAATTGTAAATTTGGAAATTAAGAAAAATTGCTCAAAAATTTCCAGTTCTAAAAATACAAAGATAGTGTAAATTTTGTATCGGTGATTTTTTAGCATCAAAGCGAGGATATAAAAATATGGCTGCAAAGAAAATTTTGATGCTTGTTGGGGACTATGTAGAAGATTATGAGGTGATGGTTCCTTTCCAAGCGCTACAAATGGTAGGACACACAATTCATACTGTTTGCCCTGATAAAAAAGCAGGTGAACAGGTACGAACTGCAATTCACGACTTTGAAGGCGATCAAACCTATAGTGAAAAACCTGGTCACAACTTCACCTTAAATGCAACTTTTGCAGAAGTAAAAGCTGACACCTATGATGCTTTAGTGATTCCTGGAGGACGCGCACCAGAATATATCCGCCTGAATCAGACAGTATTAGAAATTACTCGTCACTTTGCCGAAGCTAACAAACCGATCGCTGCAATTTGCCACGGTTTGCAAATCCTGGCAGCTGCGGATGTTCTGACAGGAAAAAGTTGCACAGCCTATCCTGCATGTGGTCCGGATGTACGTCGTGCAGGTGGTACCTACGTAGAAATTCCAGCGGACGAGGCAATAGTTGATGGCAATTTGGTGACTGCGCCGGCTTGGCCTGCTCATCCTCGTTGGCTGGCAGAATTCCTGAAACTTCTTGGCACGAAAATTGAGCATCCCGAAATGGCAACAGTAAGTTAAGCGATCGCCCATCTGAAACTACAAGCTATTAGTATCCAAGGAACCGTATCGGCTTTTACTGATGCAGTTCCTTGCTCACACTACAGTTTTCATCCAATTGCGATGAAGATTGAATCCAGTATCATATCTTTTAGTAATCAACAGTTAACTAAAAGCAAAAACTGATAGTTAATAACCTTAATAACATTTTTATTTTGATTTCTTTAATTTCCATTTTCTCAACAAAGAGTAAAGCTATAGTTGTATTTAGCAACGCTGCTATTGATGTGGCTAAGGTTAATTCCTACTGCCAGTTATTGTTTCGATCTATTTATTACTACCCTGCAACTCAATGACGGGCAAAAACGCACGACGAAATGCATTTCTGCGGCTAGTGTCTGGTAATGTAACAGCTTACGGATCAGAATTTCGCTACTCGCTGTTCCCCAGTAAAGAAGTAGTAATTGGACGCGATCCCAGCTGTCAAGTTGTCTTAGATGCCATGATGTATCGTATGGTATCTCGTCGTCATGCGGTGGTTCGTCCTCTCCCTTCATCAATTGATAGCGAATCTAATTGGGTGATTTGCGATCTTAATAGTGCCAATGGTACCTATTTAAATGGACAACGCTTGCAGGGTTGTCAGCAATTGATGCCGGGCGATCGCATTACTCTTGGCTATGATGGGCCAGAATTTTTGTTTGAGTACACAATCAACCACCAACATACTGTAATATCATCTGTTGCTGACGCTACATCATTACCACCAGCAGGATATCAACCACCCACACTTCCTGATTCTTCAGTTAGTTTTACCCAACTGTTTCCAATTATTTCTACTGGCAAAGATCTGACTCGTAAAGCTTATCTGATACCGGGAATTCTCACAGTCGTCTTTGTCGTATTAATGTTTGCCACTGTCGGCGATCCACAAGCGAACCAAGTAATTGTCGGATCTTACATTGCATTTGCCGCCTACTACTTTATTTACCAATTGTGTGGAAAGCGTAAGCCTTGGTGGGTTTTATTAGGAGCGGCACTGACAACAATCATCATTTTGCTCAGTCCGCTGTTAGATTTGTTTATCTTCATATTTCGTGATCGACTACCGGGCAACTTGCCTTCAGATCAGGAATCTATTACCTTTACAGAATTACTGATCCGCTACTTTTTTGGTGCGGGCTTGATGGAGGAATTTATCAAAGCATTACCTATACTGATAGCCTATGTGATCGGTAAAGGAGTGCGATCGCCTTGGCGGGAAAGTATCGGTGTCTGGGAACCTCTGGATGGCATTTTGTTGGGAACAGCTTCTGCTGTAGGCTTTACCCTGTTGGAAACACTAGGTCAGTATGTGCCACAAATTACACAAAATGTCGCGATTCAAGCAGGGGATGGTGCCGGTCAACTGGCAGGGTTACAACTTTTAATTCCTCGAATTTTAGGTTCTGTGGCAGGACACATGGCTTACAGTGGTTATCTCGGCTATTTTATTGGGTTAGCTGTTCTCAAGCCCAGAAAAAGCTGGCAAATATTGCTAATTGGCTACCTAACTGCATCTGGACTCCATGCTTTATGGAACGCCACCGGAACTCTCAATGGCTTATTACTTGTAGTTGTAGGTGTGTTGTCTTATGCTTTCTTAATGGCAGCCATCCTGAAAGCACGGGCATTATCACCCACACGCGAAAATAATTTCGCTACTCGTTTTCTTGGGCCTAGATAAGGAATTAGGTATAGGATATGGGTTACAGGATACAGTTTAATGGCAGTAGTCTACCTACAAGTGGACTAGGATGATAGAAATAAATCATATTTAATATTTTTTGTCTGTAGATAGAGCAGCGATGGAATTGCCATCGGCTTTTTGATGTTAGAAAAATGGCGCTTTAATAAACAGTAAATATATTTCAGATAGCTACTGAAAGTAATATTAAGCGCCACTTGCAGGCAGAACTACTTGCCAAGAGAATCGAATTAATCCAGATACAGCCTAGATTGAGTTTAGGCTTCTCCTTGCAAAGTGTTAATTTTCCGAAGCGCATAGTAAGCGATCGCCAAGCTAATTCTTGCTTGCTCAATTTCAGATAAATTTGACCACTCGCCCTCATTTATGTTGTTAAGTGCATTTTCTGCTGTTTTTTCTGACTCGTTGCTCCGCATGGCGTAGGCATAAGGACGGGCTAATACCAACAAATCCTCCGAACCCCAACTAGGTAGTAAACCTTGAACACAATTCACTAATTGCTCCGCCATTGACTGCTTAGAGTTGATCATTTCAGTTGTTTTCTGAGCGATCGCTCTCAACAACTCTTGGGGTACACGTGCAGCAAAACTAGTTTGTAAACTTTCTTGAAGCCTAGCAACTATGCTTGGATTTATACTACAATTGTAGTGTTCTGTATTAGCAGTCCACAGCGTATCTAAATGGCTGTAGAAAGCTTGCGAGCGGACAGTGAGTTCATCTTCCAGCACATCTTGAAGAGCGAACTGTTCTTCGAGTTGGGCAAAGTACTCATCTGACTGTTCTTGGGTTGGATTCCAAGGATAAGTTGCATCTTCAGGTTGCAGTAGAGCTTCTAAGAATTCCAAATGCATTTGCGATGGTAAGGTTTGGAAATCATCTGAGCTGTTGATTTTGTTATTCATGTCTCGTCTCCCAATCAATTAATTTGTGGTATTTACAGCTACAACTGCTGGCACATAATTTCCGCACGGGAAATTTAATTTTGTTAGATATATCTGATATTTTTTACTGGATACTACAACTGTAAATAACACGTTCTAAATATTGAAAAACTTAGGAGTCCTCGATTGTAAACTCCCAACAATGACTTCTCATACTACCAAACTTTAATTGCATCCCTGGTTCTAGAGGCACTTCCTGTCGATGGATTTGCTGCCAACCATTAGGGCGTAAAATCCAAGTCGTGCCATAGGTGGACTTTTCTTGCAAGTAATAGGTTCGCACGGGAGTCGCACCAGTGAAAGTATTCCGGCACAATATTTCGGCATGACGTTTAGACACGGATGGTTCGGGAATGACGATATCATTATCTGCCGTGCGACCAATCCGAGTCACTCCACTTTGGAGCGTATAAATATTGTCAGCCGACTTTAGCCAGGCAGCAGGAAACAAAGAACCAATCCCAGGTATAGAAGTTTCTGGTAGTTCCGTAATTCCCTCTTCGTAGCTCCTGAGCAATTCACCATCAAATTCTGGATGTAGGTATAAAACCGGCAACGTCCAAGCAGGTTGGTTGAATTTATAAACTGTTAACAGGTGTTGTCTTGCCTCTGCGACAGCATGATCTATCGGCAGTCGCTTTCTTAAGCCTTGGACAAAAGACTGAATAAAGGAATGACTTTCGTGATCAGCGATTTGATCGCGCATTCCCAAAACAGCAGGCACACCATTACGAATTAAAACTTCTGCCAAACTACTTGAGGGTATAGCTTGTCCTTGAGCAGCAGCAGGTTGTGCTCCCCAACAGGCATTGAAAACAGCGAGCTTTACACCAGTATGGGATAACACTTGTGCTAATTCCATGCCATTAAGACGCATTTCGGGTCGCAAAAACAGATATCCTCCATCTGGTCCTGGTAAACCATGACCAGCGTAAAAGAATATATTGTAAGCTTTTGTTTCTAGCTCTTTAATTAACTGCTGTGGGGTTGGTTGCAAAAGTGTCTTAACAGTACAAAGTGCGTATCCCTGGAAATTACTGCCAACTCCAGAGCCAGTAGCAAGGGTTTGTTCTAAAATCGCAGCTTCTTTGTCTAGCTGGAGGTTTTCATTTTCTCCCAAAACAAGCAAAATATTTAAATCGCGATCAAGTCGCAAACGCGGCAGAGGTTCAACTTCGCTGGTAGTACGACTAAATAAAATGTTTTGGGACAGTGACATTGCTGACTGACCAGCTTCGCGTTGCATAATTTCCCAAGGCAAAGCTATTAACCTTGGATCGCGAATTTCTAATCGAAAACGCAAACGTGTGTTCTGACCCATAGCGATCCCGGAACTGCGTTCCAGACACCCCAAAATCGGCCCGTCGAATACCCAGCGCCACAGACTCATGCCTAAATATTGCATCAGACGACTGGTGTAATTGGTTGTCTGACCAGAAGTAAGAGGAGGTAACTCGTTTGGGGGCATATTTTGGGTTTGAGATGTTACTCCAAAAGCAATGTCTAAGCGACTATGAAGAGCAAACATCTGCTGCCACTCTTGCCATGCATGAGTTAAGCCCGGATGCCAAACGCAATCATGAATCACACGACCACTAGGATAAGGAGCTTCAAAAACGCAAATAGCGAAATTGTCAGGGCCAGTATTGACAAGATGGGAAATCGCCAAGTTCAGAGATGGATTCATTACATAAAAAGCGTAAGATGAAAAATTTTAAATCACAAATAATTATTTTATGAGACAACAATTTGCTTTTTTTAAGTTACTGATGCTGGCTTTTACTTGTACTAATTCGGGCTTTTACTAGTTTATCGATTTTTGACTCACTGCTGTTAACGGCATTAGTATCTTGATGTTGGAACTTTATTCTCAGGTACAAGTGTAGAAGTAGACTCCACAGCTGATGGCTCTTCTCCAGAAGTGACAGCAGTATTACTTGCTAGGCATTGATTAATTTTAGGTGCGGGTGTAGAAATATTGGGCAATGAATTAAACTCGGCTAATTGCATCCTGACTTCTTGTCCCTGCTTTACTATAGGTTTTTTAGCAATGGGAGTTGATAGGGGATTGGATGGATTTGTAGATAGAGTTACTCCTTCTCCCACAGAGCAGACTCGCAAGTACACCCAAGATTTTGGATTTGTTTGTTGAGTGTCATTGAGAATCTGCAACACACTACCAGCTGGGACAATTACCGATTTTGAAGACGAGTCAATTGTAGTAAATGATATTTCATTTGCAGTTTGAATTAGCCCGGCGCGATCGCTTGTCACAGGTGGTGGCGTCGTGACAGTAACAGGAGGAGGATTAGTGCTGGTAATTGGTGGAGCGTCAGGAACTTTCCCCTTTAAAAATCCTCCTTGGCGCAACAAGTATCCCACAAAACCACCAAGGATAACTAAAACTGAAAGAATAACTAACTGTAGTGGTACTTGAGAACGCTTACTAGGTGCAGTATCGGGAATTACTTGAGTTTTTTGGTTGTAGCTAAAACCGTCTGGCTTAACTTGTAGAGTTTGAGACGAAGCCTTGGTCACTGGTGAGATGCTAAAAAACTCAGGCAAGACTTTTGCTAACTTGGTTTCTGGTTCAGAGTACTGAACTTGATAGTGTACTAAAGAAACAGTGACATTATCATGTCCATTGACGGTGTTTGCTATTTCTATCAATCGCTCTGTAATACTTGCTATGTCAGTCTTTGCTTGCAGGAGCGGTAAAATTTCTGTATCCCAATACTGTTCGACACGGTCAAAGTCACTCAAACCATCAGAACACAGCAGGAAAATACAATCTTCATCAAGAATAAAACGCTCGGCAGAGGGATGCAATGAACTGCTAGGACTCATACCCAACGCTTGTACTAAGGAACCGGAAGCACCCTGTTGCACGGCATCTCGGTAAATTGCATAGCCTAAGCGTACTTCACGGGAGGCGACATCGTCATCGAGGGTAACTTGATAGCAACCGTAAGGTGTGATCCAATAAGCACGACTATCGCCAACATGAGCAATATAAATTTCATGCCCAACGGGTAAAGCCATCACTAGGGTTGTTCCCATCCGTTGGCGTCCCTGCCGACTTTCACTGTCGTTGCGCTGGCTGATTTTATCGTTAGCAACAGCAGCTGCCCGCTGTAAGTCTTCTAATAGGAGAATAGGATCTATATGGTCGTAAGGAACTTTAGTCAGTTCCTGTACCTGGTGTTGAATAGTTTCGATTGCTAAATTTGATGCTACATTTCCACCTTCATGTCCACCGATGCCATCACAAACTATTGTCAAAGCACAAGTTTGGGGTGGTTTAGTAATGATGCTACCGCTGTGAGGATAACAGGCATCTTCGTTACGTTGGCGACTTGGCCCTGTGTCGCTTTTAGTCGCAATTGTAATTTTGGGAGATTGGGCTTGCCCTAGTTCTGCCAGTCCTTTATCTAAAACTCTAATTAACTGCTCTGGGGCTTGTATCTCTTTGTCAATTAAATAACGACAAATTTCGCCAAAAAACTCGGTGATCGCTGGTTTTGCTCCTGGCTGCAATTGTTGCCAAAATTCGCCTAATTGAGATAAGCTTGGGACAAAATCTTGAGGTGATGGTAATTCTAGCAACCGAATTAATGATCCTTCCACTCTCAATAATTGGGAGTTCAACAAGCTAGAACCAACGCCTTCACTGACAAGGGGTTGCCACAGATGGGCTATCTGCCAAAGCCAATTTAGTTGGCGCATGGATGTAGCATCACACCAAGCAGAGGTAAATTCGCTATACAAATCTACTTCACTTAAGGCTGTAACGTCTGTAATTTTAATTGGAGATTTTTCTAAAAGTAGTATTTCTCGTTCTTGCTGCCCATCAAAAAGTGGCAATACTCCGTATACCTGCGGTATATACAAGCGGTAGGAAAATAGTCTTAAATAAGGTCTAATAGCTTGTAATTTTTCTGGATCTGGTGTTTGAGGTAAATAACCAGGTTTGGTATCTAAAACAATAGATCTATTTATGACTAAATAGCGATCATCTAATACATCTCCCCTTTGACCCAAGTTCAATCCATCTGTGACAGCCCAAAGGAAGCGTTTAGGTAAGGGTGTAGAGCATCGCTGGCAGAAGTTGTGGGTAAGAGGATTGAGAGCCTGACAATTTTCATTTGGGCAGTAGAGCGTAGCCGCATCATTTTCCATAGTTTTCCCACCGATCTGCAATTGGCAATTTCTTCAACATTACTGGCAGCGGTACTCTCAACCGCTGATGTTTACTTAATCTAGATCTATCCAACTTTGGATCATGATTTTAACTTGCAAAAGAAGCTAGGTGCTAAGGTCGGTCTAAACAATGTCCTCAGTCCACCTGAAGTTTCCTCTATGGGCTACTCCACCACCAGACCGGCTCAATTCACAACCAGCTATCAATCCATAAAGGTTACCATAATGAGATTTTTTAGAATAATTACCCCTATAGAAAGAAGAGAATGTACTGTTATTTCTTTTAGTTTGTAAGTAGGTAGGTGCCAATAAACTGATGAAGACAGCTAAATAGCTAGTCTTCACTTTGTCGCAATGTGTTATTGCCAAAGTATTAAGTTTATTTTGCCTGCTACTTTAACTGCAAATTTAACATATCTCATCTGTGAAAGTGTAATGGAAGATAACAAAGAAAAAAAAATTCATCGCACCGCCAATCCTGGTGATGTAATCTCTGAACAGCCACAAACAATCGAAGAAAAATCCCAGCAACAAGCGGTAAATGCCCCCGATATCACAGGCGATCAAATTGAGGTACCGACTTACTTTGTTGTAGAAGAGCCGGATGGTGAAAAAAAAGCGTTACATCATGTTAAAGATGCTGAAGAAATATCAGACGTGATTCGAGAAGCACGAGTTGATGAAGAAGGAAATCGGCAGTGGTGGTAAAAGAGTGAGTGGAAATTAATGCTTAGAGATGAAGAGGTAGAAATAAAAATTAAAATTTTCTCAAAGCATCACTCATGATGGTATCGGTTTTAGTTCTGATTCATTAGTCCGTAGATCACAAGCAAGTCTCAGCCAAGCTTTTGTTTTGGCTGAGGTTCTAATTACTGAGTCAAAACAGTACTCTGAATCTAAATCAAAACCCAAATTTGATTGGAAAACTCTAGTACTGTTTTTGTTAATTTATATGTTGTATCAGCAATCGCTACATTTCTCAATAGTTTGAGTTAGCGTTTTGTCTTTGGATGTTGTATCTGCTCTGAGCTAGTTGTTGACAGCTAGGTTAAATAGGTGTAGACAAAACTTTTCTTAAATTCATCTTGTCTTTATTTTTGTAAGTTATTAAAGTTACTATGTCACCCAGATGGTTTTTTGCAAAACTGAACACTAGCCATATTCATTAGAAATTAAATTTATTAAGTTTTATTAAGAAATTTAGGAGTTGATAAAGTCATTACTTACAACTCCTAACTGATAAGTGTTGAGATCTTACTCAGGTGCGACTTGAGGAAGTCCCATACTATAATTTGTGACGCGGGAAGCAAGATTGTAGCTAATTTCGCCTTTTTGCAGAAGCGATCGCATAAAATGCTCCAACTCAGAGCCTATGCGGCGTAAATTATAGTCTATTAGGTCTGCACCACTAGATGCCTCTACCAGTTCATCAAATTTGTGATAAACCTTTTGTAAAGCATCTTCATTCCAGATAAATTCGTTGTCTGGGTCAACATCCAACGTTAAAACCTGATTACTGGGAACCAACTCGCCATCCCGATCTAGTTCAGCCGCAAAAATACGGATGTGTCGGGTTGTGGACTTGAGGAGCATTGGGTTGTCGTCCATAACAGTGTCAAATTGGGGTTATCGCAGTTTCTTGTTTGAATAGAATACAAGCAAACACTCACGTAATGCTACGGGCAGCCTAATACTGATCGGGGTTTTACTTTTTGGTTGGGAATAGTTCTATTTTAATCCCTATTGAGGATTGACATGAAACAAAATCTTTACGCTGAAAATTATTGCAGATGCTTTTGGTGAGCTTGAATCTCCTCGAATCTTTAGCTAAGATGGTCGCCAAAACCCCTAAACAGAAGTGGGAATGCCTTTTTTGTCAGCATAGGCAATTATTCTTCCTACGTCAATTGTCAATTTGTCTCGTTTGTGGGGTTGAAATTTTATGTCTTGCCAAACTAAATGTGTGATTAACCTATTGATTAATTTAGTTGTTAAGATTGACTGGCTCCTCTGTGAAGCCATGCCATGGCAGAAAAGCAAGAAACTGCTGTTGAGGCTCTACATCGATAAAAAGGACAGCAGTACGAGCCGGATGCGCACTTGTGTACTCTTATGATTGGCTTGTCCACCTATCAAGTTCTGAGTATATAGTAACTTTGTTCGCATCAGGCGTGAATAGTTTATGGAGGGTTGTGCTAGCCATAATGGCAAATGTTTTTCCTCCGACAAATTTTTATCTTTGATGATGAACAAAAAAATTGCTTTTTGCTTTAGCAGCAAGGAATTCTACCTATGTAAATGCTAATGCATATTTATACTCGACTTCTGCAATTGGTAATGAATTAAAGTAAGATACTTGGCGAATCATTAAAATCATGTCTATAATTGTCTTCCCAAAAAGAATTTTAGTTTTTGCTAACTATGTCTATCAATCTTGTTTATCTGGTAAGAATGAAAATTTCGTACATCCAGTAATTTTACGTAATTTAGGCACAATAACGTCTGGCTTTCATGAATGTAGAGAAAATCAGCGATTTTACTTACGTAAAAATACTAAATTTTCAGTAAAAACTCAAACTGTTATTGACGTGGAGATAAAGTTGATGTAAAAACCTTTAAAAAGCTAGAACTAGTTCTTACAGAAACTTTATTGTATACAATCTTAAAAACTGAATAATAGTTATGGCTTGATTCAACCACAGCAAGGTGCTGCAATATTTGAGCCTTGACAAGAAACTTGACAGTAGTAAAGTTTAGCTATAAAAAATACGCAGGAGAGAAAAAATGAGATACAAATTTTGTTTCTCTAAAACAGAGGGTTAATTCAAATATTTTAGTTCTGAAAAAAACATAAAGATTTTTTGCTTGTAGGTATAGCTCTCTCACCCCAATCACTATAAAGTAAAGGAATCCTAACAGCTATGAACTCTAAAGCCTTACCACGTCAAATAAATAATATCGAAGTAGGTGTTTATGAGTGTGAAATACATCTGAAGTTCCGATTAATAGAAGAAAAAAGTTTATTGGGCGATCGCGAGCAATTGTTACAAGTGCTACTCGATGCTTTAACTGAAGGTTCTGATGACTTTTTAGAAACCCTACAAGCCTCTGTAAAAGCGCAAGAAATTTCAGAGCTTAAAGCTTCACCACAAATGCGACGCCAATTAATGCGCCTGCGAAATTCTAATGAAAATACTTAATGATGAAAGTTGTAATTGCTAGCAGTGGTGTAACTTTTAACTAGTAGGTAGCAATTATTTTTGGGTTTGCTTACCAGCTTATCCACTCTCTCAACAAGACAGTAGCCTTCACCTTTGTATGATGGATAGGTGTTTTCAAGCTTAGTGTGCCGCGCTTATTGTTTTTCAAAGGTTTCAGATTTTGAAATTATATTTCCAGGTATCTACTAGAACCAGCCCTCTTCTTTACTATTTGTCGAGGTATTAGCTATTAACAATTTTGCTTACAGATTTTACTTATTTGACGGATTTCTGTTTTGCTGAGTCAAAACTAAGGGTGCCACAGTTCTCAAAACTTGGGATTTTAAATCTGACTTGTGGATGGTGAACTGCTAAATCATACCGAGTCAGCTCTTGAACTATCAATTTCAACTTATATAGATATTAATATCTAAAGAAGGTGGGATAGTTACAGTGGTAGTGGTTTCCCATTATGATCTCAAGTGCGGTTTCTAACCACCACAATTGTGAATAGTGTTGTGGTTAGAAGCCACATAAAATATAATTGACAAAACAAAATACTTTATTTGGCAAGACCGTGTTCGAGGGCAAAACGAACCAGTTCAGTACGGCTATTTGTACCAGTTTTACTAAACAAGCGGCTGACATACTTTTCAACGTTGCGAACACTAGTGTCCAATCGCCTGGCTATTTCTTTATTCATTAACCCTTCTGCTACCAAATTTAAAACACTTTGTTCTCTAGGGGTCAAGTCTATTGTGAAAGGTGGTGGAGATTGAGCTAGCGCATTTTTTTGAGTTAATAGTGCCTTAATTTGAGCAATTTGATTCGCTAAATCGGCAATATCGGGTGTTTCGCCCTCTTCGATCGCAGTTTGAGTTTTAGTAGCGCGGCGAGCGAGCAAGTTTTCAACTATTGCCACTAATTCATCAGGATCGAAGGGTTTGGGCAAATAAGCATCAACTCCGGCTTGATAACCTTGGATGCGATCAGTTGTCATGCCTTTAGCCGTCAGAAAAACCACTGGCAGTACCTGGAAACGAGGATCTTCGCGCAATTGCTTGAGGAACTGATAACCATCCACCTGAGGCATCATGATGTCAGAAATCACAAGGTCAGGCATACTTTGTTGCATCAATTCCCAGCCTTCGCGAGCGTTACTGGCAACTTGAACGCTGAAACCGCTTTCTTGTAGATAATCTTTCACTGCTTCACGCAATCCCGGTTCATCATCTACCAGTAACAGTTGTGCTGACATCTAAAATTTCCTTTGTTCATCATTTATTTAAATTTAGCGAAAATAAGCAGCCTATTGTGAAAGCAAATGAGCTTAACTTTGATTTAAATACTTGGGAGTAAATTTTTATAAAGTTTTGATATCAACAGGGGGTATTCTACAACCCCTGTATTGTTGGTTTCTAAATTTTGTATATAATCTTTTACTAATGATGAAATTGAAATTTTCCTTGTTTAGAGTGGAGACAGATTTGAGCACGGGCTACGATTGTTGCTACCTGCCTTCTTAAAATATGGTAACCTGACGAGAAGAACTGGCGAAGATTGCAGCCAATTGTTTTCAAGCAATGTTCTTCTTGATGAGGGTGAGTGTATTCAAAATTTAACACTCCTGAATCGTTGATCATCCAACTGATACGATGCGCAACAAGTTGCAATTGCTGCAAATCGTACTCAGTAAATTGATGAGACTGATAAGTACCAATATGCAGCACTCCAATCATACCCTTTTTTATCGGTATCGGTATACCGACAAGAGATTTAAGATCCTTGTTGCGCAAAATTGGGCTGATCACCTCTACTTCCGATAAGTTATTCACTGTCATTGGTTTCATGGTTGCGGCAATTTGACCGGCAAAACCTTTCCCAATGGGAATACGGATTTGCTGTACTATCTCTTCCTCCAGTCCGATTGTGGCGTACACAGCTAACTGCTGATGGTTTTGGACAGGTATCAAAAACGTGACGGTATCTACAGACAAATACTCTTTTACCCACTCTAGCTCCTTTTGTAGGGATAGAGTCAGTCGTGTTTTTCCATCACTCGGTTTCTGACCTATCAATACCTTCCAACCTTTATAGAATCTTTGTAAACCAACATGATCTGCCCAGAACATTAGTACTTAACCTCAGTAAATATAGAGTTTGAAATGGTTATGACATTGCTGAAAATTATAGCTTTTTTAGAAATTGACGAGGTATGGCAATCATAATATCGTTATCAGACTGAACATTATAGCTTTGAATGAATGTGTATTTGGTCACTACTCCATTGGAAGAATGATAGCTACAAGTAACGATTTTGCAATTATCTTATTCAACTTCTATAGGACTCATATTTGATTTTTGAAAAACATGTAGGGTGTGTGATTGTAGATAGTACTTAGTAGTAGTAACGCACCAAGATTATGCAGTGTGTTACGGCTATTTCTCATTCTCTTAAACTCTCATATTCTTGCATAGCCGTAACACACCCTACTGTAAAAATCCACTCATATAATATTTGGTAGTGAGAAGTTAGAAATTATCACAGCATTTCAATTATCTTTGCTGTTTCTGGTATTTTGGCTTCCCTTTGTCCGGTAGCACGAGCCATAGCAGTAAACAAACCAATAGGAGTATTTAATAAGTCTGCTAGTGAGGCTGTGCCAGCCAAAATTTTGATGCTATGTTTTGGTAATTCCTTTAATAACCAACGCGCTGACCGATAACCGTATTCTTTAAGTGTAATGTCCCGCATTAACTCCACGCCGTATAACTCATGCAAATAGCGGTTAGAACGCCCGTAGCGTCGCCATTGACTTTCTAATTCTTTAAGTGTGTTGCGGTGGCGATGCTGCACGATCGCTTCAGGAGCAAATTCCAAACGCCCAATATTTTCTTGTTGAATTCGCCAACAGATATCAGCGTCGCCACCAGAATCAAGATAGGGACGAAATAAACCTGCTTTTTGCAGTGCTTGTCGTCGGATTGCTAAATTTGCAGTTTGACCGTACGGACAAAACTTATGGGTGAGAGTATGTTTTTGCGATAGAGTTTCTTGGCGAGCGGCAAATTGTTCTAGTAAGTTGTTTGGGGGTAGTGCCCTAATTTCACCGGCAACGATCGCTATATCAAGATTAATAAAAGGCGCAATTAATGATTCTAACCATTTTGGCTGTGGGCGACAGTCAGCATCAGTAAAGGCGATGATTTCGCCAGTGGCAGCACGAACACCTTTGTTGCGAGCGGCGTAGGAGCTTTGAATTTGGTTTTCACTCTCTATGCGAATGAGTGAGGAAAAATTTTCAGCAATTTCTTGCAAGATCACAGATGTGCGATCGCTACTGTTATTGTCTATCAGCAAATATTCCAGTTGTTGATTTGGATAAGTTTGAGCTAGCAGGCAATTAATCAACTCTGGTAAATCAGCTTCACCGTTATAAATAGGAATAACCAGTGATACCTTTGGTAAAAAGGCGTCACTGGTGGTTGCATGAACTGGTTCATTCATAAGTTCAAGTCTTAGATTTGGGATGATTAGTAGCTAGTAGTTAATGTTTAGTAGAATTTTTTACTAACCGCTAACCACTAACTAATATTTCGTTTTTAGTATTCCCAATTCTTAATCCTGAACGAATTTAAAATCGCAAATCATTAGCGCGAGCGCTGATTGGTTTTTGAGATGGTTGATTTTGTAAAGGCTTGGCAAAGTGATTGCTAGAGAGAATTGCCAAAGCACGGGTATAATGAGGGTCGTTTTGAGTTCCTAATAAATCTGGGTTAGAGGCTAACTGACGCTGTTGCTCCTCTGTTAAGTCTAGTTTTATATCAGGCGCAATTCCTTTATGACTAATATCCGTTCCTTGAGGAGTGTAATAATGGGCGATGGTGATTGCTACACCAGAACCATCTGCTAATTCATGTACTGATTGTACTAAGGCTTTGCCAAAGGTTTGAGTGCCAATGACTGTCGCTCGTTTATTATCCTTGAGTGCGCCTGCTAGGATTTCGCTGGCACTAGCTGAGTTGTTATCCACAAGTACGACAAGGGGGCGGTTAGTTAAAGCAGTTTGATTTGCTTTTGTTTGATCGCTAGCACCTTTTCGATCTACTGTACGAACGATGGGGCCGTCATTTAACCACATCCGGGCAATTTCAATACTCGCTTGCAATAAACCACCAGGATTGCCGCGCAAATCCAAGACAAAGCCATTGACTTGTTTACTATTTAAATCGCGGATAGCTCGTCGCATTTGATCGGCAGCATGTCCGCTGAATTCTCGTAAGCGGATATAACCAACACGGCGATTACCTTCTTGCTTGAGAGCGTAACGCACCGTAGGCACTTCTATGGTTGCCCGTGTCAGCTTTAAGTCAAAAGCATTTTGCCCATCCCTTTGCAAGCGCAAGGTTATAATTGTACCCGCCCTACCTCGAATCAACTTGGAAGCATCTTCGATTTTCATTTGTAGGGTGGATTTACCATTAATCGCCACAATCTCATCTCCAGGCTTGACTCCCGCTTTGATTGCTGGCGAATTTTCTAAAGCTTCTACAACTGTTAATCGCTTGGTTTTTTCATTCATTTCCATCCTGATGCCAATACCAGAGACTTCTCCAGATGTTTGGCTAGTCAGGGCTTCAAACTGTTTAGGATCCATAAACCGAGTGTACGGATCGTTTAACTGTTGTAAAGCTTCGCGAATAGCGACGTAAGCTTGTTCGCGGGAAGTATATTCTTTGCTCAAGAGATTGAGCCTTATTGCCTGCCAATTTTTTTTGTTAAACGAACCATCTACATATTCACGATTTACCAGTTGCCATACTTGGTCAACTACTTGTTTAGGGCTATCTTGTAGTGCTGCACGAACAGAACGACACCAAACTGTTCCAAATACGGATAAAGTAGCTGTGGAAGCGATCGCTCCTCCAACCAAAGCTACTTGCAGCAGCGAGTAACGTTTTGTAGATTGTTTCATGTATATTAGCTGGAATAATTGTGTTGTTGACAATGTAGCAATCAAGCTTTTTAGAAATTTATAAGTTTTCCTACTGAGCTATAACTTTTTTCATTTTTTTCCTTTAAAGAGTCCTGAAAATACTGCGTCAACTTTCAAGAAGTTTACTTGTCTTCGTTAACTTGCAAGTCAGCTTACTGTATTTATATAGCACTTTCATCAGTGCTAAATTTGCACTCATTATTACCTAATAGTAGATTTTACTAGGCTAACTTAATTCTAAAGATTAAGAAGTTTCAGGAACTTAAATTTTATATAAATCCGTCATGAACCGTAAAGTTCAAGGTAGTCAAGTTCACCTTCGTAAAATCCTAGTAGGTAAAAGGTGGGGATTTTTACGAAAAATAGCTATTTGGCTGAGTCTTCTCCTTAGCATTTGGCCAGTGTTTATCACTATAACGTTAGTTTCAGCATCTTCCAAGCCAGTAGATGCCTTATTTGTACTTGGTGGTAGTATTCGTAGGGAAATTTATGTTGCCAAATTAACAAAACACTACCCACAAACTCAAATTTTAATTTCTCAGGGTTCGGCAGAACCCTGCGTTTGGCTAATTTTTCAAAAGGAATTAGCTCCAATGAATAATGTAACTTTGGAGCAGTGCGCTAATTCAACTTTTGATAATTTTTACTATGGTATCCCTATTTTGCGTCGCTGGAATGTGCATAAAGTCATGTTAATTACTTCTCCAACACACTTACCACGAGCTAAGTGGCTAGGACAGATTCTTTTTGGTGCACATGGAATTTGGATGGAAACAGAAATTGTCCAAGAGCGTGGAATTCCTGGTAATAGAGAATTTTGGCTGAAAACTGGACTAGATATGACTCGCAGCTTTTTGTGGGCAGGGCTAAGTCAGATTATTCAGCCTCAATGCTTGGAAGTAAAAAGATTAGAAGATGTGGATATGGAAGCTTGGCAGCGTCAGGGTTTTCGCTGTGAACGGCAGGGAAATTTAAAGTTACAAAGTGATAATAGAATCAAAAGTAGTGAGTGATTCAAGATTAGAAATTGAGAAATTATAGTAGTCTTTCCTCAATACACAGTATGCCTTTAATGTCTGCAGAGCACGAACGACTAACTAATACTAGAACCAACAAAAAAGAGTAATAATTTTCATCAAGTCAAATTGTTTAAAAACATTGAGGATTATTCTCAAGGATATTAGAGTATTTCAAAATGTAAAACTACCTTGCTTGAAATTAGACTGAATAGCGATCGCTAAAATTGTCGATAAAGGCACGTCAGCAAAATATTGGCGCTGAAATTGTTCTTCACGGACAGCGGCTAAAAATTGGGCAATGGCAGCCTCTGCAAGAGTTGAATCAGTCTTTGTATCTTGGCTGATTTGCAAATAAAGGTCTTGTCGTTGGACTGTAAAACCTAGATATTTTAGGGCTTGGAATCCCAAATGCAAGCTAGAGTTGCTTATTCCTAATTTCTGTAAAAGTTGAACACGCTTGACTAATTGATTAGTACGGCTGAGATATTTGGCAATTCCTACAAGCGTTAGCCAAATTTGCTCTGGCGGTTGGCGTTCGGGTTTCGACCATGCGATCGCCAAAGGTTGCTGATTGTGAAGCGATCGCCTCAACCATGCCCGTAAATCATCCCAGCTTGTAGGGCATTCTTTGAGGAGGAGTGGGTGAGAGTGAGTGAGGGGAAAAGTAGGAATATTGCGCCAGTCCAAGATTGGTATAGCTGGTTGAGTTACTCGTGCAAATTGTTCACTCGGACGTACAGCAATTAATCGAATTTCGTAGCGTTTTTTGAAGGTATTGTAGTCCAACTCTGCGATGCAATCACATTGCCCCGATGGTAATTCATCTTTATAGTGTCCCCACCATACACCAGGGAAAGGATTTTTTGTCGAGTTATCCCGAATATCAAACTCAGTTTTAATGTACTGCACTTTTTTTCCTTGCCAATCTTGTTGGTTGCGATGCCAAGCATTTTCAAACCAGCAGTTTTGGAGCAGTAACTTTGGCACAGGATTACCCATGCCACAGGGTTCTAGCAGTTTTAGTTCCAAAAATAATTCTTTGCCCAAATCTGCTACTGACACCGCTAAGTCTGCTTGTATTGTTGGTGTTAGGGTTGCACCTGCCAAAGTTTGCCGCAGTTGCTGGTTAATTGCCTCTGTAAATAAAGGAATATTCTCAACTGGTAAACTTAAACCTGCTGCATAGGGGTGTCCGCCGAAGCGATGCAAAAGATGGGCTTGGTTTTTCACCAGTTGGTATAAATCGACTGAGTTGATGGAGCGGGCAGAACCACGAGCGAGAAGAGGAGGGGGGGAGGGGGGGAGTGTGGGAGTGGGAGAAGAATTCTTCTCCTTATCTATGCCAGTCGCTACAACGGAGGGAACCTCCGCAACGCGCTGGCTCCCTTGTCTCCTTGTCCCCTTGTCCTCTTCTGTCTCCGTGTCAGTTTCCGTACTCAACAAAATTGTCGGTTTTCCTGTCTCCTGTGCTACTTGCCCTGCGACTAAGCCCAAAACACCAACAGCCCACTGGGAATCTGATAAGACTATGACGCTGGTAGTGGATAAGTCCATTTGGTTAAGCTTTTGCTTGACTTGCTCTACCACTTCTTTTTGTAGGGACTTGCGGCGAGAGTTGGCTAATTCTGTAACTTCTGCCAGTTGATTGACACGCTTAGGGTCGCGGCTAGTCAGTAATTCTACGCAGAATCTAGCATCGCCTTGAATGCGGCTAACGGCATTAATGCGTGGGCCAAGACCAAAGGAAATATCTGTGGGGCGATCGCCACTTTTTTGGCACAATTCTAACAATCGCCCTACTCCCGGACGCCGCCGCAGTGACGGAGGTTGCTTAAAATCTTCTTGCAGTCGCTCAATTCCCAACTGTGCCAAATAGCGACAATCTCCACTCAACTGTACTAAATCAGCAATTAGTCCCACAGCTACTAAATCCAATAAATCTTCTAAAGATTGTTGCGGGACATTTGGCAAGGTTTGATACAAAGCCTCCACCAACTTATAAGCGACTGCCACTCCAGAAAGATGAAATAATTGATGTTCACTTGGCAAATAGCGGGGGTTGATAATGGCAGTTACAGGAGGGCGTTGCGGCGGCAGGGTGTGGTGGTCTGTAACAATAATATCTAAACCTAGTTGTTGAGCATAAATAATTTCATCAATATTTGTGCTGCCCGTATCGCAAGTCACAATTAACGTGCAGCCTTGTTTAGCTAAATTATCAATGCCTTGATAGTTAAGTCCGTGAGATTCAGTGAGGCGATTAGGGATGTAGTAAATTAACTGCGTATTTTGAGCAAAAAACTGCCCCAAACCATCCCACAGTACAGCCGTGGAAGTAATGCCATCAGCATCGAAGTCTCCCCAAATCGCGATTTTTTCACCAGTTTTCCATGCCCTTTGCAACCGTTCCACCGCCAGTTGCATTTCTTGCCCAAACTCAAATGGGCTTGCTGGTTGATAAGCTTTTGGATTGACAAAAGCCGTTAGCTGCGAAGCATCTCGTATGCCTCGCTGCCATAACAACTGCGCCGCAAAATAGCCGCTTGATGTAGGTGTATACTGCTTAATCGCTTGTAAGAACCACTCCGGTGGTTTTTCATCTGATGCAAGAATCCACTGCATATAGTTAATGGTTAAGGGTTAATGGTTAATGGTTAATAGCAATGAACAATTAACTATTAACAATTAACTATTAGCTATTACCAACTAAACAGGCGTTTGTTCATCAGTGATGTGAGATTCACTGATTAAGGCATTGAGGGCAACTTCACTAGCAACGCCTTCGGGTTTGCGAGTGCGGATTGGGCGAGAGCGTTTATAACCAGCCCTTTCAGCTTTTTGGCGCTCGTAATCAATGAGTCTGCCATAATGCTCATGTCTGCTTAGATTCATCGACAAGAAAATATGCTGGCGAATATTACCAAAACCTTTGCGGGTAAAAAACTTGACTGCTGAATCATTTTCTGGATCGGTGTCTACTAACATGAATCTCGCCCCATCTTCAATCATGCGGGCGATGACTGTATCAACAAGTTTGTCTCCTACTCGGCGACGCTGGAATCTGGGACTGACTCCTAACCATAGAATATATCCGTAAGTCCAAGAAGCCTTAGTAATAATAGTTCCTAAAATAAATCCTGCTAATTGCCCGTCGATTTCGGCAACAAGGCAGTATTCTGGATCGGTATTGTAAAGCCCAATCACCTCCCACTCATCCCAGCAACGGTATAGATAGGGATATAAATCACTAGTAAATAATTCTTCTCCTAAATGATAAACGGGGGCTATATCGTCAATTCCTAATTCGCGGACATAAACCGCATCAAATTCTTGTGGAAGCATAAAATAGTAGGGATTAGGGGTTAGAGGCTAGGGGCTAGGAGCTAGAAAATTAAAAAGTAAAAATTTTTAATTTTACATTTTTAATTTTTAATTGATTTGTCCCCAGTCCTTAGTCCCTTTACAGTGATACTTCTTGAATGTTAGCGAGATTCAGTAGGTTAAGGTTCACTGCATTGGGAGAAGAATTTGTCACAGATGTCAGTTCAGAATTGGTGCGATCGCGATCGCATCTCGTTGCAAACTGGCAATACTCGCAAGCTTTGTTACCCTCTGGTACTTGCGGAAAATCTTCTCCCTGGTGGTAACGTTCTAGCCATTGGTTTAATTTACTTAATAATTGTGTAAGTTTCTTAGCTGTTTTCTCGTGTTGAGCAGTACTATAACTAAATTTAATACTTTGCGGCTTACCTTCAGACTGGACAAACCAGTAAGTCATGGAAATATTTTCTGGTAGATAATCGCTGGTTTCAGCTAATACGTAAGTATATAGACGTGTTTGCCAATTTTGTTCTAATTTGCGTTTATTTGGTAGTTTGGGATAAGTTTTCCAATCAAAAATTTGTGCTTGCTGGTTATCTGCTATTAATAAATCGTACACAACTGTCAGTAAATAATTTTTAACTTGCAGTGTGCGATAGTGTTCGCTTTCACGAAAAATTTGACTATCGACAACAGGCAATAAAATTTCTGGCGCGGCACTGGCAAAAGCTGTCATCCAAGTTTGCAGTTGTGGATCTGCTTGCAAGAAACCATCAATTGATAAACCCATTTCTCGCTGCTGCATCAACAAGTGAAAGCGACTCCCCAAGGTTTGGTGTTTTTCGCGTTCTGGATTGGCAGGAGAATGAAGTTGTTCTAGATAGGTGTGTTGGAATTGGCGGGGACAACGTTCTAAGAGATTAAGTTGTCCCTGGGAAAGTCGCATTAGTTGAGGTTGAGTGGATAGCATACTTTTAGGTTAGCGAAGCGGAAGAAATAACTCTGACAAAGGAATTGCAAGGTTTGGGAAAGCTAAAGGTATCACAGTTGCATCTGTGTTGAGAATAATTTTTGATTCATAACCTGACTGACTGGGATTACGGCAATTATATGTTTGGTGTTTCACTATATCTAGAATTCAGTAGTCAGAAATATTAGCTCTGGCATAAACAGGGACTTTTTCTGAGCAGTCAATTTCTAAATTTGAATAAGAAACTTCAATAAGTAGTAGAATTTCGTTGGGACTGGGATGGCGATCGCTATATTCATTTGGATCTATGCAAACCACAACAATATCGGCTTCAGGTTCAGACGTAGCCAGGGTATTAGTCATTGTTTTTATAACTAAAATATACAAATTTTTGTGTTTTGAACTGATTAGATTCTATTTTTCTAAATCTCAAAAATAGTTTTTGGAAGAATATTAACAATTTCGTCGAATTTGGGAATCTTAAGCGCACAGGAAGCTATTTGCTTAACCTTTGGCTGGTGGAGGATTTCCTTGGAAAAAAAGAAAACGGCGAAACAGAACGCAAACGGTACAAAACTGGGTTTTGAGGAAAAACTGTGGCAAGCTGCCGATAAGCTACGCGGTCACATGGATGCGGCAGAATATAAGCATATTGTTCTCGGTTTGGTTTTCCTCAAGTACATTTCCGATGCTTTTGGCGAACACTACGCCAAGCTAACCGCCGATGAATTAGCCGATCCTGAAGATCGGGATGAATACACGGCAGAAAATATTTTTTACGTTCCGAAAGAGGCGCGGTGGGCGTTTCTGCAAAGTCAAGCCAAGACTCCAGAAATCGGCAAGCTGATTGATGACGGCATGAGTGCGATAGAGAAGGAAAACCCGTCTTTGAAAGGGGTACTGCCCAAGGAATACGGCAAACCTTCACTAGATAAGCGCTTGCTAGGAGAACTCATCGATCTGATCGGCACAATCGGGCTGGGAGACAAAGACAACCGTTCTCAGGATATTTTGGGGCGCGTCTATGAATATTTCTTGGGTAAGTTTGCCAGTGACGAAGGTAAGTTGGGAGGACAATTTTACACACCGCGTTGTGTCGTTGAGGTGATGGTATCCATGCTCAAACCCTATAAAGGGCGCGTATACGATCCCTGTTGCGGTTCAGGCGGAATGTTTGTGCAGTCAGAAAAGTTTGTCTTGGCACACGGCGGAAGAATTGGAGATATTTCCATTTACGGGCAAGAATCCAACCCCACCACCTGGAAGCTATGCAAGATGAACTTGGCGATTCGGGGTATCGAAGGAAATTTGGGGGCGCATCATGCCGACAGTTTCCATAACGATCAGCACAAAGACTTGAAAGCAGATTATATCCTTGCTAATCCTCCTTTCAACGTTAGCGATTGGGGCGGCGAACATCTACGGGAAGATGGGCGCTGGCAATATGGTATCCCGCCAAAAGGCAACGCTAACTACGCTTGGATGCAACACATGGTTTATCACCTAGCCCCTATAGGTATTGCTAGCTTTGTCTTGGCGAATGGTTCGATGAGTTCCAATCAATCAGGGGAAGGGGAGATCCGCAAAGCCATTATCGAAGCAGACTTGGTAGATTGCATGGTAGCTTTGCCAGGGCAGTTATTCTACAACACTCAGATTCCTGCTTGTCTGTGGTTTTTGACTAGAAGCAAGAAGAACGGTAGGGGCGGGTTTCCAAGCCCGCCCTTACGGAATCGTCAAGGAGAAATCCTGTTTATTGATGCGCGGAAGATGGGTTTTCTAGTTGATCGCGTGCATCGAGAACTGACAGAGGAAGAGATAACCCGCATTGCCAACACCTATCATGCGTGGCGAGGAGAGGCGGGTTTAGCCGAGGATGAAAAGACAGATCGACCAATTATAAACAAAACCCGCACTTACGAAGATATACCTGGTTTCTGTAAAAGTGCCACCTTGGAGGAGATAAAGAGTCACGGGTATGTATTGACACCAGGGCGCTATGTTGGGGCTGAGGAAACAGAAGATGATGATGAACCATTTGAAGAGAAGATGCAGCACCTTATCGAGAAATTAGAGGTGCAGTTTCAGGAGTCGGCAAGGTTGGAGGCAGAAATTAGAGAGAATCTGCGAGGGTTGACGTATGGATATTGATCGATGGCAGCAAGTCAGCTTTGACTCTGTAGTGAATATTAATCCAACCCGTCAGTTGCAACGTGGTAAAGAGTCTGCTTATGTTGCAATGGAAGACCTGAAACCATTTACTCGCACTATCAGCAATTATGGATATAGGCAATTTACAGGTTCAGGTTCTCGATTCTCCAACAATGATATTTTGTTAGCTCGAATTACTCCATGCCTTGAAAATGGAAAAACTGCTTTTGTTGATTTTTTAGAAGATGGAGAAGTAGCGCACGGTTCTACAGAATTTATCGTTCTAACTGGAAAAGCTGGTGTTACTGATAGCCTTTTTATTTATTATTTAACTCGTTCTAATGAATTTAGAGATTTTGCGATCGCCATGATGGAAGGAACATCAGGTCGTCAACGTGTTCCTACTAACGCCTTAAAACGATACGAATTTTTTCTACCGCCATTTCAAGAGCAAAAAGCGATCGCCCGTATCCTCTCCTCACTCGACGATAAAATCCAACTGAACCAGCAGATGAACCGCACGCTGGAAGCACAAGCAAGGGCAATCTTTAAATCCTGGTTTGTGGATTTTGATCCTGTTCGCGCCAAGATGGAGGGCAGACAGCCAGCAGGGATGGATGCGGCAACGGCTGAGTTATTTCCTGATTCTTTTGAAGATTCACCGTTGGGGATGATTCCGAAGGGGTGGAATGTAAAAACTATTGGTGACATTTGTGAATTTGCTTATGGAAAAGCGTTAAAAGCAGAAGATAGACAGCCTGGAGATGTACCAGTCTATGGTTCTAATGGTCAAATTGGCTGGCACAATCAAGTGCTTGTAAAAGATTTTGGCATTGTTGTTGGACGTAAAGGTAATCCTGGAGTTGTAACTTGGGTATCCAAAGATTTTTATCCTATTGATACTACTTTTTATGTAATACCTAAAAGTGAAATACGTAGTCTTCATTATTTATTCCATGCTTTATCAAACATAGATTTAGCTTCTTTAGGAGCAGATTCAGCTGTACCAGGATTAAATCGTAACTTGGCTTATATGACAAAAATTCTTGTGTCTGATTATGCATTACAAAAAGCTTTTCATGAGCTTATTTCTATACTTTCAAAACAAGTTGATGTAAATATAGAACAATCTCGAACTCTTTCCGTCATCCGCGATACTCTTCTCCCCAAATTAATGTCCGGCGAAATCCGCGTTAGGGAAGCCGAAAAAATCGTGGGAGAAGCCGCGTGAAATAAATTAGATTAAATCAATTGTGCGATCGCGTTTTTGATATATAGATTATATCAATTATATGAATTATTTTAATGTATTTATTGGGTGCGATATTTATTTGAATGCGATCATCAACATAATGTGATGTAGGGGCGGGTTTTGTTCAATGATTATCGTTGATACCGATAAATTCGCCACCAAACCCGCCCTTACGGTGATTTGTTCAATAATTATCAATTATCTCAATTAGATGTAGGGGCGGGTTTTGTTCAATGATTATCGTTGATACCGATAAATTCGCCACCAAACCCGCCCTTACGGTGATTTGTTCAATAATTATCAATTATCTTAATTAGATGTAGGGGCGGGTTTTGTTCAATGATTATCGTTGATACCGATAAATTCGCCACTAAACCCGCCCTTACGGTGATTTGTTCAATAATTATCAATTATCTCAATTAGATGTAGGGGCGGGTTTTGTTCAATGATTATCGTTGATACCGATAAATTCGCCACCAAACCCGCCCCTACGGTGATTTCTCATGGTATCGAGCAATAATTCTATTTTGCACATTTTAATTATGAAATATAATCCCAATATTCATCATCGCCGCTCTATTCGATTAAAAGGGTATGATTATTCACAACCAGGAGCATATTTCATTACTATTTGCACTCATCAAAAAGAATGTATTTTTGGCGAAATTATTGATGAGCAAATGCAATTAAATCATTTTGGTAAAATTGTTCAATTTCATTGGTGTAGTTTAGAAAAATATTATTCTCATATCCAATTGGATGAATTTGTAGTGATGCCAAATCATTTTCATGGAATTATTATTATCAACGAAAATATAGGTATTGATGAAGCTATTAATAACAAAAAAACAGGAATACCTGAAATTATTCGTGGCTTCAAAACATTTTCAGCACGACAAATCAATAAATCTCGTCATCAACCAGGTATGCCATTATGGCAAAGGAACTATTACGAACGTATCATTCGTGATGAAGAAGAATTAAACCAAATTAAAAAATATATTATTAATAATCCCCAAACTTGGACACAAGATCAAGAATCAAATAATACTTAAATTATACCAGCGAGTGTCAATTCATGAAACTATTAGATGTTGTTGCACTTTTAGAAGATTTACCAGAATTAGGCTTATATCGCGGTCAAGTGGGAACAATTGTTGAAGAATACGAACTAGGTGTTTTTGAAATTGAATTTAGCGATAAAACAGGTCGTGCTTATGCAACAGAAACTCTTACTGAAAGTCAACTGATGGTACTACATTACAATCCTATTCAAGATGAAATTCTAGTACAAAAATAACAAAGATATGACACAAAAATATAGTTTAATATCCCTTAAATTAAGACCGAATGTCTGCTATGGGCGGTAGGATAAACTTATCGATATTAAAGAGATACCCATGCAAAATACAGCTAGTATCCAACAAGCAGTTTTAATAGCTTTACAGGAATTACCAATCGAAAAACAACAAGAAGTCCTTGATTTCGTTGAATTCTTAAAAATGCGAATGTCTCCAAAAACGCACCGTAATCTGCGGGGATTATGGGCAGATCTCCAAGTCGATCTCACTGAAGATGACATTACCGAAGCTAAACATGAGATGTGGGGGCATTTTCCCGAAGATATCGAGTGATGAGTTCAATTGTGCTGAATACGTTGCTGTATATTTTTACTTATCCCAATAAAGTAACGGGTATATACGCTTGAAAATTCTCAAAATCATTATCAGTTGTCATAATGCACCAGTTACGACGATGGGCTACAGCACAAAGTAAAAAATCAGTGTTTGCTCCTTGGATACCATTTGTACGGCAAGTGTTGTAAAACTCAGCAGCCAACTCATAGTCTTCAATTGTTAGCTCCAAATCAGGAAAGGCACGCAAGTAATTTCTTAGCCTGGTAAACTGTTCAGTATGACGAATTCCTGAAAGTATCTCCTGTCGTACAGCGCCCAATAAAACGACTTGACCGTCAACAATCAAGTCACGCAACTGATTGACAACAGGCATTACTTCTGAAGAAGTATTCCGTCGTAACGCAATAGACCAAACAGACGTGTCTACAACTACTTTCATTGCTTATGCCGCTGTTGTTTGTAGTCGTAATCTTCGTCATAATCAATCGTCCCGAATAAGTCTAGCACTTTCAGTTGCTTGCGACGTTGCACATACTCACGTAATGCTTGTTCAACTACATCACGTTCAGATTGTTGATTGCCAAGAGCTAAAGCTTCTTGGATCAAGGCTTCATCAATTTGAAGATAAATTGTCATGTTGTTAGCACACTCTGACTGTAATTATAAAAAAGATAGGTATGCCTCTGCGGTGATTCAAATTCTGAGTTTGCTGGGCGATCGCAACTTTTTCTATCACCCTTTCTACATAGTGATGCTATTTATCTCTCAGCAATATTAATTCAAAAAATGGGAACTATAACAATACAAACTTGCCCGCTTCTCGCCCATGTCCCATTTCTCGGAATTAATCGTCGAACAAGCAACCCTCGAATGGTTCGACGCGCTAGGGTATAACATCCTTAATGGCTCGAAATTTGCCCCAGATGTAGGGGTGGGTTTGCAAACTCGCCCCTACGATGATGTTGTTCTGTGCGATCGCTTGCAAAATGCCCTTGCCACCATTAACCCAGATATTCCTGCCGAGGCTATTCAGGATGCCATCCGCAAAGTCACCCACACGGAAACCCCCAGCCTCTATGAAAACAACCGTCGCTTTCACAAATTTCTCACTGATGGCGTAGATGTTGAATATCAAGTTGAAGGCTATACCAAATACGATAAAGTCTGGCTGATAGACTTCAACAACCCTAATAATAACGACTGGCTGGCGGTGAATCAGTTCACTGTCATCGAGAACAAAAATAATCGCCGTCCCGATATTGTAGTTTTTATCAACGGTTTGCCGATCGCTGTGATCGAACTGAAAAATCCCATCGAAGAAAACGCCACCATCAAAGGTGCATTCAACCAGCTTCAAACCTATAAAAAAGAGATTTCCTGCCTGTTTTCCCATAACGAAATTCTAGTTGCTTCCGACGGTACAGAAGCCAGAGTAGGAACACTAACTGCTGACTGGGAACGCTTCATGCCTTGGCGCACGGTTGATGGGCAGAAAATCGCACCGAAGGTAGGGGCAGGTTTGATTGATAATTTATCTGTCGAATCAACTAATCAATCGGTTAAACCTGCTCTGGAAACGCTGATCAAAGGAATTTTTCCCAAACAGCGCATCCTTGACATTCTGAGATACTTCATTGTCTTTGAAACCGACGGCGACACCATCATTAAAAAGATGGCTGGCTATCATCAGTACCATGCTGTCAATAAGGCGATTGAAGCGACGGTGAAAGCCACCGATGCCACAGGAGACAGGAAAATAGGGGTAGTTTGGCATACGCAAGGTAGCGGTAAAAGCCTGACAATGGCTTTTTATGCGGGAAAAATTATCCAACATCCCGCCCTTTCCAACCCGACGCTAGTTGTTCTCACCGATCGCAACGATTTGGACGATCAACTCTTCAACACCTTCTCGAATTGCAGCGATTTACTGCGTCAAACTCCCGTACAAGCTGACGATCGCAAACATCTTCGAGACTTGCTAAAAGTCGCTTCTGGCGGGATTGTGTTTACAACCATTCAGAAATTTTCACCCGAACCAGGAGAGGAGTATCCTCAACTAAGCGATCGCCGTAACATCGTTTTTATTGCAGACGAGGCACACCGCAGCCAGTACGGGTTAAATGCGCGGGTGGTAGTGAAATCTGCCCCTGAAGCAAAAACCGATCAAGTTTACTCAATTGGGAAGCGTCGCCAGTCTTCATCAGTGGCAGCGGAAAACTCTGGCAATTCCTATCAGGTGGGAAAATCAGAGGACAAAGAGGCGTATATTTCCTATGGTTTTGCCAAGTACCTGCGCGATGCCCTGCCCAATGCTTCCTTTATTGGGTTTACAGGAACACCCATAGAGGCTACTGATAAAAATACGCCTGCGGTTTTTGGCGATTACATTGACATTTATGACATCCAGAGGGCAGTAGAAGACGAAGCTACTGTCAAAATCTACTATGAAGGACGGCTGGCAAAAATTGAACTGGAAGAATCCCAACGTCCCCTGATTGACAAAGATTTTGAGGATATTACTGAAGAAGAAGAACTTACTACCAAGGAGAGGCTAAAAAGCAAGTGGGCAAGGCTGGAAGCTTTAGTAGGGGCAGAAAAACGAATAAATCTCATCGCTCAAGATATCGTCAATCATTTTGAAAATCGCCAGAAGGCGCTGGATGGGAAAGCGATGATTGTCTGTATGAGTCGCCGTATTTGCGTCGAAATTTATAATGCGATCGCTAAATTGCGTCCTGACTGGCATCATGATGACGATGACAAGGGGCTTATCAAGGTGGTGATGACGGGTTCGGCTGCCGACGATCAAACCATGCAACCCCACATTCGCAACAAACAACGCCGTTACGAGTTGGCAAAACGCTTCAAACAACCTAGCGATGCGATGAAATTGGTTATTGTGCGGGATATGTGGCTGACGGGTTTTGATGCCCCTTGTTTGCATACGCTGTATGTTGATAAACCAATGCGAGGACATGGGCTGATGCAGGCGATCGCCCGTGTCAATCGGGTGTTCAAAGACAAACCAGGTGGGCTGATTGTTGATTATCTGGGCATAGCCGATCAACTCAAGGAAGCCCTCAAGGATTATACTGAAAGCGATCGCGGGCAAACGGGCATCCCCACCGAAACTGCCCTTGCTTTGCTTCAGGAGAAATACGAAGTTGTCCGCGCTATGTATCACGGCTTCGATTATTTTCCTTTTTTCACGGGTAGCCCCAGCGAACGTCTTGCTGTTATTCCTGCCGCGATAGATTTCGTTCTTGGTTTGGAAGATGGCAAAAATCGTTACATCAAGGCGGTGAGCGAACTGGGCAAAGCTTTTGCCTTGGTTAGCAGCATGGATGAAGCGATCGCCATTCGAGATGAGGTGGGGTTTTTCCAGGCGATCAAGGTAGCACTCAGCAAGCACACCACCAGAGATAACCGCAGCGTTGAGGATTTGGATACCGCAGTTCGTCAGATTGTTTCCAAAGCCATTGCCTCGGAAGAAGTGATCGATATTTTTGCGGCGGCGGGCTTGAAGAACCCCGATATTTCCATCCTTTCTGATGAATTTCTCGAAGAAGTACGCGGCTTACCTCAGAAAAACTTGACGTTGGAGGTTTTGCGGAAACTGCTGAATGACGAGATTAAAACGCGCTCGCGTAAAAACCTGGTTCAGTCTCGCACTTTTAGTGAGATGCTGGAAAAAACCATTATCCGCTATCAAAACCGCTCGATTGAAGCTGCCCAGGTGATTGCTGAACTAATAGAACTTGCTAAGGAAATTCGCCAAGCCCAAAGCCGTGGAGAAGATTTGGGGCTAACAGAAGATGAGCTAGCATTTTACGATGCTTTGGAAGTGAATGACAGCGCAGTACTAGAGTTAGGAGATGTAACCCTCAAAGCGATCGCCCGTGACTTGGTGCAAGCCATTAGGAATAATGTAACCATTGACTGGACAACGAAAGAAGGGGTACGTGCAAAGCTACGGGTAACAGTCAAAAGGCTATTGAAGAAATACGGCTATCCTCCTGATAAGCAGGAAAAAGCAACTGTAACCGTTTTGCAACAAGCGGAATTATTGTGTAGAGACTGGATATCTTAAATAAATATGAGACTAGATAATTTTAAAATCGGGATGACTGGATTCGAACCAGCGGCCCCTTCGTCCCGAACGAAGTGCGCTACCAAGCTGCGCTACATCCCGGCACAGTGATGCCAACATAAATAGAGAGTATCATAAGTTTGGGGAAATTACAAATAGGGGATAGGGGACAGGGGATAGGGAACAGAAGGTTATTTCATACTTCAGCTCCGCTTTGGTTGGAACTTGCTAACATTAACTTTGATAACTAACTTTAAGTGGTGAAGGCAAATTGTGACTGTAAAGCCAGACTGGTTGCGGGTAAAAGCGCCTCAATGGGAGCGTGTGGGTAATGTTAAGGAGATTTTGCGGGATTTAGCCCTAAATACGGTTTGTGAGGAAGCGTCCTGTCCGAATATTGGT
This sequence comes from Chlorogloeopsis sp. ULAP02, assembly GCF_038404745.2. Lineage (NCBI taxonomy): Bacteria > Bacillati > Cyanobacteriota > Cyanophyceae > Nostocales > Chlorogloeopsidaceae > Chlorogloeopsis > Chlorogloeopsis sp. ULAP02. Next base: position 48,330 of record NZ_JAYKTT020000081.1, on the reverse strand, counting down.
GAGTGCTTCAATGCTGGTACGGCGACATTTTTGATTATGGGGCCGGCTTGTACGCGTGCTTGTCCTTACTGCGATATAGATTTTGAGAAAAAACCCAAACCCCTAGACCCGACGGAACCTGCACGACTGGCGGAAGCAGTGCGCCGCATGAAGCTGAATCATGTGGTCATCACTTCTGTAAACCGCGATGATTTGCCGGATGGAGGTGCATCCCAGTTTGTTGGTTGTATTGAAGGGATTCGCGCTATTTCACCCAACACTACCATCGAAGTTTTAATTCCCGATCTGTGCGGTAATTGGGAAGCGTTGGAGTTAATTTTGCAAGCACAGCCAGAAGTTCTCAACCATAACACAGAGACGGTTCCGCGCTTGTATCGCCGCGTGCGCCCCCAAGGTAATTACGATCGCACGCTGGAATTACTGGAGCGCTCCCGTCAACTGGCACCGTGGATTTATACAAAATCCGGGATTATGGTGGGACTGGGCGAAAGCGATGCAGAAATTCGCCAAGTCATGAGAGATTTGCGAGCAGTGGATTGTGATATTTTAACGATTGGGCAATACCTCCAACCTAGTCAAAAGCATTTGAAAGTAGATGGATTTATCCACCCAGATCAATTTGCTGCCTGGAAAGTATTTGGCGAAGAATTAGGATTTTTACAAGTTGTTTCTTCTCCCTTGACCAGAAGCTCATATCATGCAGAGCAAGTCAGAGAATTGATGGAACATTATCCACGTAAAAGAGGAGGGAGAGAGTGACAGATGGGGAGAGAACAACTAACTACTGTAAGGGCGGGTTTATGCAGATAAATTATCAGTTTAAACGGCAAGATAATTAACAAAACCCGCATGGCAGTCGCACTCGACGCGCTTAACCCGACGCCAGGTGCTACAACGGGGGGAACCCCCAAGGGCGCACTGGCTCCGCAAGGGCGCGCTGCCTCCCCTAATAACCCTCCGGGTTCGCCAGTCACCTGCGGAGGGAAACCCTCCCGCAGTGCTGGCTCACCACTAACCACTAACCAATGACCAATGACTAATTCCAAATCAGTAGCAATTCTGGGTGCAGGTGCTTGGGGAAGTGCTTTGGCAACTTTGGCATCAACGAATGGTCACAGAGTTCGTGTTTGGTCGCGTCGAGGTTCGCAAACTTTGGCGGAGGTATTAGAGGGTGCTGATATAATCCTTTCATCTGTTTCGATGAAGGGTGTAACAGATGTTGTCTCTCAACTAAAGTCTTTATCCCTTTCCCCAAAAATAGTTTTTGTGACGGCAACGAAAGGTTTAGATCCTCAAACCACCTGCACGCCTTCGCAAATTTGGCAAAAAGCTTTTCCCCATCATCCAATAGTGGTGCTTTCCGGGCCGAATTTATCTGCCGAAATTCAACAGGAATTACCAGCTGCAACGGTAGTTGCCAGTAGCGTTATCAGTGCTGCTGAGGATGTGCAGCTAGTATTTTCCTCTAATCGTTTCCGGGTTTATACCAATACGGATACCTTGGGAGTGGAACTAGGGGGAACACTCAAGAATGTGATTGCGATCGCTGCTGGTGTGTGTGATGGTTTGCATTTGGGAACTAATGCTAAAGCTGCTTTAGTTACCCGTGGTTTAACAGAGATGGTTCGTATCGGTATCCATTGGGGTGGAAAGCAGGAAACATTTTACGGTTTATCTGGTTTAGGCGATTTGCTTGCCACCTGTAACAGTCCTTTGAGTCGCAATTATCAAGTTGGCTACCAACTAGCCTGTGGCAAAACTTTGACAGAAATTCTTGCTCACTTACAAGGAACAGCTGAAGGCATCAATACGACTAAAGTACTAATGCAGCGATCCAAGCAGCAAAACATTTCTGCGCCAATTACCGAGGAGGTTTATCGTTTACTTCAGGGTGAAGTTACTCCCCGACAAGCGCTTGAAGAGCTTATGCTGCGAGACATCAAGCCGGAATATCACTAGTAAATTGTTGGTAGTTGCAAGGTGGATTGACATAAATATCTTGGTTATTTCACTCAGATATTAGTTACACCTCCTTACAGTAGTTAGTTTTTGGTTATTTTTCCCTAATGTAGAGACACAATTAATCGCGTCTCTACCTAAGAACTACTAACTACTATCAATTCCCAAGAAACCCTGACGAAAAATTGTTCAAACCTTCAGGAAATTACTCACAGAACTATGTAGATATGACTATGCTTGTGAAAAACAAGTGTCTTACTGATATGTATTTATACGAGGTTTAAAAATTAACAAACATGAAAAATCGAGGTTCAAACAATAACTAAAAAATTAATAATTTTAAGTCTAGCTAGGGCTTTGAATCGCTTTGCTTTAACTCGAAGAAAGCTATAGCAGACACTTTTAATGGATGTAATAAATAATACCTATTTGGTTTTTTGAAAAAAAACCTAAAGGTCACTCAAAACGATGTTAGTTCTTCGTAAATCACGGGAACAATAGCAACAGTTGATTAGCTAACCGCAATCTATTGTTACCTGGAGCCATTGAGACGATCCTTATGCCAGCAACATCTTTTTACGCAGACGCCGCCTACGAAACCCAACAGTCACCCCAGATGTTTGACCCAGATATCACAATTGATGACAGTGAACTGCCGCTAGACGATCTGGAAGAGTTGGAGATGGTTTCTACCGATCCGGCTAGTTTCGCTCCTAGCATTAACCGTCGCAGCACAGACTTGGTACGTCTATATCTTCAGGAAATTGGTCGGGTTAGACTGTTAGGACGGGATGAAGAAGTTTCAGAAGCTCAAAAAGTCCAGCGCTACTTGCGGTTGCGGATAGTTTTATCTAATGCCGCCAAGCAAGGAGATGAAATAGTTGCACCATATTTGCGGATCATTGAAATTCAGGAGCGTTTGGCATCGGAACTGGGACATCGTCCTTCTATAGAACGGTGGGCTCGTGCTGCTGGTGTGGACGTGTTTGAACTCAAGCAAACTTTAGGACAGGGAAAACGACGCTGGGCTGAAGTGGCTAAGTTGACTGTGGAGGAACTGGAGAAAATTCAAAGTGACGGACTCCAGTCTAAAGAACATATGATTAAAGCCAATCTCCGCCTTGTGGTATCAGTTGCTAAGAAGTATCAAAATCGCGGTTTGGAATTATTAGATTTAGTCCAAGAAGGCACATTGGGCTTGGAGCGAGCTGTTGAAAAATTCGATCCAACTAAGGGATATCGCTTCAGCACTTATGCTTATTGGTGGATTCGTCAGGGTATCACGCGGGCGATCGCTACTTCTAGCCGCACAATTCGTCTGCCGGTTCACATTACAGAAAAGTTAAACAAAATTAAAAAAGCTCAACGTAAAATTGCTCAAGAAAAAGGTCGCACTCCAACTCTAGAGGACTTGGCACAAGAATTAGAAATGACACCTGCTCAGGTGCGAGAAGTTTTGTTAAGAGTTCCCCGCTCTGTTTCTTTAGAAACCAAAGTTGGTAAGGACAAGGACACAGAATTAGGTGAATTGCTCGAAACTGATGGTGTGACGCCAGAGGATATGTTAATGCGAGAATCTTTACAAAAAGATTTGCAGCACCTTTTGGCAGATTTAACCAGTCGCGAACGAGATGTAATTTTGATGCGGTTTGGCTTGGCAGATGGACATCCTTACTCGCTAGCCGAAATTGGACGTGCTCTTGACTTATCCAGGGAAAGAGTTCGCCAAATTGAATCAAAAGCACTACAGAAGTTGCGCCAACCCAAGCGCCGCAACCTGATTCGTGACTATTTGGAATCCCTAAGTTGACACATGGTCAATGCTCAGTTGTCAATAGTCAACAGTGAACAAACTCTCATTTATCTACTGTTGACTATGGACAAATTATTATTGATAGATTTGTCCAATCCCCGTTCCCAAAGTTTCTCATCGCTCTACAGCAAATGATTTGCATCTAAATCAATAGAAACTAAAAGTTCTTATCTCTCAAGATATTTTGAGTACGGGGATCGCATCTTAATCTATTGTTAATCGAGCTTCAATAGCTTTTCCGATCATATTTGGTAAATGTTTGCAATAAGCATTCTTTGTTGCAAATTGGTCTAAAGTTTTGCTATATTCTCAGCTGACAGGGTTTGTTGAGAAAAATTTGTATGACAGTCTACAGCGCTACTTCACTTAAGGCAGAACTAAACGAACGAGGCTGGCGTTTAACTCCCCAGCGAGAAACAATTCTACACATTTTTCAGGATCTTCCGCAAGGAGAACATCTCAGTGCAGAGGATTTGTATCATCGGCTAGAAACTAAAGGAGAAGGGATCAGCCTTTCAACTATTTATCGGACTTTGAAGTTGATGGCACGGATGGGAATTTTGCGGGAATTGGAGTTGGGAGAAGGTCATAAACATTATGAATTAAACCAGCCTTATCCCCATCATCACCATCACCTGATTTGCATCAGGTGCAACACTACCATCGAGTTCAAAAACGACTCCATTTTAAAAATTGGTGCGAAAACTGCTCAAAAAGAGGGTTATCACCTGCTTGATTGCCAACTATCAATTCATGCAATCTGTCCAAAGTGCCAACGGTCTTTGATGCCTGTATAACACTTAAGTAAAATTACTGGGGCAAGTGCTGATATAGATTTATAGGCAAGTTTTTGAGCAGTTTAAAACTAATGGCGAATGGAGGAAGGTAAGCTGTTAAGCATTGTTACCAACAGAGAGTGTAGGTGTTAGAAGCGTCCGCTTCTAACATCACCTAAGCTGACACCATAAAACTCTTGAGCTAGTTTAATGGCTCGCTTGGTTTCATCTCCCATTACGCCATTGAGAGCACCTTTATAAAAGCCGCGATCGCGCAGTCGTCTTTGGATTTCCAGAACTTCAAACTCGCTCTTAGCAGCAGTTTTGACTGTATTGTGTAATTTGGCTCTAGTAGTCGGCCCGGCAATACCACTTACTGCTAGGAAGTTATCGGCTTGAAAACGTCTGACTGCATCTGCAGTATAAGGCCCATAGTAGCCATTAGGCTCTCCCTGCAAATAACCAGCTTGGATTAACTGTTCTTGAAGAACTCTAACTGGCTCACCGCGATCGCCTTGGCTAAGGTTATCTCTTTGTTTAACTGGTTTGGCAACTTCTTGTGTACCACCGACACCCAATGGTGGCAATTTGCGCAGAGTATTTGGCCCTGCAACACCATCAACATCCAATTTGTAAGCTACTTGGAATCTTTTTACCGCTTCTTCTGTAATTGGCCCAAATATACCAGTAGATTGACCGAAATAAAAGCCTGCTACTCGCAAACGTTCTTGTAAAATCCTAACTTGTTCGCCTTCATCACCTTTCTGTAATAAATTGGGACTACGGCGCTTGTTGTTAGTAGAAGTATTTAGAGTATTGACTCTTTGAGTTTGGTTGTTTACAGTTCTAGCTACTGGGCTTTGGGTTTTTACAGTGCTGGTTTTTTTACTTGGGGTACTGGCATTATTGACTTTTTTAATTTGAGTACTTGCAGTACTAGTCTTTTTGCTTTGGGCTTTAACTGTATTTTTCTGCCAGTTCTCTAATTTTTGTAAAGTTGTTGATCCAGCGATACCATTTACTTGCAAACCAACTGCCTTCTGGAAACTACGGACAGCAGCTTCGGTATCAAAGTCATAGACTTGTGTAATCGGAGCTTGATAAAAGCCTGCATTTTTTAGTCGTTGTTGCAAAGAACGGACAGAAGGGCCTTGATCTCCTCTTTCTAATGCTAAAACACTGGTGACAGCACTGAGAGTAGACAGGGTAACGAGCAAGGGTAGCATATACTTCCAAGCCTTACCAGAAAGACGTCTCCAGTCAGGCGCTGGTGCGTTCTTTAACAAAGAATTGAAATTAATCAATTCATTTTGTAAGGGTTCTTCGTAGGCAGAAGCTACGTACAAATATGCAAGATTGTCCATATGATGTTTCCTACACCACGGATTTTTGTTCGATAACTGCTTCAGCTTGATGAATTAAGTTTCTCAAATTTTCTAAGGTTTGTATACTGACATCCTGCCAGAAACCGCGTTTGAATGCTTCCAGTAGTCTTTCAGCAATATCACGCAGAGCGTAGGGATTTTTACTCTGGATGAATTCACTGACAGTAGGATCAAACAAGTAAGCTTGGGCTATTCCTTCATACATATAGTCTTCTACACATTGAGCTGTAGCATCGTAGGCAAATAAATAATCTACTGTTGCCGCCATTTCAAATGCACCTTTGTAACCGTGGCGCATCACTCCAGCTATCCATTTAGGATTGACGACACGAGAACGATATACCCTGGCAATTTCTTCTTTTAATTGACGAACTCGCGGTTTGGCAGGAACAGAATGATCGCCAAAATAAGTTTGAGGATTTTTCTTTTGTACAGAACGTATTGCTGCGGTTAAACCGCCTTGAAATTGGTAATAATCATCCGAATCGAGTAAATCGTGTTCACGATTATCTTGATTGTGCAGTACTATTTGCATTTGCTGCAATCGCCTCTCAAACGCTTCTGGAGATGATATTCCTTCTCCTCCTCTTTTTGAGGTGTAAGCATAGCAACTCCAGTTAATGTAAGCACGTGCTAAATCCTCCTCATCTGTCCAATTTTGCGATTCAATTAAGCCTTGTAGCCCGGCACCGTAAGCACCTGGTTTAGAACCAAAGATCCGGTAGTGCGATCGCGCTTGGGCTTCTTGTTGACTCAAACCCTGTGTTACCCAAAATTCTGTTTCTTGTTGAATTTGCGCTGCTAAGGGGTTTTGTTCTGGTGGTTCATCTAATGCTGCTACTGCTGCCACTGCTTGATTAAATAAATCAATTAAATTTGGAAAAGCATCCCGGAAAAAACCAGAAATTCGCAAAGTAACGTCTACGCGGGGACGTCCTAATAAAGAAAGTGGCAAAATTTCAAAATCTACTACTCGTCGTGCGGCACCATCCCAAACAGGCTGTACACCCATTAAAGCCAGTGCTTCGGCAATGTCATCACCTCCAGTCCGCATTGTAGCAGTTCCCCACACTGACAAAGCAAGTATTTTTGGATACTCTCCATTTGTTTGAGTATAAACCTCTATTAGAGTTTCTGCGGCTTTTCTGCCCACATCCCAAGCTGTTTCTGTTGGAATAGCACGAATATCTACTGAATAAAAATTATTACCTGTTGGTAAAACTTCCGGACGTCCCCGCGTCGGTGCACCAGCGGGAGCGCTAGGAACATACTTACTATCAAGTCCGTGCAATAGGTGGGTAATTTCTTGGTGAGTTTGTTGCAGCGAAGGAATTAGGTGCAAGCGTATCCAATCGAGGGCGGAAGAGGAGTAGGGGTGCAGGGGTGCAGGGGTGCAGGGGTGCAGGGGAGATAATAGATTTTCTACGAGTTCAGCAGCGCGTGCTTCTAAAACTTCAACTGCGTCGCCGACGGTGCGACAGGTGCGTTGATATTTTGCAAATAAAATTTGCTGGCTAATTGCTGAAAGTTCTGTGCTGAAATCTGCTGTGAGGGGATCAAAATCTAAGCCTAAATCTTGAGATATGGCACGGGTAAATCCGATTTGATGGCGGTTGGGATGACGAGCGATCGCCACAATTAAATCCCGCAGTTGTCTTCCCGTTGGACATTGCCCAAAAATGTGCAAACCATCGCGGATTTGAGCCTCTTTTAACTCGCAAAGATAACCATCAATTTTGTTAATGGCTAATTGCTCTTTACTATTAGCCAATTTTAAATCGAGATGAAGATTTTCCTGAACAATCAGTTCACGGATGCGATCGCAAATTGCGGGCAAACGTTCTGGATTTAAACTTTCTGCTTCATAATACTCATCAATTAAATTTTCCAACTGTTGTAAACCACCATATAATTCTGCTCGCGTTAGTGGTGGCGTCAGGTGATCCACAATTACAGCTTGAGCGCGACGTTTAGCTTGCGAACCCTCACCAGGATCATTGACAATAAACGGGTATAAATGGGGAAGCGCTCCCAAAGCAACTTCTGGATAACAATCACCAGATAACGCCACACTTTTGCCTGGTAACCATTCCAAATTTCCATGCTTGCCCACATGAACCACCGCATCCGCGCCAAAACATTCCCTCACCCAATAATAAAAAGCTAAATAAGCGTGAGTTGGTTCCAAATCCGGTGCATGATAATTCAAACTGGGATCGACATCATAGCCACGCGCCGGCTGAATTCCCACAAAGATATTACCGAGTTGAATACCAGAGATTGGGAAAGAGTGGGAGAGATTAGAACTATTTTCTTTCTTTGTTTCTTCCTTTGCGTCCTTTGTGTCTTTGTGGTTCGTTTCAAAAACACTTCCCCACCTATTGCCAATTCCTTCCCGTACAACTTCTGGTAAAGAAGCAAAATACTTCTGATACTCTTGCCAAGAAAAACTTTGTCGCACTTGACGTAATTCCTTACCTTCTGGATCGTTTGTCACGCCCGTAGTGAGATAGTGTATTAATTCATCACTCGTTTCAGGTATATTTTCCACCTGATACCCTGCCAACTGCAAAGACTTAAGGATTTCTACACAACTTGCTGGTGTATCAAGTCCTACACCATTAGCCAAGCGTCCATCACGGGTGGGGTAATTTGCCAAAATCAAAGCAACGCGCCGTTGCTGGGGAGGTTTGGAGCGCAGGCGCACCCAGTTAGCTGCCAGTTCAGCGACAAATTCAATGCGATCGCGCACAGGTTCATAAACAACCACATCTGTTTCTAGCTGAGGGTGGCGATTTTGTACTGCCTTAAAAGATATAGCTCGGCTAATAATACGTCCATCGACTTCTGGCAATGCCACATTCATGGCAATATCGCGGGGTGAAAGCCCTTGGAATTGAGACTGCCACTGCTGTACCGAACCACTGCTGAGAATCGCCTGTAATATAGGTACATCCAATTTTTGCCATAGGGCAATTTGGGGTGTTTCTGTTTCTAGGCGTGCCAGCGAAAAACTGGTTGTATTCAGCAGCAGAGCTATTTGTTCAGAGTCTTTGGGTTGAAAAAACTCGCTTAACTCATCTTGAACATCGGCTTCTCGCAAAGAAGAAACAAAAACTGGCACTGGTTCTAAATTTCGCTTTGCCAACGCTGCACACAAAGCATCAATAACTTTAGTATTTGCCGCGAGATAATGGGCACGGTAGAAGAGGATGCCAATTTGAGGGCAGGGGGAACTGGAAGAAGAGAACACGGAGAATTGTTCTGTCTTTGTGTCTTTTCCCTGCCATTCATATAACCCGACACGAGGAACTGTCTGTGGAGGTGGTGGATTAAATGAACTAAATTGGCAAGTATCGGCAATAAATTTGAGAGCGTTAACAATATTTTCTACGCCACCTTCAATGAAATAGCGCCATATTTTGTTAACAGTAGTCAAAGGCAGAGTAGAGTGAGATACTAAATCGGGATCTAAAGCATCATCCCCTGGTATTACAATTAGGGTTGTACCATGACGTAGGACAATTTCTCGTACCACTTCTAAACCATAAGCCCAGTAGGAACGTCCTCCTAATAGGCGCAAAATAATTACTTGGGCAAGCTCCAAAACTTGCTCGGCATAGGTATCTATATCTATTTGATGCTGCAAGCTCAATAGGTTTGCAACTCTTAATGCAGGGAAATTAGTAGGCAACTTAGGAACTGCCGCTGCCAAAGTTTGAATATCGGTATCAGCAGCCGTAAGAAATACAATGGGAGCAGGAGTTTGTTCTAAATATTTAACGCCTTCCGATTGAGGACTCCATCCTCCCGATATGGCACTAATACGATGCATAATGCTGTATTACCGTCTTAAACTGTAGATTAGAACACATTGAAAAATTTTAATTAACTGGGTACAGCCCCTCATACCTTGAATATGCTTAATTCTCCTGATTTGAGCTTTTCTCGAACCTTGCCTTTGGATGTATTTAATCAGCTTGGCGAATTGTTAGAACAGATGGCTCAAGCAGTGGAAAATGAAGCTTTGGTATTGACGGAAGCTGTACTTGCCAGAATTCATATCACACAGGAGTGGCAAAAACAAAGATTTGTGGTTGTCATTTCTGAGGGGTTTAGTGTGTTGATGGTGGGTTCTCCACAGGAGGAAGAGCAGGGAAAGGCAGAAGGTAAGAGGCACAAAGAAGTTACAGCAGAGGCTTCCTCCGAAAGCGTTGCTCTTTTGAAGGAGGCTGTGAACTTCAACAAAGAGGTAGGAGGAAATTTGCCCAAAGCACACTTACAACACAAAGAACCTCCGGATTTGGCAGCCTCAATGGAAATCCCCACTTGCCAGACTCTTTCAGACTCTTGGTGGAATGTAGAGTTAACATTTGATATTGAGGCGATCGCCTCTTTTGTGGTGAAATTGAGGGATGTGTTTGAGCGTGATTCTCAGACATACCAAAATATTGAACGCTATCGTCAACTTCTCGCTCCGAATGATGGTAAGCTCCAAAGCCAGTTTACGCTATTATTGCTAAACTATTTTTTGCCGCAGCCAAATCAAGAACTTACAAATCCACAAGCTGCTATCTTCTCTTCTGTTTCGATCTGTCAGCCAGTGGAAGATGCTCTGCAAAAACAACTTGCTCAAGAGCGGCTCTTAAACCAGGTAACAACTCAAATCCGGCAAAGTTTAGATATATCTGTGATTTTGGTAACAGCAATTGAGCAAGTACGGAATTTTTTGGAATTAGATCGATTGGTAATCTGTAAACTACCTTCTTTGAAAGGAGTTAAGCTTTTCAATCCTGCTGAGTGTTTTCATCCCCCAGCACTTCAAGCTAGTTCACAAAGTAACCCTCTTCTGGGTACACCAAATACCATCAATCACACTTTACTCGGCATTAAGAAAGAGGCTATTCCCACTAACCTATCACCAATACCTAGTACGGAGTCTTCTTCCCCAACTTCCAATTTTGGTGGAGCTAACAAAATTTTAGAATTTTCATCTTTTTCTAGCTTATTTTCGCACTCAGGTTGTGTTATCTACGAATCCCGTGCTAGTGATGCTATTCCTTCAGTATTGATGAGTAAAGAAGACAATTGCTTTACGCTAAATTCTTCATGCTGGAATAAGTATCAGCAAGGCTTTACTTTAGCTGTGGATGATGTTGAAAAAACTTATGCCTTAGAAGAGTGTTTGTTAAGTTTTTTAAGGAATATCCAAGTACGGGCAAAATTTGTAGCTCCGATTGTATTTGAGGACAAACTTTGGGGACTTTTGATTGCTCATCAGTGCCATGCTCCACACTCATGGAGTGAGAGTGAAAAAAGTTTGCTAACTTCTATTGCCGAACAATTGGCGATCGCTATTCACCAATCTGAGTTAACGCGATCGCTCACTCAGGAAAAACAAACGTTAGAGCAACGAGTCATTGAGCGCACAGTAGCGCTGCACGATGCTTTAGTCGCCGCTGAAGCCGCTAGCCGCCTCAGAAGTGAATTTCTGGCTACCATTAGCCACGAATTACTCACACCTTTGACTTATGTGATTGGTATGTCTTCCACTTTACTACGCTGGTCGTTTGGAGAATTGAACGAGCGGCAACGCGATTATCTGCAAACAATCCACGACAGTGGAGAGCATTTATTGGAAATGATTAATGATATTTTAGAGTTATCCCAAATCGAAGCAGGCAAGGCAGTCTTAAATATTACAGAATTTTCTTTAGTCGAGATCGCAGAAGATATAGTGGCATCGCTGATGGAAAAAGCCATAAGTCAGCAAGTCAACCTTAGACTGGATTTACCCCTGGATCGACAACGCGATCGCTTCATTGCTGATGTTAGGCGAGTGGAGCAGATATTGTGGAACCTTTTGAGCAATGCGATCAAGTTTACACCAGAAGGTGGTAATGTCACTTTACGGCTCTGGGTGGAAGATGATACCGCTGTGTTTCAAGTGGAAGATACTGGCATTGGTATTCCTAAAGAACAGTTGCCACTTCTGTTTGAAAAATTTCATCAACTCGATCCACCTTACCGCCGCCGTTACGAAGGTACAGGGCTTGGTTTGGCATTAACTAAACAACTGATAGAACTACATAGAGGTCGAATTGAAGTAGAATCTACAGTTGGCGTTGGCTCAATTTTTACCGTGTGGATACCAATCCAGCCAGAGCCAGTTTTGAGTTAGTTGGTAGGGACGGGTTTTGCCGATCATTTTTCGGTTGAAACTGATAATTTATCTTCTAAACCCGCCCGTACAGTAGTTGGTAGTTGGTGGTTATTAGTTATTAGTTAATTATTTATTACTCTCTTTTCCCCTTGTCCCCTTGTCTCCCCTTCCCCCACTCTCCCTCTCTTCCCCTCTCCGCGTCTTTGCGTCTTTGCGTCTCCCACTCCTCCTCTATTTCCCCTCTATGTCTCTAGAATCCTTACGCCACGGACTAATTGTCTCCTGTCAAGCCCCAATAGAATCACCACTCCACAATCCATTAGTAATTGCAGCAATGGCACAAACCGCTGTCAATAATGGTGCGGTTGGAGTGCGTATTGATACGCCTGCGCATATATGTGCTGTACGACAACTTGTTCAAGTGCCAATAATTGGGTTATGGAAGCAAGTCATCGCTGGATACGATGTATACATTACTCCTCAGTTTCATCATGCGGCTGCGGTTGCAGAAGCGGGAGCTGATATTATCGCCATCGACGCTACAACTAGAGAACGTCCTGGTAGTGAAAATTTAGCAGTTACTATTGCCCAGATTCATGAGAAGTTAGCCAAACCAGTCATGGCAGATGTAGATACAATCGAAGCTGCAAAGCTAGCTGTAGGTGCTGGTGCAGATATGGTAGGAACTACTCTTTGTGGCTACACTGCTGCAACTAAGCATCTTTCTCCCCCGGCTTGGGAACTCCTCATTCAGATGGTGGAAAAGCTACAGGTTCCCGTCATTTGTGAAGGGGGTATTTCTTCTCCTCAAATGGCACGCAAGGCAATTGATTTAGGAGCATACGCTGTAGTTGTTGGCACTGCGATAACGGGGGTTGATTATTTGGTGAGAGATTATATATCAATCTTAAATACTGAGTCTTGAGTATGGGAGCATCCCAAATGGTTGAGTTTATTTTTAAACGCAGAGTCACGCAGAGGAGTACAAGGTAGCTGATGAATTACAACAGCAAAATCTCAAATCCAAACTCTACAGAGCGATTAGAATCATGCAGTTCTCGCATTCCAATTCGTTGAAAGCCAAGGTGCTTGTAAAGTTGATGAGCAGCAGTAAAACGAGTGTCGCTCCAGAGGATGAGACGGAGTTTCTCTGCACCGCGGGCATGAGCGATCGCTATTTCTACCAATCGTCTTCCCCAACCTTGTCGGCGTAACAAGGGATGTATATATAAGCTTTTCAACTCGGCATGATCGGGGTGAAGCAGAACAGCTGCCGTTGCCAAGATGTTTCCTTTCTCTTCAATCACCCAGAATTCTCCACCGTTAGCACGAAAATAATCTCCTGGATTAAGCAGATGAGTATCTTCTTTTTCAGCATCCAGAACACAGCCATATTCAGCGTAAATTTCAGCTATTAGCTTCAGTATGCCAGGAACATCAGATGAGATTGTAGGACGAATAAAAAGCATTTGCACTGTAACTAAAACTAACTTTAGTTTTTGAGGGCAAAGTTGCAGACAAAAGCCCTACATTCAGAGTTAATAGAACATTCGTTATTAATCATCTTCGTTTAAAAATTACCATTGCATCACCAACCACGGGGCTACGCGCTACCAGCCTGTTTTGAGAGTCGGTAATTTCTAGATGGGTGAAGTCTAATTCTTGAGAACGTTGTAAAATCTCAGCGGCTAGTTTGTTTTGTTGAGATTCTTTGAGAGTGTACCAATCATCACTAATTTTCATAGTGAGAGTACTCGTGAGAAAGTTGGCTTGAATTGATTGTATGAGTCCGGAGGAAATGCGATCGCTAACTTGCGCCACCTGATTTTCAATCGCTGCAATTAAAGTTTGTTCTGGTGTTAATACTAATGTCGGTGTCGGTGTTGGTGTCGGCGTGGGAGTTACTTCTGGTTCTGGCTCTGGTGTTGGGGGAGGAGAAATTTCTTCTGTTGGCGGCGCGGTTTCTTCTGTTGATGGTGATGGCATTTCTGTTGGTAATGACTCTGGTGGAGTCGTTATGGTTGGTGAAGGTATTTCTTCGACAGGAGAAGTTTCTTGTGCCTGCTCTGAAGATGGCGGAACAGTTGCTACTTCTGTTGGTTTACTAGTAAAGATATTTGAAGTTGTCCAAATTAAAATTACGGTAGCAACAGCAATAACTCCTGTCAAAACAGTGTCGGATAAATTAGCAGACAAATTTGCTGGTAACAAAGAGCGGATTTTGGCTAATAGTCCACTCCACCCAGATTGAAGCGGCTGCAAAAAACTGGGGGCTTCCTCAGTACCGGCAGAAGGTTCTGTCTCCAACTTTTCAACCGTAGTTTCTAAAAGGGCGATCGCGCCTCTAAGAATTTGGATAGTTTTAGTCTTCCAAAACGGTTGGACTTTTTGGTATTGTCTTTGGCGAGGTCGATTTTCCTCCGGTTCTGGGGAAGAAGATGGTTGTAAATTTTGATTGTCTTGTGACATGGAACTTTCACCCAGAGCAGCTAATCAAAAATATGCATATTAAATTTCTGCTTCAGCCTCCCCTGCCTTAATGTATCACTTCATTGCTTCGGCTAAACTTACCAAAATATTGATTTGGATACGATTATGAAGCTAAAACGCCGTCAATTTTTATTTTTAAGTAGCCTCGGTGCTGTTGGTGTAGGAATTTTAGGTATCATCAGCCGTTATGCCAGTAGTAATAGTAATGAGCTAAAAACAGCAATAGCCGCCGCTCCATTTAAAAAAGACTTGCTAATGCGCTTTGTTTCTGTTGCAGATACAGGCACTGGTGCAGGAGGGCAGTATGCTGTCGCTAGGGCAATGGCTAAATATCACAGCAAAAATCCCTATAAATTAGTGGTCTTAGCTGGTGATAATATCTACAATAATGGCGAAATTGAGAAAATCGGTGCAGTTTTTGAGCGTCCTTATGCTTCTTTGCTCAAACAAGGTGTAAAGTTTCAAGCTGTTTTAGGAAATCACGACATTCGTACTGCCAATGGCGATTTACAATTAAAATATGTCGGCTTTAATATGAAGGGACGCTACTACACTTTTCGCCGAGATCAAGTACAATTTTTTGCTTTGGATACTAACGGTAATGCTGATTGGAAAAATCAGTTAATTTGGTTAGAAAAAGAATTAAGCCGTAGTAATGCACCCTGGAAAATTGTTTTTGGTCATCATCCAATTTATGCATCGGGTGTTTATGGCAGTGATCCAGAGTTTATTAAAAATTTCACTCCTTTGTTTCAAAAATACGGCGTTCAACTTTATATAAATGGTCATGAACATCATTATGAACGTACCCGTTCTATTAACGGTACCACTTATTTAATTTGTGGTGGTGGTGCAGGTACTCGCCCTGTAGGAAAAAATGAGTGGACGCAGTATTCTGCTGAGAGATTAAGTTTTGCAGCCTATGAAGTGTATCCAGATAGAATAGAGATTAGCGGTATTGGTACTGATAACCGTGTTTTTGATCGAGGCATTATTCCACTGCGAGCAGCATAACTATCCTTTCGCAAGTTGGGCTTTAGCTTGCTGCCACAGAGTTTCTAACTCTTGGAGAGTGTAATCGGAAAGGGGGCGATCAGCAAAAGCCTCCATTTTTTGTAACCTTTGAATAAAGCGTTGATTTGTTCCTTGTAATGCTTCGCTGGGATCAAGATTATACCAACGGGCAAGCTGGAGAACAGAAAACAGCAAGTCGCCTAATTCGGCTTGTTGTTGTTCTGGTGTTTCGTGGGCTAAGGCGTGCTGAAATTCCTGTAACTCCTCGTGAAACTTGTCCCACACCCCATCAATATTTTCCCACTCAAATCCTACAGCAGTAGCCTTCTGGGAAATTTTCATTGTTGCCATCAACGGGGGAAGCTTACGGGCATAGTTACTGAGCTTCGCGCTGAGTTTTTGACTCTCTGGGGAAGGTTCTCCTTTTTCTGCCGCTTTAATTTGTTCCCAGTTTTGCCGTACCTCTTCCACACTTTGTACTGAAATTTCACCAAACACGTGAGGATGGCGACGAATTAATTTTTGGGAAATACCCTCTGCTACTTGCTTGAGGGTAAATTGCTCGTACTCTTTGGCAATTTGTGCTTGTAGAACAACTTGTAATAATAAATCCCCCAATTCTTCTACGATCGCTTCTTTGTCTCCACTTTTGATTGCATCTACCACTTCATAAGCTTCTTCAATCACGTAAGGTGTCAGCGTTTGGGGAGTTTGCGCCAAATCCCACGGACAACCTCCTTCGGGCGATCGCAACTTTGCCACCACATCAATTAATTCTTGTAACGCTGCCAGAGTTTCGGCATGATTCTGGGTTTGATGAAATTCCATAATTAATCACTAATAAAAACTTTGTGGTTAAGAAGCTATTACTTTGTACGGCTTTTGCTGATTTTCGAGCCAGATTGACGACTGCGAGTTTTCGCTTTACGTTTCTTCATTTTTGCACGTGGCAGCAAACCGCGAATGCCTGATGAGTGGAAACGTTTGTATGCCGAGCCAGCCCAATCGCTTAGAGAATGGCTCATCGCACCGAACTCTAACCCCAAAAACAGTGCTAAAGACTCGGTTCTGTAATGCGTGAGCGATCGCCCCACATTTTCACTCAAAACTTGCCAACTCCAATCTTTATTCCCTAATTTTTCGGCAACTACCACACTTAAAAGTGCCAAAGTTACAGCAATGATGCCTAAATAAAGCACTCTTAAAGTTGTACCAATAATTGGGCCGTGGGATAAAAATGAACGATGACGCAGACTTTTTTGATAAGGAATCCAAATCCAGCGCAATAAACCCCAGCGTTGGTACTGGCGAGAGTATATGTCTAAATCAGGGCCAAACATTAACCCACCAAACATAAATCCACCAGCTACCAACAAAGTCAGGTTGCCGCTCTGAGTCTGAGTAAAAGTGAAACCAGCAACAAACGGCAAAGCCCACAAAGTAATGCGATCGTGCGTTTGACCAGAGGGCATTGAGATTGTCTAAAAAATTTTCAAAAATATTTCCCAAAAATACTAGCGCGACACGAAAATTTTTGCTATATTTAATTCTTGTGTGTGACGGGCGGTTAGCTCAGTTGGTAGAGCGCCTGCCTTACAAGCAGGATGTCACAGGTTCGAGTCCTGTACTGCCCATAGCCCGAAAACCAAATCCAGCTTGGTTAACCCGGTTTTGTTTCGGTTTCAATAATTCTTATACCCCAATTCTGCAATCGCTTGAAGTAACACCTGCGGATCAATCGGTTTGGCAATATGCTTTTGAAAGCCTGCCGCCATTGCTTGCTGTTGGTCGATTTCTCCCGCATAGGCAGTCAGAGCGATCGCCGGAATTATTCCCCCTTGCTCTGGTGGTAAGGCTCTTATCTGCCGCATTAACATATAACCATCCACATCTGGCATACCAATATCGCTCAACAGTAAATCTGGCTTGAGGTGGGTTAACATAGCGATCGCCTCGCTTGCAGTTGTTACAGCTGTCACATTTGCCCTATGTAGTTCTAGTAGGAAGGTAAGAAACTCACGAGTATTGTCATCGTCATCGACTACTAAAATTCTGATCCCATGGAAATTTAATGAGGGTTCAGACAGTTTCGTCGTGTCTTGGTTTGTCATCGGTTGATGCGGCATCAGCGGTAGTTTGACGGTAAAGGTTGCTCCCTGTCCTTCACCAATACTGTCTGCCTGAACAGTTCCGCCATGCAGTTCGACTAAGTAGCGGACGATCGCTAGCCCTAACCCCAGTCCGCCAAATCGTCGAGTCGTGGCAGCACTCTCTTGGCGGAAGTGATCAAAGACATAAGGCAGAAAATCAGGGGAAATGCCCTTGCCAGTATCGCTGACTGTAATTTGAGCTTGAGAATTGATGCGTTCGAGTCGAATGTCTACTCGTCCCCCTTCAGATGTGAACTTAACTGCATTGGAGAGAAGATTCCAAACCACTTGCTGTAATCGACCACAATCGCCTGAAACGTATCCCACCTGCGGCTCAAGCAAGGTGTGAATCTGGATAGACTTGGCTTCAGCCGCCAGTCGCACTGTTTCTATGGCGGCTTGGATGGTAGATACCAGATCGACTGGGCTGATATCCAAGCTCAGTTTGCCTCGCAGAATTCGGGATACATCCAGCAGATCGTTAATCAGTTGAGCTTGCATCTTGGCGTTGCGCTCTATGACTTCCAAAGCTCGATCTGTTTTTTGTTC
Source organism: Chlorogloeopsis sp. ULAP02 (assembly GCF_038404745.2). Lineage (NCBI taxonomy): Bacteria > Bacillati > Cyanobacteriota > Cyanophyceae > Nostocales > Chlorogloeopsidaceae > Chlorogloeopsis > Chlorogloeopsis sp. ULAP02. Next base: position 30,031 of record NZ_JAYKTT020000081.1, on the reverse strand, counting down.
ATCCAACTGGTGATTTCGCAGGAGCTTTGCCCAACCGAGAATGGGGTTAAGGGGCGCTCGCAATTCATGGGACACGACAGCCAAAAACTCATCTTTGATCCGATTTGCGGCTTCGGCTGCCTCCCGTGCGGCTTGTTCCCGCGCTAACAGTTGCTCACGTTCAACTTCCACCCGTTTCTGCTCTGTAATATTGAGGACGGTGCCGATAAAGCGTACTGCTTCTCCTGCTGAATTAAAATACACCTGCCCCTTGGCTGCAACCCAGCGTTCAATACCATCAGTAATTCCCACAGTACGGTATTCAATAGCATAGGCACCCTTATTGGCGGGATTGAGTGCCGCTTGTGTTGCTTCCAGCACTCGCTCTCGATCGTCTGGATGGATAGCGGATGCACTCAGATCCCAAGTCACCTCTGCATCGGGCGGTAACCCAAACATTGCTTTACAGCCTTCGTCCCACTTCAGTTTGCCTGTGATCAGGTTGAAATCCCAGGTGCCTAACTCTGCTGATTCTAATGCTAACCGCAACCGATCTTCACTCTCGCGTAAGTCGATCGCAGTCTGCTTGAGTTTTGAAATATCAACAGCGGCACAGGTAATACCGATCACAGTATTGTTGGAATCTCGTAGGGGTTCTACGGTTAGGTCATAGTAGTAATTTGTTTCATTTCTGGTGATTTTAATTTCTTCACGAGCACCGATCCCAGTTTCGAGAACCCGTTGTTTAATTACCGTGAGTAGTTCTGCATCTTGGGGTGGCAAGAAATCGCGATCGCGCTTGCCGAGCATTTCATGGAGATCATATAAAATTGGATTGTGAATCCAGGTATATTTTAATTCGCGATCTTGGTTAAACACGGTAATCGGAGCATTTTGCAATGCCACTCGCAACCGTTCTTCAGCATGACGTAAGGCTTGCTCAGTTTGTTTGCGAATAGTAATGTCACTAAAGAAAATGGCTACTCCATCCTCAAGCTTGACGGTCATGTTGCGGAACCATCCAGTGATGCCGTCTGCGTTGTAAGACAGTTCAATATCGTGGGGTTCTCCAGTTTCCACAACTTGCACATAGCGTTGAAATAATTCGCTGTTAAGCTGATTGCCTGGAAGCACATCAAGTAGCCGTTGACCCACCAGTTCCTCAATCGGACGTTTGAGAATTTCGGCTGCTTTGGGATTCACATACGTCCAGACAAAATCGACGATCGCCCCAGCTTCATTCCGTACACTATCGAGGATGGTAAAGGCATCGAGAGAGAGTTCCTGGCTAACGCGAAGTCGTTCTTCACTCCGTCGCAAAGCTTCCTCTGCTTGTTTGCGATCGGTGATGTCGAAGATGACACCCATGCTGGAGATAGGTTTTCCCTCTGCGTCATAGATCGCACTTCCTCTTGCCATCAACCAGCGCACGGTGCCATCGGGCCAAACAGTTCGATACTCAATTTCATGGCGACTCAGTTGTCCGTCCTCCAATACAGGACGCATTTCGTGGATTCGCTGCCGATCCTCTGGATGGAGAGCATCGAGGAAAACCTGATAGGACATCTGGGTATCGGCTGGCAGACCAAACAGCACTTTACATTGATCTGTCCAGATCAACCTGTCACTTTGCACATTCCAATGCCATAGCCCTAAATTGGCTCCTTCCGTAGCCAGACGCAGCTGCTCTTCACTTTTCTGTAGAGCCATTTGCGCCTGTTTGTGTGCCGTCACATCCAGCGACATACCGCCAAGCCATTGTCGCCCAGATAACTGAGGAATTGGAAACTTAAAGGCGATGAAATGATGTTCACCATCTGCTTGCCTAAAGGTTTCGTTAACCTTGATCGCTTCTCCTGCTGCCAGTGCTGCCAAATCATGGTTGTACCACTGTTGAGCTTCTGCGAGCGGAAATAACTCAAAATCCGTTTTGCCCAACCAATCCGCTAAGGGGCGATTGCAGAGGCGTTCGTTAAGCGGATTGACATACAGGTATCGCCCTTGTTCATCTTTAATGAAAGCAGTCACAGGAGAGTAACGCATAAAGGCTTCAAACAGGGTTTGGCTTTCCCGTAGGGCTACTTCGGCTTGTTTACGTTCTGTGAGATCGAGGGTGACACCAATCATCCGCATCGGTGTACCATCTGCTGCGTAAATAGCTCGACCTCGTGCAATCATCCAGTGAATACTGCCATCTAACCAAATGTTGCGATATTCGGCATCGTAATCAATGTGTTCTGTGATCGCCCGTTCTACCGTTTCTTGAACATAGGCGCGATCATCAGGATGAATCAACTCAAATAACCGTTGGTAGGATAAGTCCTCTTCTGGGGACAGTCCAAAGTTTGCCTTACACTGATCCGAACTTTCCAACACACCTGTCGTGAGATCTAGCTGCCAGGAGCCAAGCTTGCCTGTCTGGAGCGCAATCTTGAGCCGTTCTTCACTCTCACGCAGAGCAGCTTCGTTTTGGATTCGCTCAGTGATATCGACAAATCCCCCCAAAACACCTCTAACCTGATTTTGCTCATCAAGCAGAGGAGAGCAATAACAGAGCAGTTTCACCACTGTGCCGTCGGGATGCACAATGTCTAAGACTTCATCCCTGATTTCGATGTTATGACGTGCAGCATACTGCATTGGCAAATCTTCAACAGGGATCTCTACACCGTCTTTGCACAAGCGATACACAGGGCGTTCTGGGGGCGGCGCACTTTGGGAGGCATTTTGGCCGACCGGAACGCGTATCAGTTCGGATAGGTAAGGATTGAAGTAAATCCTTCGACACTGTGGATCTTCTGCGATCGCCACGCCAATGGGTAATAAATCAAACAGGGTTTGTAGTTCGTTGATGCGGTGAGTTAGCTGCTGGTTAAGTTGCTGAATTTCGGCTTCTGCCTGTTTGCGATCGGTGATTTCAGCCAGAAAAATCGTCAGTCCATCAGGTGATGGGTAAACCCGATACTCAAACCAGCGGTTCCAGGCAGGAAACAGCCACTCAAACTGCACAGAGGCTTGCTGACTCAGCGCTCTTTGAAATTGAATGTAAACTTCACCATCAGCCGCATCGGGAAACAGTTCCCAAACGTTTTGACCTAGAAGTGCTTCCCGATCCATGTCAACAATTCCACAGTAGCGATCGTTGACATAGGTGAAATTCCAGTCCCGATCCAAAACCACAAACGCATCACTAATACTTGACAGAATCGTTTCCACCTTCTGCTGCGCGGTTTCTGCTTCTAGCCTCAGTGCTTGTTCCCGTTGCGTTGCGTCTCGTCGCAGTTGTGCTAGTTTCAAGTTTGCTTCCACTCGTGCCAGCAATTCACGGGCAGAAAAGGGTTTGGTCAGATAATCATCGGCTCCCGCTTGGAGTCCTTCAATCCGAGACTCTTCCCCAGCACGGGCAGACAGCAGGATAATCGGCAACTCCTGGGTTTGCGGTTTACCTCTCAACTCTCGCAGCAACTCAAAACCATCCAGTCCCGGCATCATGACATCTGTTAGCACCAGATCAGGGAGTTGCTCGTGAATGGCAGCTAACGCAGTGATCCCATCTGTTACCGCCTCTACTTCATATTGCTGGCTTAATAGACGCTTCACATAATCGCGCATATCGGCGTTGTCGTCAGCTAGCAGAATTCGTGCCGTTCGTGATGATGGCTGTTGGGGTTGAACAGGAACAGAAATCGAGGAGAGTTCACAGGTTGTATTCTGTGAACTCTCGATCAATTTTGACGACCATGGCGACCAGCGTAATATTTCTTCAACATAGGGCATTACTCCCGTTGCGGTGGAGGTAAGCGTGGGGGTTGCATGAATGCATTCACTCGGTAAATGCACACATCCTTTAGGAATTGATACTGTGAAGCATGTTCCCCGATTAACGATGCTACTCACCGCAATGGTGCCGCCATGTAAGCGCACTAGCTCTTGAACTAATGACAGACCAATGCCCGATCCCTCATAGCTTCGTCCTCTTGTCCCTTTCACGCGATGGAATCGCTCAAAAATATGCGGCAACTCCTCGGCTGGAATACCAGTACCCGTGTCTCGCACTTCTAGGTGAATGTGAGCATCGTCGGAGCGCAAAATCACGGCAATCTCTCCCTCAAAAGTGAATTTGAAGGCATTGGAGAGTAAGTTAAGGACAATTTTCTCCCACATTTTCCGATCAACGTAAACAGGCTCTATCAGAGATTCACACACAACGATCAACTGTAATCCAGCCTGCTCGATCGCCGAGCGAAAGACGCTAGCGAGTTCGGTGGTGAAGGCAACTAAGTCTGTAGGTTCATAAACAGCTTGCACCCGTCCAGCTTCAATGCGCGAGAAATCTAGGAGTGTATTCACCAGCTTTAGCAGACGCAAGCCGTTGCGCTGCACGATCTCTAACTGCTCCCGCTCCAGCGGCGGCAGTTGTCCGTCCAGACGACTCAGTGTTTGTTCCAACGGAGCTAACATCAGCGTTAGGGGCGTACGGAATTCATGGCTGACGTTGCTAAAAAATGTGGTTTTGGCGCGATCAAGTTCTGCTAGGGCTTCTGCCCGTTTGCGTTCTTCCTCATAGGCACGGGCATTGGCGATCGCTGTGGCAATCTGCCCAGCAACCTGACTGAGGAAATCACGGTAATGATCATCGAGCCTGCGGCGTGGGCTAGCGACAGCGACCAGCACCCCAGTTACCTTGCCTTGTCTAGTGGCGGTGATTGGCAAGACCATTGCTTCCTGCGGTGGTTCTGACCACGGACTCCCAGGAATTGCTCCAAAGCGTGTTGGCAGGTCTTTGATCACTTGCGGTTGGGCAGTCCGAACAGCAAGAGTGATTGACCAGCTATCGATGCCATCCTCTGCAATCAGGTCTATGACCCCAGGACTGATGGATCTATCTGGGGCAAACTCAGTGCTACCGCAAAGTTGGGCATATTTTCCATCTTGATCAATCAAGTAGAGAAGGGCAAAAGGAATGTCAAACGGATCAGACTTGAAAGCCTGTATCATCAAGGCGCAAGTTTCTTTAGCTGTTTTGGCAATTCCGGTTTTAGCGGCTACTTCTCGAAGCAGTCGAGCGCGACGCTCGTTCAAAACTCGGTAGGTCGTTTCAGTGACAACGTTAAACACACCTTCAACGACACCCCCTTGCCCTTGAATAGGGTTGAATGTGTACTCAAAGAAGCATTCTTCGGTATAGCCAAACCGATGCATAGATAGCAGTTCGTCGTTATGGAAGGTACCCTCGCCCGTTGCTAAAACTCTTGCTAGCTCCGGCCCGATGTCATTCCAAATTTCAGACCAGACTTCACAGGCAGGACGACCAAGCGCCCAGGGGTGCTTGTCACCGACGATTGGTCGCCAAGCGTCGTTGTAAAGCAGCAAGCAATCCACACCCCAGTAGATAGCGATCGGGAAACGTGAATTGAGGCAAATACTCAGTGTTGATCGCAAGCTTTGGGGCCAAGTTTCAACCGAACCAACCAGTGTCTGCGACCAATCATGCGATCGCATCAACATCGCCATCTCGCTGTCACCAACAAAGATAGTTCTAGCGCTATTAGAGTTCATCTTCAAGATCAAAGTGACAGTCCCCGCATCAAGGTGCTGATAGTTTAGCTTTACTACAGCTACTGTTTTTGTCAGCCCTAGCTATTTCACCGATATGAATGGGGGACTGCTGTAAAGCGTCCCCCATTCATATTCTGCCATTCAATAGAGTTGGTAATCTACCTTGAGAGCTAACTTTTAGTATTTATTTAAGGTAATAACCTGCAAGTAATTACTTATGTCATTTACCTTAAAAGGGCATTAGACCATCCCACTTTCAGAAGGGCGATCGCAGAAATGACAGACAAACCCTAATTGTGCTGCTATTGGTCTTAAATTATTTGAGGATGTAGGTTAGTCAATAATTATACTAATTATCCAAAGAGTGGTTGCAGATAACGACTTGGAGACGCCCAGATAACCAGACGCGGAGATTGATATGTAGCAAAATTTTAGAGAATTGGTATTAGTTATCAAAATAATTAAATCGTACTTCTTGTTAGAGAAGGAGCCAAAATTAATGTAGCTTTTCCTCAGCAGTTTCACTGATCCCAAATCATTACTGCTCTAGATATAAATTTGTAAATCACCATCTTTGACGATGGTTTGAGCTAAGATGCCTCACTGTTGTGTTTGAGCTATGCCCAATGATAACCTTGCAAGAAATGACAATCATACTGCCCTGATAGGGAAAATTAATTACTACCTTTACCAAGTAATTATTACCATTCAAGAGCAACAACCCAACTTATTTGTAGATAAGTACAGAAGTATAGACTGGCATAATAGCCGCAATCAATCTGCCCTGAGTCTAAAGTTAACAAGCCTACTCAGCCAAACTCAAGACCAAAATAAATTACTTCAAAATTTACAGTGGTTTCTCAAAGCTCTTTTTATTCCCGAATCTTTCGATTCACCTGTATTAAGAAAATTTTTGGATACAATTCAGCAATTATCTTCTCCAGAATATGAATTAAATGAATCATCTCATTCTCCAGAGATAGATTTATCAAAGAAAGTTTTAACAGCAGCTACTACTCCATCAAATCAGCAAACAGGGATAGCAATTTTGCTGCTAGATGCAGAAAATATACAACTTAGTGCCGAAACCGAAAAGTTTTTAACCACAGTTTGTCATTATCCCCTACACGTCAAAATTGCTTTTGCTAATTGGTGCAGCATGGGTAAACAAGATATTGAATTACATCAACGCAGCTATGATTTAATTCATGTACCAGCTGGTAAAGACAATGCCGACGGTAAAATGATAGTTTTTGGCTCATCTATTCATGAACGTTACCCACAAGTTCAAGAAGTTTTAGTCTGTTCTTCAGACAAAGTAATGACTAATCTATGCAATCGTTTGCAGCAAAATGGATTAACAGTGTATCGAGTGAGTCAGCAAGGTACTAATCTCAAAATCTTTAATAGTAATACTGGTATTAATTATACTCATAGTGTATTAGAAATACCTAATATTGATAAATTTATTAAACAAATTCAAAATATAATTGTATCTGAGGAAAAACGCACTAGTAATCAATGGTTTAAGTTATCTCAAATAGCGCAAATATATAAGCATAAATATAATCTTGATCTCAATGAAGTAGCATCTTATCACTATCTGGATAAAACAGCAAAGGATATTTTAACTAAATATCAATCTGATGTTGTGATCTATCAACCAGCAGATAATCCAGAAGCCTATGTAGCTTTATTTAGAAAACCTCAACTCCATGATTTAAATCACAATAATTCTGTGCGAAAGCAAGAAGTTGCTTCTAAAGCAGATTTAGAAAAGGCAGTAGTTGCTATAACTACTACCTTAATGAAGAAATTTCCTAACAACTATGTTCCTATAGAATATTTAAGTGGCCATTTTAATAAACAATATGGTGTGGGAGTTAATAAAATACTTGGAAATCTGGGTTTAGCCCGTAATTTCCGAATTTTTTTAGTCAATGAATGTAATTCTTTCGATGTGTATAGAATAGATGAGCGCTGGCAAGTGACTCTTAAAGAAGGTCTGTCATAGCAACTTTATCTACAATTGTCAAATTAGTAATCTTAAATTTACCTATCAAATATTTAAAACTGAAACACATCAATAGCAGTAATATCTAAGTTAGTCTGTAAATAAATATTACGTTTTAAAAAAATGTTAAGAATTATTACAGACTTTGATGGGCCGATTATAGATGTTTCAGAGCGATATTACCGTGTTTATCAATATTGTTTAGAGAAAACTCGACGCCCTAATCAAAAAGTGCGAGAACTCTCAAAAGCAGAATTTTGGCAAATGAAGCGATCGCGTGTAGCCGAAAAAGAAATTGGAATCATCTCTGGTTTAGATGAACTTCAGGCACAAACATTCTCCCAGTTACGGCGGCAAACAGTACATACAGAACCTTACTTTGAGTATGATCGCCTTGCTGATGGTGCTGTAGATGCACTATTAAAAATTCAACAGGCTGGCATTGATTTAGCAGTAATGACTATGCGGCGAGTGCGAGAACTGGATTATGCTTTCAAAAAGTATGATTTAGGCAAATTTTTTCCAGAAAATCGCTGTTACTGCTTGAGTAACGATTATGTCAAAACCCGCGATATTGATGACAAGCCTTTATTGATGGCACGTGCATTGAACGAACTACCATCCGCCACAGACACATACATGATTGGTGATACCGAAGCCGATATCACAGCTGCTAAAAAGCACGGGATTAAGGTAATTGCCGTGGAAAGTGGTATTCGCGATCGGGTACAGTTAAAGTTTTATCAACCTGATCTGATTGTTCCAAATTTTAGCGTAGCTGTTAATCTCATCCTAGAACAAGCACTGCAACCAGTTAGGCGTTAGAGGCTAAAGCATGAACGGCAGTTGCTCAACGGGGGCTTAGAATGCTTTAGGGATCTGCCCCCCAAGAGTGTACTACCACCCCTTGCGGCTTATCTTAGGGTAAGTAGCCGTACTTTGGGCATCTAGATACAGCGACACCATGCGTAGGTGTCGGCTAATTTGAAAATAGGCCCCAGAGACTAGGTGTTAGAAATTTAAATTAAAAGATAGAGTTACTGTTTTTTCATCACTTATTCCTAATTCCTAGCCTCTAGTCCCTAATTTCTAAGTTCTTAGCGTAGAAAGCTAGTAATTAACCACAACAATATAAATGTCACTACAGTAGAAAACTGATTTTGCGTTAAAGGAATCAGTTGTTGTACTTGTGGTATGACCCAACTAGCAACCAATCCTCCAGCAATTAAACCTATAATCAAACCGCTCAGAGTGAATAAAACCGCTCGACCAAACTTACCTTCCTTACGGTTGATAAAGTAAATACTAATACCAACTCCAACTACTAACGCCAACTGTAAAACCTGATCAGCTCCAGTTGGGTAAAATACACTGATAGCACTCAAACCCAGATACCAAGCCCCAGGTAATAATACATCTGCTGATGTTGGTTTATCCAGTATTCTTTGCAGCCATGCAGGTGACTGCTCGCGAGGGGCTGGACTTTCTTTAGGAGGTGCTTGTACAAGACGTTCTGGAAAACGGATGCGTTCAGGCACTTTAATCTTGCCTTCTTGGCGCAACCGCAAACGATCCATTAAAACTGCATCATAGGCGGCTTCGATCATTTCTAGACGTTTAGCGTCGCCACTGTATTGTTGTAAGAGGCGATTGCGAACATCCTGGATTTCATCGAAGCTAACGTCTTCCGGTACCCCAAGTTTTTCGTAGGGATTTTGCTCACTCATGGGAATTTATTTGTCTAGCCTAAAAATCGGCAGCAGTCTTTTGTGGTAAAAATAATAAATTTAAGTTCTATCTTTGGTGATCACCAATGTCTGAGTCGATGTTACATCTTATCTGTATAGTAACAGGCGTAAGCATAATCGACATGAGAAATTTAACTATAGACACTTTAACACAAGGTTAGAACTCCGTGTATCCCCTCATGCCGTTCCCAATTTAGGGCTTTACTCTAGAACTTGAGCTAAAAATACCTACAAGGCTTTTTTATGAAAAAATTATGTTTTTCTGTTTCAGATTTGGCTGTTGACTTTGCCTCAAATCGGTTTTACTCAAAAAGCTTCAGAATTTATCATTCCACTGAGTCACTTGTAGATTTAAAATAAAAGCGTTTGAATTACTTAAGTAATAGGGGTAAAAAATCTCCTGATTTACTTAAACTTTAGTGGTACGAGCAGAGCATCTGCCCACTAGATACAGGGTTAACAATTCCTATACCTAAACTGATTAAAGTGGCATTATATAAATTAATCGCGCTTTAGTTGCTGAAATTCCAGATTAAACTAGTATTTTAGATAATCAGGGAATTTTTAACTCAACCTTGTAAATTTTGATTTCCTGTCAAATGGAAACTGCGTTTTTGACGCAACCTGTACGTTAATCCTATAAATTTTTGTGCAAAGTGATGGTCATGGCTCCTGCCAAGATTCTTGTAGTTGATGACGACCCTGCGGTTCGGAATTTAATCCAACGCTTTTTGATCAAGCAGAACTATCAGGTGGAGGCTGCCGAAGATGGAAAGACAGCCTTAGCTCTGTTTGAGCAGTTTAATCCAGATTTGGTGATTTTAGATGTCAATTTACCAGACGTAATTGGGTTTAACCTCTGTCAAGAGATGCAAAGCCGTAATGGTGTTTTTGTTCTCATGCTGACTAGTCGTGCAGACGAAGCTGACAAGATTCGCGGCTTCTCTAAAGGTGCTGATGATTATCTCACCAAGCCTTTTGGTTTGGGAGAACTAGAAGTTAGGGTAGCAGCTATTTTACGGCGTCAACGGATTGTAACCACAGCAGAACAAAAACGCCTTGTCTTTGAAAAGCTGATGATTGATCCTGTAAGGCGAGAAGTAACTCTCAACAGTCAACCTGTACCCTTAACGGCTTTGGAATTCGACTTGTTGCATTTTTTAGCTAGCCATCCAGGTAGAGTGTGGCGTAGAGCAGAACTGATCCAAGAAGTGTGGGATTATGAATATGTCGGTGACCAACGAGTTGTAGATGTACACATCGGTCAAATTCGTAAAAAGATAGAAATTGATGCCAGTCAGCCAGCATTAATTCAAACCGTTCGTGGAGTTGGTTATAAGTTTGAGTGTCCGACTGCTCCCTCCCAACACTCAGACAAGTCGTAGTAGTCGCTCATTGAAATCTCAATAGAAAACCAAATATATGGCAATTAAGTCTGCAGACAGAGGATGAAATGTGAACAATTACGATTTTTTTGGGATAGTTTTTCATCCTGTGGACAGCCATTTTTTGGATATAACTTTATCAACCCTCCATTATTGAGATGTAGTCAAAATAAACCGCAAGCGGCAATAGTCGCCGCTTAAATCCAAATTTCTTACTGTTTTCGCTAGAGATACCTTGAGCTTAAATTTATAGGCTCTATCAAAAACACTTAGTAACTGTCAAAAGACTTCTATAGTTAGCTTTTATATTAGATAGGACTTTTACAAACAAAACTATCTCTTGACATTAGCAACTAAAATATTAAAAATTGGCTAGAAAGTTGATTATATTCTCAAGTTTGCTTCTATTTTTGATTTTTGACTCCAATAGTTCTTGTTAGTTTTGGAAATCTGGTTATGGGGTACGGTTTACCATGCCGTACCCTTAATGGGGCATTAAACAAAATAGCTCCGTGCTCTGGAAGCACCTACAACTACAGTGTTTCATGGGTGAGCAATTAGGCATGAATCGGGGCAGCGTATTTAGGCTTAACAATGATGAAATAATGTTTCCAAATATACGCGAGCAGCACGGCGATCGCTATCTCCATTTTGCAGTAAAAACAACGACAGTGCTGCTGTCAAAACTCGGTTTTGATCCCAATCAGGATGCTTTTCTAAATAAATTTTGAGCGATTCGTGCAGTGTTTCAGGAATCTCTGTAAAGATGCTTACTGTTGCGTTCATGAGATTTTTCTCCTTTACAGGCTATTAATAGGGATTTTTGCTTGCAGTCAAAGCCTCAAGGGAAGACACAATGATTTTGTCTTCTCATCAATCTGCTGTGGCAAAAAGTGGGGTTATTACACGCATACAAGTGCAGACTATAAAGGCAAGCCGCCTTATTGTGCGTCAAAAGGGGGTGGTTTTGTCAATGCTGCGAAATGTTAAGACATAGTTTATAAAGAATATACATTTACGGAATTATAAGCTTTTTAGTCATGTTTTTGTAACATAACTTAACTAAAACTCAGTTTTGTCAACCCTTAATTGCTGTAAACACAAAATCCCCAGTAATACAGCAAGAGCTTATGACATCAGCGAGTGGCTGTGGAAAACAGCAAAAGTGCTTGTGGAAACTCTGTGGAATCAGTGAGGAAAATTTCAGGAAATGATAAGAATTACAAAATGATAAAAATTACAAAATAAGTGTTAGGGGAGTGGCGGAGATGGGAAAGACAAGGAAGAACTTTCTCCTTGCCAAGGAAATTTGTGTCTAAATCCCAAATATTTTCATGGTTTTCCCTTATCCATCGCCAAGTTTGGATCTTGATGTTTGGTCGGTTCCTCTCAACTATTGGCACTGGTTTGACACTGTTTTATGCTCCCATCTTTTTTGTCAATCAAATTGGTTTATCAGCAACTTCAGTTGGTTTTGCTTTAGGTTGTGCCTCAATTTCAGGGGTAGTAGGACGGATTTTAAGCGGTTCTTTAGCTGATTCTCCCCAAATAGGACGCCGCAATACTTTATTACTGGCAACGGCAATTTCAGCATTGGCTTGTTTCGTTCTGGCTGCAACCCACAATTTTTTTATTCTGATTATCGGTCAGTTGATTAGTGGCTTAGGGGTTGGTTTATACTGGCCTGCAACTGAAGCAGTTGTTGCCGATCTAACACCTCCTGAAAATAGTCATGAATCTTTCGCCCTTACCCGACTAGCAGACAACTTAGGATTGGGGATGGGAATTATCTGCGGGGGATTTTTAGTCAGTACAACTGGAAATTTTCGCACTCTATTTATCATTGATGCTGTTTCATTCATTGTATTTTTTGCGGTAGTTTACGTAGCGATCGCAGAAACTTATCAACCACAACCAACACAACGAGAATTATCTGCGCAGATTAAGGTTTGGATCTGGGCATTACGCGATCGCCGATTTCTCACTTATATTGCAGTCAATATTATTTTCACAATTTATATTTCTCAATTGCACACAACCCTTCCTCTCTACCTCAAAAATTTTGTGCTAGTTGGATTTTCTGCAACAGGATTTACAGCAAGTACTATCAGTACCCTTTTCGCTTGGCACTTGATAGTTGCTATTTTCGGACAGTTACCAGCTGTTAGTTTTGTCAAGCGCTTTTTTTACCCCCAAGCACTTGCAACTTCAGCTATTTTGTGGGCGATCGGATTTAGCTGTATCTGGTTTACAGGTTTGTGTACTACTGGGCATCTATATTGGGCGACTTTGGCATTAGGAGTATTAGCAACTGCCGTGATCTGCTATACACCTTCAGCTTATTCTCTAGTCACCTATTTAGCACCTCCATCAAGGCGAGGGGTTTATTTCTCCATCAATTCCCTGTGCTGGGCAATTGGTTATTTTATTGGCCCTTTGCTTGGAGGTTGGGCATTAGATCAATCACAATTATTAGTAAATTACTTCTGGCTAGGGTTAGCTTTAAGTGTTTTCATCGTCCTAGCTATTTTGTTGTATCTAAATCGGATTTTGATTAGTACTCAGTAACTTTCGTGAGCAAGGGGAGGGGGTGGTAGACTATCTTGAAGCTATCTCCACCCCTGACTCCTAATTAACTATTTATCTGTGAGCGCAGACCTAACTTAGACGTTTGCATAGTCACAGCTTTGAGTCACCAGATATAAAACTTGCTTTTGTTTTTAACGACGACGCTCTTGCAATTTTCGGTACACTGATTTTAAATCAACTTGATGATGGGCAAGAGCAACGAGAGTATGATACAGCAAATCAGCGACCTCAGAGGCGATCGCATCTGCGTCGTCATCTTTAAATGCCATTACCACTTCCGCGCTCTCTTCGCCAATCTTTTTCAAAATTTTGTTATCACCACCTGCAAATAATTTACAGGTATATGAATTCTCATTCGGGCGATCACGGCGATCGCAAATGATTTCAAACAATTGCGATAAGGTATCACCAGGTGGTGGAGCAATTTTTCCGTCTACCTGATGAAAACAACTGCGCTCACCAGTATGGCAAGCGATATCTCCCACCTGCTCAACTCCGATTAGCAGTGCGTCACTGTCACAGTCATAACGAAGACTTCGCACTTTTTGAATATGACCAGAAGTAGCACCTTTGTGCCAAAATTCTTGACGAGAACGACTCCAAAACCAAGTTTCTCCTGTTTCCAAAGTCTTTTGTAATGATTCCCGATTCATCCACGCCATCATCAAAACAGCGCCATCCAGATAGTCTTGGACAATTGCCGGAACAAGACCGCGTTCATCGTAACGAATTTTATCAACAGGGATAGCGTGGTTTTGTGAATTATTTGCAGAAAAAAACATACCAGCTGCTTTCAAAATAGCGAGAATGATTCATGGGTTCACGATACCATTCTATCTATGCCAGTCGGCACATAATTTTGAACTAATAAGTAATTTCCTAAATTTATAATCTAATTTAACGTTATTTAAAATTCAGACTTAAACATCAGAACTCTTATGTATGACAGCCTGCATCTTCATAGCACTCTAAGCTACCTTATGAGCTTTTGCCTCTTCACCATACCAATCAATTGCGGAGTCATAGGCAGCCCGATAAACATCTTGGTAAGTATCGGATAAGCCACTGCGAATTTCAGCAAGCAAGTCTTGATTGACTTGTATAACATATTGTTATTTTCTTGGTTCAGGTAATTTTATACGATAGAAGTTCTGAGAAGACTTGACTCCTATCTTAGGATATAGCTTTTTACTTCCCACTCTTTTAGGAGAGAACCTTGGTAAATACAACGATTAAAACTACCAAATCACAAGAAATCTTCGCCGCTGCTCAAAACCTAATGCCAGGAGGGGTAAGTTCCCCAGTTCGCGCCTTCAAATCTGTGGGGGGACAACCGATTGTTTTCGACCACGTCAAAGGCGCATACATTTGGGATGTAGATGGCAATCAGTATATTGACTATGTAGGAACTTGGGGCCCAGCTATTTGTGGTCATGCTCATCCCGAAGTCATTACGGCACTGCATGAAGCTTTGGAGAAAGGCACCAGCTTTGGCGCACCTTGCCTACTGGAAAATGTCTTAGCTGAAATGGTCATTGATGCTGTACCTAGCATCGAAATGGTAAGATTTGTGAATTCAGGCACCGAAGCTTGTATGGCAGTGCTAAGGCTGATCAGAGCCTTTACTGGTCGTGACAAAGTGATTAAGTTTGAGGGTTGTTATCACGGTCACGCTGATATGTTCTTAGTAAAGGCAGGCTCCGGTGTTGCTACCCTTGGTTTGCCTGATTCTCCTGGAGTACCTAAATCAGTAACTAGTAATACCCTGACTGCGCCTTTCAACGATTTGGAAGCTGTGAAAGCTTTATTTGAAGAGAACCGCGACCAAATCGCTGGAGTTATTCTTGAGCCTGTTGTAGGTAATGCTGGTTTTATTCCTCCCGACGCAGGCTTTTTAGAAGGGTTACGAGAACTTACCCACGAACATGGAGCGTTGCTAGTATTTGACGAGGTGATGACAGGCTTTCGTATTGCCTACGGCGGTGCTCAGGAAAAATTTGGTGTGACTCCCGATCTGACAACCTTAGGTAAGATTATCGGTGGCGGTTTGCCTGTAGGAGCTTATGGTGGTCGTCGGGATATTATGTCTATGGTTGCTCCTGCTGGCCCCATGTATCAAGCAGGAACTCTTTCTGGTAATCCTTTGGCCATGACTGCGGGAATTAAAACGCTAGAATTGCTGCAAAAATCGGGTACCTACGAGTACCTAGATCAAGTTACTAAAAAGTTAGCAGATGGTTTGTTGCAAATTGCTCAACAAACAGGTCATGCTGCTTGTGGTGGTCAAATTAGCGCTATGTTTGGTTTGTTCTTTGCATCTGGCCCTATCCATAACTATGAAGATGCTAAAAAATCGGATTTGGGCAAGTTTGCTCGCTTCCATCGTGGAATGCTAGAACGTGGCATTTACCTGGCACCGTCGCAGTTTGAAGCTGGATTTACCTCTTTAGCTCATACCGAGGAAGATATTGAGCAAACTCTAGAAGCAGCAAGGGATGTAATGTCTAACTTGGTAGTGTAATCATCACATTTTTAACTTTGGGCGATCTAGGAAATTACTAAGAAATTTCCTAGTTAATCTGTATAAATAGCAACCCCGCTCCTGTAATGGACGGGGTTGAAAATTTATCAGGGCAAACATGGAAATTGCCTAACAACCACAACCACCGTGACCACAACCTTTCATTGTTTTATGACCTTCAGCACAAGCTTCAGAGCAATAATATTTACCCTCTTTTTGAATTGCATCTTCTAGAGAAACAATACACAAGCAAGATTCACAGGCGCATTTCATTTGGGTGACGGTTGTCATAATTTTCTCCTTTTCTTCCTGCCATTAACCTACAACACTTGAACAACTATTCATATATCTAATTAATAAAATTTAAAATTACCTAGAAATTTAGTATCTACTTGGTATCGCCATCGTCTTTGGTTTCGAGAAAAATACGGGAAATTACGTGAGTTTACGATTGCTTTACGCAACACGAGCCTAACTTTAGCAACTCTTCAAAGCATTTCCAGCGAAAATTACCTGGTGAAAGTAACTTTTGATTTCAATAATTGGATCAGGGTGTAGAGCTACCCGTAATTTTTCGTGCAGCGAGTTGACAGCGCATGAGCTACTGCTTAAATCCTAACTGTCCGAATCCAGAAAATCTAGCTTATAGCGATAGGTGTCAGTCTTGTGGCTCACAACTACTGTTGCGCGATCGCTATCGGGTACAGAAAGCTTTAGGGCAAGGTGGTTTTGGGGCAACCTTTCTTGCCCTTGATGAAGCCTTACCAGGCGAACCGAGTTGTGTGATTAAGCAATTACGTCCGTCGGGAACCACACCCCACGTTTTGCAAATGGCACGCGAACTGTTTGAGCGAGAAGCCGTAACTTTGGGCAAGATTGGCAATCACCCCCAAGTACCGAGATTGCTAGATTACTTTGAAGAACATCAACAATTTTATTTAGTTCAGGAATACATCAGTGGCCCCACTTTACAGCAAGAAGTCAAACAAACTGGAATTCTTAGTGAAGCTGGAGTTAAGCAATTCTTAAGTGAAATCCTGCCATTACTGCAATATATACACGAGCATAAGGTGATCCATCGTGATATTAAGCCAGCCAACATCATTCGCCGCGCTCAAGATAGCAGATTAGTTCTCATAGACTTTGGAGCTGTTAAAAATCAAGTTACCCAAGCAACAGTCAATCAATCAGAACAAACGGCATTAACTGCATATGCAATTGGAACACCTGGGTTTGCACCCCCAGAGCAAATGGCAATGCGTCCAGTCTATGCTAGTGATATTTATGCTTTAGGAGTAACGTGTATTTATTTACTAACAGGTAAATCTCCTAAAGATTTGGAATACAATCCCACAACAGGCGAGCTGATTTGGGAATCGCATGTGCAAGTAAGCGATCATCTCGTAGAAGTACTGCGGAAAATGCTGGAGATATCAGTACGTAATCGCTATAAAACATCCGAAGAAGTACTTAGAGCACTAGATCTCGAACCATACCTGGAGAGTTTATCAAAAAGTATGATGGTTCAATCTTCCGGAGATGCGAAAGACCAAATAAATCAATATCCAGAAGATTCTGGCAACTCTTGTGCTAATGTTTCTGGTTTAAGTGTGGCGCAGATAGCAGCAGCAATCCGTGCTAGACGAGCCAAAGCAACGGAAGGAACTGGTATTGTGCATATGGGGAAGACGCAGCAACGAGTTGTAACGACAAAAACGTCAACTTTGGCTAGCAAGTGCAATGATTCCCAACAGCAAAAGTCTAAAGTCATGCGACAGTTAGATAACCAAAGTCTACTAACAGCATATCTGAAAGGTAGACGGGATTTTGCCCTTCACAATCTAAGTCTAATTAATTTGCAAGGTGCGAATTTATCAGAAATAAATTTCCATTCTTCTCAATTGGAAAGAGCCAATCTCCAAGGAACTAATCTCCACAGTAGTGATTTTGGGCAAGCTAGTCTCAATCGAGCTAATCTCAAGGATGCAAATTTAAGCAAAGCTTTTCTTGGTAATGCCGATTTAGAAGGAGCAGATCTACGAGGTGCAGATCTTAGCTATGCTTATCTCCAGAATGCTAACCTTCGAGGAGCTAATTTGTGTGGAGCTAATCTGACTGGTGCAAAACTTTCTGAAGAACAACTAGCACTGGCAAAGATAAATTGGATGACAGTACGCCCAAATGGCAAACGAGGCTTGTTATAGTCCTCCTTAGATATCCCTGCCTTGAAGGCACCCCTCTTTTTGCTAACAAGAGGGGTAGGGTTTGTCACACCTGGCGGTGAAACTAGTTTTATAACGCCTGACTTGTACCTCCACAACAAAAAAGGCAGAGCTTTAAATTATTAATTCATAAAAAAAACTAAATACTCGTGCGGGAATAGATACCCGCACGGCACTGCCTCTTTGTATTCAAAACTAACAAAACAATAAAGTATTATTCTTCTTCAGAATAATCTTCAATGTCTTCTTCGTCTTCGCTTGTCTTTCTGACAGAATTAGCAGAAACAACAGCTCCCATTTCTAGTTTTTCCCGTACTAGTTGCTTAATTTGTTCAGCAAATTCTGTTTTTTCTTCTAAATATTTAATCGCGTTATCTCGACCTTGAGAAATATTATCACCGTTATAGCTATACCAAGCTCCCTTTCGTGTAAGTATGCCTGTTTCCTCTGCCAGATCGACAAGACAACCTAAGGTAGAGATACCCTTACCAAAAATAATGTCAAATTCTGCAATTCTAAAAGGTGGTGCGACTTTATTTTTAGCGACTTTGACTTTGACGCGGTTACCAAATTCCTCCGAGCCTTTTTTCAAAGTTTGAATCCGGCGAATATCCAAACGTACAGAAGCGTAATATTTTAAGGCGTTACCACCAGTAGTTGTTTCTGGGTTGCCATAAGTGACACCAATTTTTTGCCGTAACTGGTTGAGAAAAATAACTGTGCAACCAGATTTACCAATATTACCAGTAATTTTACGTAGAGCTTGACTCATTAATCTTGCCTGAAGACCAACGTGAGCATCGCCCATTTCGCCTTCAATTTCCGCACGGGGGACTAGTGCTGCCACTGAGTCAATAACTACAATGTCAACCGCAGCAGAGCGAACAAGCTGATCGACAATTTCTAAAGCTGCTTCTCCAGTATCTGGTTGGGAAACTAGTAAATTTTCGATATCAACACCCAAAGCTCCAGCATAGGTAGGATCTAAGGCGTGTTCTGCATCTACGTAAGCAGCAATGCCACCGTTTTTTTGCACTTCTGCGACTGCATGTAGCGCGAGTGTTGTCTTACCGGAACTTTCCGGCCCATAAATTTCAATCACCCGTCCTTTGGGCAAACCACCGCCTAATGCCAGATCGAGAGTCAATGCCCCACTGGGAATGGTTTCTACTCGCATCCGGGTGGCATCACCCAAGCGCATGATTGTTCCTTTGCCAAAAGTACGCTCTATTTGGTTTAGTACCATGTTAAGCGCTTTTTGCTTGCCAGCATTTTCAGTATTAACAGCCATTCCTACCTCTATCTATACGGATTTAGGGAGTTTTGCGTGGGAAGTTTTAATAGAACAGATATACTATTTTGACATTTTATTGCCGCTAACCGCTACATAGTTTAGCGCGGGCTTGCCAACATTGCTATCAGACATGATGCTTGTCTGGAGGGGTTGATATCCCTTGGATTATACTCTACTGAATCTCTTCAGGCTCTTGGAGTTGGGGAAGCCGGAAATAAGATTTCACACTTACTTAAGAGTCACCAAAACATATGATTGAGAAAGTGATGTAAAAACTTTGGTTCTTCTGGTTCTCTGTAGTCTTTTGGCAAAAGTTCGATTAGTGCTGCTTCTAATTCATCAGTGGCTTTTTGTGATTCTTGTGCTTTTGGACGGTTAGATTGGGGAAAGATTAATGGTTTGCCAATACGTACTGTTAATTTTTTACGAAAATACAAGTCTTGAGTCCCAATCAGTGCTATAGGTAAAATCGGTACTCCAGACCGCAAAGCGTAAATTGCAGCACCACGTTTGAGGGGAACAGATAACTGCCCTTCAATATTGCCAAGTCTTCCCTCAGGAAACAAAATAATTCCCTCACCACGAGCAAAAATATTTTGGGCAATGCGATCTACACGTCGTAAAGTTTCTATAGAGTTACCTTGAGGAACATATTTTTCAATATTTGTTGCTAATTCAGCCAAATCGTCTCGTCCTGCCTTTGCAGCTTCAATGACGGCTATTTCTTCTTTCCAGATACGTTCTATAGGTATGACACCTTTTGCGAGTCTAAGAAATTGACGTTTCCACCATTGGTTATAAAGTGTGCGAGCGTCACCTAAGATGTGATAGTAAGGATGCGCTGGTAGCTCCGACAGCAGAAGAAATGGATCGATGTGGTTAAGGTGATTAGCTACAACTAAGGTTGGAGTTGTGGGAATTCGTTCTGGAAACTCTAAATTAACTTGAAATAAGGTGTGAATTAAACTTCGCAGTACTCTGCGTCGAACTTCACCGCTAATTTTGCGTTCTGATCCACCCTCAATAACTGCTTCTTGTAACAATAGTGCTTGACGGATCATCTCGTTGGCATGGCGATCGCGTGCATAGACAACACCGTCTATTGCCCTGTTGATTGTTTCTTCCGTCACTGGTGGCAAGAGTGAAGCTTGTGTATCACTTTGCTGTGGTTGGGGTATTAGCGGACTTTTCGACATAGGCTTGATTGGCAACTTCACAAAGCCAATGATTGAATATAGTAGTTGTTTTAAATGTAATTTGAAGCTTGCCCAGGTAGTAACTTAATGTGGGCAGTTGATTTAATGTCTGAAGTAACTCATCTACACAAGGCAAACATGACAGCAATATATCTAAAAGGGAACAAAAGACCTTAAACCCCTATATGGAGAATATATAAATTAACAGTAGACAGTTAACTAAATGTCACAATCTAACTGATGTTAAGCAGGTATTTGCATTGCTTATCATTTTTATTAAAAAAGCTCCCTTGCCTTTAGCACACAAGAGAGCGGCGGTGTGGTGTGAGGAGCATAATTGAACTTTTGCTTTCAGCGATTTTACCAAACTTAGCAAAAAAAGTGTAAATAAATTATCACCAAATCATGAAAAATCTTTATAAACAAGCAATTTGTCTCTGTCTTGAAAATAAGGCAGAGGGCAGGAGGCAGGAGGCAGTAAACGCAAAGCGTCTACTTGCACCAAGTCGCTGCATGCACCATTATGTGATTTATCATGATATCTCTTTCATTTTTCCTTTACTCTTTTCTTTGCGCTCTCTACGTCTTTGCGGTTTATTAAAAATAAGAAAATCGCCATAGGTTTAGAAACCTATGGCTAATAGCAAAAGTCCTCTCAAGAGGACTAAAACCATTGGTTAGCAACATGAGTCTACTAAAGCGGTCTTGGAGTATGAGCCAAGAAATAAATTTATTGGTGTAAAATTGGACGGGTGGAAGATATTAGCTATCAACTTCTTATGCCGTTGCTACTTGCGAGATTCAATCAGTACTTCCGGATATTCAGGTGAAGCCCTTCTCAGCAAAGATTTACTCTTATTCTTCAGATATTGGTCAAAGAATGCTAATGTGTAGGCACTAACAATTTTGGCTGCTCGTTGAGGTTCAATTGAACCGATCGCTTGCTGAATTCGCGATTGTGCTTGAGTTGTTGAATGCGCTAAAAATGCTGGCAGAATTAGCCCAAAATCCGTAAATGTAGTGTGTTTGCTACCCTTTACAGTCAATTTGTAAGCGTTGTTTTTTTGGCGTTGATAAAACAATCGCAACGCATCATCCGCGCCATCATGAGATATCCCTAGAAAAGGACGATTCAAACTGTCCTTGTTGCCACTGCTCAGAAGCTTACCATAACTCCCTCCGTCGATGTTGATGCCTGCTTTTAAGCGGCGATCGCGCCACATCGCCTCAATTGCCGTATCTCCACCCAAAGAATGTCCAAAAATACCGACTCGACTTAAATCTAATCGTTCTGTAAAAAGTCTTTGCGGATCTTTGACATTGAGGCGGTTTAACTCATTCAGCACAAAGACAATATCCTTTGCCCTGATTGCAACTGCCTGATTAAAGGTTCGTTGTTCGGTTTGCTTATTAGCAGATGAAAAATCAAACACGGAAGATTGAGTAATTACCTGCCCATCTGGAAACAAGACTGGTACTTCATAGGTGGGATTGATTGCAACAACGACATAACCATAACTTGCAAGCTGCTCAAGCTGTGTTGTGTATAACTTAGGCGTTGCTCCAAAACCAGGTGAGAAAATTACAACCGGATATCGTTTTAATGTATTAGCAAGCTCTGCTTTTGGGGCAGTATTTGTTTGAATAGTTTGAGTGACTAACTTCACGAATTGCTCTGGCGACACACCAAAATTCGCTCCCATACCTTCAGCAGTCGCAAGAGCAAAGCCTTCATCGATATAAGGAATTGTTTTAGCTCCTGGTTCACTTTTAGCAGGATACCAAACATAGACGATCAACTCGCGGCGATCCGTTGCTCGTGGAGTTGTAGCCAGCTTTTGTGTCTGTAAATTGTAAATCTCTGCACTATAGGTTTCTTCGCGAGACGAATCAACAAGATAGTAAGCGGTTGTGCCTACTGAATAACTACCACTGGGAGCAGGCAATCGCAAACCTGGAACTTGTTCTGTAGGTTTTGTCGGAACTTGCGATCGCTGTTTTGAGAACGTTTCAACTTTCGCCAACAAAGGATTAGCTCCCACAATAGCGATCGCACCAAGGATGATGGCAACTCCACAAAAAGTCTTCATCTGGTGGTTTTAGATTTTAGGGCTTGTGACTTTACAATCCGCTGTTTGTTCCGACTTCGGTAACAGTTTCTTGTTGTAACAAAGGTACTGGCAATCCCGTTGCTTCTATTAACTCCTTAGGTGGAGCCTCTCTTTGCGGACTTTTCAAATATTGCCGATCGTTAATTGGAGGTACTACCTTCATTTGATGATAAATACTGTGGTAACGGTGAGTTTGTTGACTTACCTGCCGCTCTTGGATGCTTTCATTAGCAATTTTCTTACGCAACTTAATTATTCCATCAATCACTGCCTCTGGTCTAGGCGGACATCCCGGTATGTAGACATCAACAGGTATTAACTTATCCACACCACGAACAGCCGTGGGAGAATCAACACTAAACAACCCACCCGTAATTGTGCAAGCTCCCATTGCCATGACATACTTAGGTTCTGCCATTTGCTCGTAAATTCGCACCAAAGTAGGAGCATATTTCATCGTCACAGTACCTGCGGTAATAATTAAATCTGCTTGCCTGGGAGTAGTACGGGGAATCATCCCAAATCGCTCCATGTCGAAGCGAGAAGCATAAGCAGACATAAACTCAATAAAACAGCAAGCTGTGCCAAACATCAAAGGATACAAACTGGACATTTTCGCCCAGTTGTAGAGGTCATCTACAGTAGTTAAAATAATGTTTTCAGATAATTGTTGCGTTACTTGCGGACGCTCGGTAGGATTGATGATTGTGTCAGTCATCATTTGAGTCTCCAAAAAATTTTCAATTTAGTTGTAAATAGAAGGCAGACGGCAGAGGGCAGTAGACGCGGTAGACGCGTTCGCCGTCAGGCGTTGCGTTAGCTAGCGGTTTCCGTTCAGCGAAGCTGTTCCCGTTCCCCGAAAGGGGTTCCCGCAGGGTAGGGTAGGTACGGCTACTTGCATCAAGTCGCTGCGCGCAAGAGCGTAGGTAGGCAGAAGGGAATTAGGACATGGGGACAAGGAGTTGAGGGAGGTGAGGAAGTGATCGGAGTAAATTCTTCCCCATCCTCCTCATCTTCCCTATCTCCCTCATCTGTTCCTCTCCCACTCCTCTTCTGATAGCTCTAGTTTTTGACACTTTTTTGAGACGTGCCAGTAAAGATAAAGGTTTTAAGGCGCTAACTTAAGTTGGATATTTCGCTTATGTTAAGTAAGCCTAGCCGCTTGCCGTTGTTGTGAGCTAAACGGATGAGATGTTGGCGAGTAGTGCGATCAATATTGAAGCGATCGCAAAAACGAGTAATGATTTGAGCGTGTAAAGCTATTAATTTACCACGCAATTGATTAAACTTTGTTTGACCTAGATACCTGCGCATCAAAACAACAATAACTGCAAACATAATACTTAGTTCTCCTTTAAGTTATGAAATAAATTGCTAAGTAGCCGTCATGAACTTCGTACAGCAGAGGAGACGGAAGGTGACATGGGAGAGCAGGAGTGTGAGCCACGTCTTTCCTTCTGCCTTCTTATGCCTTCAGTGTGTCCTTTCCCCTCGCTCTGCACCAGTAAAGATAAAGGTGTTAAGCTATAAGTTAAGTTTTGTTAACTACAAGTAACTAAAAAGTCTGAAATCTTTGGAAATCCAGACAAAATCGAAATTAGTAGTGGTTAAGTTGTATAAAATTTAGGGCAACTTCATACCTTGCCTTAAAACCAATAAAATTAATATCAACTTGGCGTTCGCCTTGTAAGCCAATGGAAGTGTACAAGCAAAGACGCAGACGTGGTGTTATTCTCAATCCCCAAGGATGGAAGAAGCTGCAAGCAGCTAGGCATCAAGCAGAGATTGTAGAAAATGACGGAGCTAAATTAACTCTGGAAGAGTTGAGCTACCGTACTCAACTTGCTCCCTTTACAGTCTCTAAAGTTTTAGCAAGGGAAGAAGGAGTTGATAAGCAAACCCTTGAGTACTTCTTTAGAGCTTTTGGATTGGAACTGACGAAAAGCGATTTTGTGAGAGTGGGAAGTGGAGACGCGGGGAATCAAAAAGACGCAAAGACGCGGAGACACACAGACGCGGGGAATCAAGTAGATTGGGGTGAGGCTGTTGATGTCTCGATTTTTTTCGGACGCATGGAGGAGTTGAGTAAATTAGAGTATTGGGTAGTTAACGATCGCTGCCGATTGATTGCTTTGTTAGGGATGGGTGGCATAGGCAAGACTTCTTTGGCAGTGAAGTTAGCACAACATATTCAAGAGCAGTTTGAGTTTGTAGTTTGGCGGAGTCTTCGCAATAGTCCGCTACTGAGAGAATTGTTGAGTAATTTACTTCAGTTTTTTGCCGACGGACAACCTGTTAACTTATCAGAAAATTTAGGGGATATATCCAAACAAGTTCCTACGCCCGTACTTATCTCTCAATTTATGGCACACTTGCGATCGCATCGCATGCTTGTGGTATTAGACAATGCAGAATCGATTTTGGCAAGTGGCGATCGCACCGGGCATTACCAAGCTGGATATGAAGATTACGGACAACTTTTTCAGCAAATTGGAGAGACGGCACATCAAAGCTGCGTTATACTGACGAGTCGAGAAAAGCCCCAAGAAATCGTAGCCTTAGAAGGAGAAACACTACCAGTCCATTCATTGCAACTATCGGGTTTGAGCACTATTGCTGCCCAAGAATTGATGAGAACTAAGAGTTTCTTTTACAGCTGTGATTCTCGTTGCCAAGAGTTGATTCAACATTACGCAGGCAATCCCCTCGCTCTCAAAATCATAGCTACTACAATTCAAGAATTATTTAATGGTGATGTTGCAGAATTTCTCGCTCAAGACACCAAAGTTTTTGGTAGCATTTACGAACTGTTGACACAGCAGTTCAATCGGCTTTCAGCACTGGAAAAAGACTTAATTTACTGGCTGGCAATCAATCGAGAACCAGTAAATCTAATAGAATTGCGTGCCGATTTAGTCTTGCCCGTACCTTCAATGAACCTGCTGGAAGCTTTAGAATCTTTGGCAAGGCGAAGTTTAATCGAAAAAATCTCAGTTCCTCACTCCCCTATACAATTTACCCTGCAACCTGTAGTGATGGAGTATGTCATAGACAATTTTATTCAACAGGTGTGTGCAGAGATTGAACAGTGGGGAACAAACGAGAAATGCTTGTTCAACAGCTATGCTTTAATGAAAGCAACAGCTAAAGATTATATTAGTGCTGCTCAAACAAAACTTATTCTGCAACCAGTCATAGAGCAACTACTGCTTTTAGTACGAAACAAACAAGCGATCGCTACTCTACTCCTTCAAATTGCCAATCAATTAAGAGAACAGACTTTCAAAATATGGCAGCAGGAGAGTCAAAAACAAGAAAATAAACCAATAATTCCTACCTCTTTACTTTCTACCGAACCTGGCTATGCAGCAGGTAATATTATTAACCTCTTGTCTTATCTCCAAATTGATTTAACTGGCTATGACTTTTCCTATTTGACAATACGCCAAGCCTATCTTCAGGATACTGCTCTCAACCAAGTTAACTTTGCCCATGCTAATATCTCTCAGTCGGTGTTTGCCAAAACCTTCTCAACAGCAATGGATGCGGCATTTAGCCCCGATGGCAAAACAATAGCAACCACCCACACCGATGGTTATATTCGCTTATGGGATGTTGTTAGCAGCCAACCGTTAATGACTTATCAAGGACATTTGGGCATTGTTTGGGGAGTTGTGTTTAGTCCAGATGGTAGGATGCTTGCTACTGGAGGAGAAGACAGAAGCGTTAAAATTTGGGATATCAAGACTGGACAGTGCTTAAAAACCCTTTTTGGTCATAGCGATGGAGTTCGTACTGTAATATATACCCAAAATGGTGCCAAATTAATTAGCAGCAGTACAGATTCTACAATCCGAATTTGGGATACAAGTACGGGAGAATGCATCAAAGTCTTGCAAGGACACACCAGCGGAGTTTGGGCTATAGCTTTGAGTCCGATTCCTTTTATAAGGGGGGTTGGGGGGATCTTAGCCAGTGGCAGCGATGACAACACAATTAAGCTTTGGGATATTACGACTGGCTGCTGTATTAAAATATTACAAGGGCATACTGATTGGATTAGATCTATCGCTTTTAGTACTCAAGGTTTACTTGCCAGTAGCAGCTTAGACGGTACTGTGAGAATTTGGGATGTAGACAAGGGTAGATGTGTTGACATCCTCAAAGGACACACAAATGGAGTGTATACAATTTGCTTTATCGGTGACGGCAATATTCTTGCTAGTTCAAGCTTGGATAGTACGGTGCGGCTGTGGAATGTAACCACAGGGGAATGTGTGAGAACTTTGCAAGGACATACCAATGCAGTTTATGTCAACACTGTTAATCCCCAAGGAACTTTACTGGCTACTGGTGGCGATGATTTTTCGCTGAGACTATGGGATATAGCTAGTGGAGAGTGCGTGCGAATACTTAAAGGCAGGCAAAACTGGTTATCTTCAGTTATTTTCAGTCCTGTTCCTCATGCAAATTTTGCATGGGTACTTGCTAGTGGTGGTGAAGACGGCGTTGTGAGGTTATGGACACCAGATGGTAAATGTTGCAGCTTAGGCAGTCACACAGATTTTATCTTTGCAGTCAACTTTAGCCCTAATGGACGTATTTTAGCAAGTGGTAGTGCTGACCAAACAATCAGGCTGTGGGATGTGGTAAATGGTCAATGTATGAAAGTTTTGCATGGACACGCAGGTATGGTAACAAGCGTAACTTTCAGTCCAGATAGTCGTATTCTGGCAAGCACTAGCTATGACCATACAGTTAAATTGTGGGATGTCGCAACAAGTCAACTTCTGCATACTTTCCCAGAACACATCACTATGTCAACAGCCTTTAGCCCAGATGGCAAAAAATTGGCAGTAGGCAGTTTTGACAAAACAGTGAGAATTTGGGACTTAGAGACACAACAGTGCTGCCAAACCTTTGAAGGACACGATAGTTGGACTTGGTGGGTTGCCTTTAGTCCAGATGGTTCGCTCCTCGCCACAGCTAGTAGTGCCGATCGCACAATTAGACTGTGGGATGTCAACACAAGTGAGTGTATTCATATACTTAAAGGGCATCAAGAATGGATTTGGGCGATCGCTTTTAGTCCAATCCCCCCTTCGCCCACGCCAGTCGCCTCAAGTCGGGAAACCCGCCCACGGCGCTGGCTCCCCTTCAAAAGGGGGGTTGGGGGGATCTTAGCCAGTTGTAGCAGCGACGGCACTATTAAACTTTGGGATGTCAAGACAGGCTCGTGCATTGCTACTTTAACAGGACATGATACTTGGGTGATGTCTGTTGACTTTAGTCCTGAAGGTAACATCCTAGTTAGCGGTGATGGCAATGCTGTAATTAAATTATGGGATGTAGAAACGCAAGAGTGCATTCAGACATTGAGAGCAGAACGTCTTTACGAGAGAATGAATATTTACGGTGTTAGAGGTTTGACAGAGGCACAGAAATCAACTTTGTTAGCTTTAGGTGCGGTTGAGCAGAGGTAATATCGTGTTTGGTGAAAGACTTATTATTTAGGCTTTTTCCTCAGCTTGGCAAACGGGTAATTAGGGATAGTGAGTCAGCTTACATAGTTGATGAGTCAGCACTTCAACTTTTTTGGAGCAGCAAGCAATCTGCTGAGGATTGATGCTTACTGGAGTTTTGTAGGGGAGGCAAAAAGCGGTGTGGATGTTCCTCCCGCTTTATTGCCGTTGTGTTGTCGCGTAACATAACGCACCCTACTGGCTAGCTACACCCCTAAACCCTTATACCCCTACACCCTTCTTCCTAGCAGCCCCTATTACGGCACTCATTCAGAAGCGCATGGAGTTCTCCTACAGCTTGAAACGGATTTCTCCCTCGGAATACAGAAGCGATCGCTGCTTCATAGGGATTTCTGCCTGTTCTTCTCACGGCAGCGATCGCGGCTTTATTTGACAATCCTCTACCACTAACAAGCCAAGCAGCTAACACGTGTCCAGTTCGTCCGATGCCACCTGAGCAGTGTACAACAACTTTCTCGCCTTGTTGATCTGCTGCTGCCAAAAAGGGAAGTATTTTCTGGGTGAGCGTTTCTTGATCGCATAAATGGAAATCTTCAATCGGCGCCCAGCAAACATGATTTATCCCGAATTCCTGTTGATATGTGCCTAGAAGATCCGAGTAACGAGACAATTGGCGATCGCTTAGAAGACAGCAAACTCGCTTGATGCCAGAGCGCTTCATGAACTCAATCCAATTGTGTACCTCCGTGCTGGAATATCCGGGTTTTGCAGCACCAAACACAATTAGCTCATTCTCCGCAGCAGCGGCAAATTTATACATAGCAATACAATTTGTAAATAAAAAAGCTCTCTTGCTATTTACTCAACTTGATTGATGAGGGCATTACCTTTACTAACCAAGCCATCATAGTATTTAATGCCAGTTTTGCCGAAATCAAATAATGTAGTAATGTAGATTATTATTGTACTACATCAGGGAGGAAGAATGATGATTGAATTGCTAGCCGTCCGGGTTCCCTTCAAAAACTCAACCACAACAAGGCGCAGAGATTTTCGTTCAGTCCTCTATTTACAGGAATGAGACTCGAATTTATAGACACTAGAGAAATTCATCTACAAAAGTGTCCGCCTCTGTGCGCCTTGTTCATAGCAAGCAGCACACATCGAGGACATATCAATGAATTTGGATTTTTTAGGCTGGAGTGACTTTTTTACTCACAGTTTTGCACCCTATCGCCACCAAGGTTTTAGCGTTGGTAGGGTTGCGATTGAATACAGAAATACTTACATCATTTATAGCGAGCAGGGCGAACTAACAGCAGAAGTTACAGGTAAACTGCGACATCAAGCTACTCAACCACAAGACTTTCCCGCTGTTGGAGACTGGGCGATCGTGCAGGCGCGAGAGTCAGAAGGACGCGCTACCATTCACGGAATTTTGCCGAGAAAAAGCAAGTTCTCACGAAAAACCGTTGGTAGTAAAACCGAAGAACAAATTGTCGCAGCTAACATTGACACCGTGTTCTTGGTTTGTGGACTTGATGGCGACTTTAACCCCAGGAGAATTGAACGCTATCTGATTCTGGCTTGGGAAAGTGGCGCAAATCCAGTCATAGTTTTAAATAAAGCCGACCTGTGCAACTCTTTAGAAGAGAGTGTCTCAGAAGTTGAAGCCGTTGCCCTGGGAGTACCAATTCTAGTATTGAGTGCCACCAATCATCAAGGGCTGGATGCCTTGAAATCATACCTCCAACCAGGACAAACAGTTGCTTTGTTAGGATCTTCTGGTGTGGGTAAATCTACCATCACCAATCAACTCAAAGGTGCATCAGTGCAAGCTGTGCAACCAGTGCGTCGAGGTGACGATCAAGGTAGACACACGACTACAAATCGAGAATTGATATTACTGCCGACAGGCGGCTTAATTATC
>NZ_JAYKTT020000080.1:0-98180 GCF_038404745.2 Chlorogloeopsis sp. ULAP02 | reverse complement strand
AGTAGAGACGCGACGGCAGTTGCTACAGTGGGCGGAACGCCCAAGGGTGCGCTACCTAAAATTTCGCGTCTCTACAAGGATTTTAGCTGAATGATAAATTTGGGTGTTGGCGATCGCGTTTGTTGGGATGGACAATCTTTTAATCCTAAAAGCGAAAGAATTAGATATTCGTGGACTATTGGGCGTTTGTTATTTCCAAAGAGAATTGGTAGTAATAATAGCGGTAATATTATCAAAGTATTAAATATACAGCAGTTTGCAAGTAAATGAAGTACAGTGTCTAAATTTAAAAGCTGGGTATAAAGCTGCTTTTACTAGAGAACCATTTATGACTATTCTCATCACTGGGGCAACTGGAAATATTGGTGGCGAAGTTGTTAACCATCTCGTTCAACAAAAATTGCCGCTCCGAGCATTAGTGCGCGATCGCCATAAAGTTTCCCAGCTTGAAGCACAAGGTATTGAACTAGCGCTGGGAGATTTCAGTCAACCAGATACTCTTGATGCAGCACTCCAAGGAATCGACAAGGCATTTCTTGTCATGCCCAATCATCCCCATCAAGTTGCTCTCGAATCAAATTTTATCGATGCAGCTCAAAAAGCAGGAGTTCGACACGTTGTGAAACTATCTGTGATGGGCGCGGGTGAGTTGCCAAGTACTTTCCAGACATGGCATAGACAAATCGAAGAACATCTTGAAACTTCTGGGATGAATTGGACACATCTGCGCCCTAATATGCTGATGCAAAATATGCGCTGGTTTGCTCAAACAATCGCCCAGAGTGGAGCCTTTTACAATTGCGTTGGCAACACCAAAATCTCTCACGTTGATACGCGGGATGTGGCTGAGGTGGCTGCAATTTGTCTAGCCAAAATAGGGCATGAAAATAAACACTATGTCTTGACTGGAGGAAAAGCAATTACATTTGATGAAATCGCTGCTATTTTTGCCAAAGCACTAGGTAGATCGGTGAGTTATGTCGATCTTCCCCCCGCAGATCTCAAAGCCGCACGACTGGCAAATGGAGAGCCAGAGTGGTATTTAGATGCCGAATTAGAATTATTTGCCTGTTGGAAACAGGGTGCGGGTACGGCAGTAACTCAGGCAATTCCAGAACTCACGCACGATCCAGCCACAACTTACGAAGCGTTTGCTCAATACTATGCTCAAACCCGCGCCCAAGATTTCTTTTCAGGGAGTTAATCATGCAAACTGCCTTTGGACTCAATATTGCCACAACACTAGAAGATGTTTGCCATCCTCAGAAAATGGCGCTTCTTGTCTACGATATGCAGGTAGGCATCGCACAACAGTTGCCCGATGGTGCAACGTTTATTCAACAGGTAAAGAACGTTGTTGATGCAGCCCGAACTCATCAAATGCGGGTTTTCTTCTCACGCCACACCACATTGCCCAACCAAGTCGCAGGGGTTTCGCAACTAAAAAGCGCTATGGCATTGCAGCAAGTTACGAATGTTGCAGAGGTTAAGCCAAACTTCTTGCCCGATTCAACTTCTCATGCAATTGTTCCTGAATTATCACCACTCTCGTCGGAAGTTGCATTTGATAAACTCACCATGTCAGCGTTTGTTGGCTCATACCTCGATTTAGCTTTACGCGATGCCCGCATTGAAGCGGTTGCGATCATTGGTGCAGTACTAGAGTTTGGCATCGAACCCACTGTGCGTCATGCGGCAGATCTCGGCTATGTTCCAGTGCTAATTCAGGATGCGTGCTATTCCTTTTCTGAGCAGAGTCGGGCGCGATCGCTAGAAAATCTTCAATCAATTTGTCTAACAACAGACGTTGAGACGTTCAATAAAACGCTAAATAAATTGCACCAAGCATAGCGCACAGACGCAGTATAAATACTCAGTGAAGCGAAAATATCACCCTTTTAAGTGCCTTGTTGGCATTGTCATGGCTTTTTTGGCAGGATTGGAATTACAGGATGAGGAGATAAAGGAAATAAGGTAGACAAGTAGGGTGAGAGAACAACGGTGCAGAGGAGAAAAGAAACTATTTTCTCCCTAATTCTCTACCTTTAAATTTTCCCATCTTGCTTTTTCACAGTGGCCGTGAAACGATAGGAATAGCAGACATGAGAAGAAATTTGGGATGGGTATCAAACGATGATTTCGCTCCAAAGAATGCAGAAATGCCCCAAAATCACTTAAGAACTGATGAACAGCTGCTTGATGCTTATTCCCATGCCGTTATCAATGTAGTGGAGAAAGTCAGCCCTACAGTTGTGAACATTGACGTACAAAAATGGCTAACAGGACGTAGCCGCAATTATCAGCCCTTTGCTCAAGAAGTACGCGGTAATGGTTCTGGTTTTATCTTCACACAAGATGGTTACATCCTGACTAACAGTCATGTAGTGCATGATGCATCTAAAATTGAGGTAACTCTCTCTGATGGACGCAGTTACGACGCCGAGATGATTGGCGACGATCCGGATACTGATATAGCTGTAATTAGAATTTATGCGCCCAACTTGGTAGCAGCACGTTTGGGTGATTCGCAATCATTGCGAGTTGGGCAGTTAGCGATCGCGATCGGGCATCCTCTTGGCTTTCAAACTACGGTGACAACAGGGGTAATCAGTGCCTTGGGGCGCTCTTTTAAATCCCATTCTGGTAAGCTGATCGAGAATATTATCCAAACCGATGCGGCATTGAATCCAGGTAACTCCGGTGGCCCTTTAGTAACTTCTCATGCAGAAGTTATCGGTATTAATACTGCAATAGTGATTGCAGCACAAGGTATCTGCTTTGCCGTACCAATTAACACTGCCAAGATGGTTATTCCTGTCTTGATGAAATACGGTCAAGTTCGACGCGGTTACATTGGTATTGGTGGACAGAATGTGCAGATTTCTCGCCGCATCATGTTATACCATGAATTGGCTGTAGATACTGGAATCTTTGTGATGTACGTTGAACCCAATAGCCCTGCCGAAAAAGCTGGTTTGCAAGAAGGGGATGTGATTGTTGGCTTTAATGGTTTAGCTCTTGAAAATATGGAGGAATTGCAAAAACTATTAACGCCAGAACGTGTGGGAGTGCGATCGCAACTTACTGTTTTGCGTAACAATCGCAAGCTTGTAGTAAGTGTTGTGCCAGAAGAATCACCAAATAGAAGCTAGTAATTGAAAAAACGAGAACCCCGACTTCTTTAAAGCCGGGGTTCTGAGTACCTCACTTTTCATAAGATGGCATAATAGTTACTATTAAGTCAAAAATCGAGCAATGCCGACTACTCTAGACGCAAGAAATTTTAGGCTAAAAGACGTTCAGCGAATTTTTAAATTTGAGCAGCAGTTAATTGACTCATTTACATTTTTATTAAGGCTAGAAAATCTCACAGAATTTGAACAGCAAGAATTACAACAAATCCGCAATCTTTTCAGCGAAT
Organism: Chlorogloeopsis sp. ULAP02; assembly: GCF_038404745.2. Classification (NCBI taxonomy): domain Bacteria; kingdom Bacillati; phylum Cyanobacteriota; class Cyanophyceae; order Nostocales; family Chlorogloeopsidaceae; genus Chlorogloeopsis; species Chlorogloeopsis sp. ULAP02. The sequence continues at coordinate 94,759 of NZ_JAYKTT020000080.1, read as the reverse complement.
ACTACTCAGATGGGAAAATCTCTGAAGGACAGATCAAATTTCTCTTCATTGCACCGTTAATGAAATTAGCCGGCTTTTATCATCCCAGTATCAAGATAACTTTGGAAGAAAATATTGCTGATATTTCCATCGAAGATGAAGATACAAATATCAAAGGAAGGATGGATATTTTGGCAATTAATAAAACGCAAGATACAACGTTATATACACCTTTTTGGATACTGGTGGTAGAAGCTAAAAATATTAGTGTTAACGCCTTAGAAGGTTTACCACAATTACTGACCTATACATATAAAAGTCTAGAAAAGCAACAATCAGTTTGGGGACTGACTACTAATGGCATGGATTATCAGTTTGTCTATATCCAGCGAGGAAGTCCCCCTATTTATCAACTATTACCAAAACTAGATATAACTCGTCCTGATTCTTCAACAGAGTTACTGCAAGTTCTCAAGGCAATTCGCTATCAATATAGTATTGAGTAATTGAGTAGCGTAGCAAATTAGCACGAAAAGGTGAGACCGATTGTACTTGTTCTAACAGTTTCTTTGAACCCACCTTAATACTGCTGGAGTTTGAGATCAAAGGCTGTGATCGCTGATTTATAGTTTAACCTCCAATGATATTCAGGCTGAAATATGACGAGGATTGATCGCGGTAATTTCAGTGAATCGTTTGAAATCATCGGTGTTGAAAGTGAGCAAATGGGTAATTTGGTGAACAAGCATGGCAGCCACCAATCGTGTATCGTGAACTTGTTTACCCATCACCTGATGAGTGACAACAAGTTGCTCCCATATTGGCAAGATTTCTGGGATGTCGGGTTGAAGCGCAAATAGCTGTTTCATCTGAGTGAGTTCTTGAGATGCGAGATCGATTGATAAGCCTAATCCGTTGAGAGTTACAGGTCTAGTGGCAACTGCCTAGAACTCAATAATATTTTGCGGTACAATGGTCAACGTTTCACCTTGCAATCGTAATATTGAGTAAGTATTACGAGCATATTTCTGTAAAGGACTGGTACTTTGAGCCAAACGAAGCAGGAAGTTTGTATCAACCAAATAGCTCATAGCTGGCTATCTTCCCGTTCACGATAGATGCTTTCGCGGCTAATGGCTTCGTCTGATAGAAGTGGAACATTTGCAAGAGCAGGATTGTTGGAAAATGCTTCCAGCAGATTAACCCACTCTTGAGGGGTTTGTGTTTGGGAAGGCGATCGCTCTATTTCAGGTATTAAGTTGGTTTCAATCCAAGATTCGAGATATTGCTCTACAGAGACACCTTTTGCAGCCGCTTGGGCAATCAAACGGGCTTCCATTTCTGGCTTCAAATTAAGTAGAATGGTCATGGCTGTTATGGCTGTTACCTCCTGGCTATCCAGCTTAATTGTAAATCAACGCTGGCGGTAGACTTTAGGAGTCGTTCCGGTGAGCTTACGGAAGTGTTTGTTCAAATGAGTTTGATTAGCAAAGCCGCACTCTAGGGCAATATCAACGATCGCTCTATTCCCATCCTTCAACAATTGCTTTGCCCGTTCCACTCGCTGTTGCAATACATATTTGTAAGGGGGAATGCCCATCGATTGGGTGAATAATTGACAGAAGTAATATACGCTCATATTCAGGTGTTGAGCGATCGCCTCCAAAGTCAATTTCTGGTCGAGATTCGCTTGGATGTAATTGATCGCGCCGAAGATATCGATCGGGCAGCCATAGCGGCTCGTCAAGCCTTTGAGCAGGGTTCTTGGTCGCGGATGACACCTTCCGAACGGCAGTTTCTACGGCTGCCACTCCACTCACAAATCCTGGTGCGCTCCATGCCATGCAACTGGTGGTGAAATCCCTGCCCACAGCTTACAAAGATGGCAAGAATGAACAGGCGCGATCGGATATGACCTATGCCGAATTCCTGGCTGGAATGGCGTTTAACAATGCCAGTCTCTGTTATGTTCACGCCATGTCTCATCAGATTGGTGGCGTGTATCACAACCTAGCGCATGGTGCAATCAATGCCGTGTTGATGCCCTATGTTGAAGCTTACAATGCTGAAGCTGTTCCCGATCGCTTTATTGCCATTGCTGAGGCGATGGGAGCAAAGAGGGAACAATCAACAGATCAAGCCATAGACTACGTGTTAACCAAAATTCGCGCACTTAACCAGGAATTGAATATTCCCTCCACTCTTGCTGAACTGGGAGTTGAAGAATCTGCTATCCCACACATGGCAGCAAATGCTTTGAAAGATCCTTGTTGTTATACGCACTCTTGTCCCTGTTTTTGTTTGGCTTCTGGGGATTCTTCAGTAAGTTAGCAACCAATTACATTAACCCCAAAAGTGTATTAATTTATGATATTGTTGGTGCAATTTTTGTTGGTTTATTGTTTATAAGTGTGAACAATTTGGAGTGGCGAGGAGATACTCGCGGCATTTTCTATGCAGTTATAACGGGTGTTACAGGAACATTAGCAACACTTTTCTACTTGGTTGCTGTGAGTAAAGGTTCTAGTTCTATTGTTTTGCCTTTGACATCTTTATATCCTGCAATTACTGTTTTTTTGGCGTTTTTTATCCTCAGAGAACCTATGACTTTACGCCATAGCATCGGTATTATACTTGCTATCTTCGCTATTATCTTGTGTGCGGGAGATTAGGTTTTCAAGAAACAAGGCAGATGGCAGAGGGCAGAGAGCAGCGCGCCCTTGCGGGTTAAGCGCGTCGAGTGCGACTGCAAAGAGGCAGAAGGAATGAAGATTTGACTTGTTTGTTCCATTCGTAGCGGGTAGCAACGCCGTCAGCGGTACTACTTTCAGGCAACACAAGCAAGAAGAAAAATTGATGCGATCGCCTTTCCTAATATTGGTAAATAATCATTAATTTGCATAACCACTTATATATTTAATTACAGGATCTGTTTGCACAACTTTACCATTTTTGAGAATTTCGAGTGCTGCACCGTTGACAACATATTCATAGCTGCCATTTTTAGCAACATATCCTGTTCCTTCTTCTACATATGTTAGGAGGGGACGGGTGCCTTGACCATTTCGCTTAGAAGTACCTGTATAAAAAAGTTTGCCAAGCTTTTTGCAAATATAAATATCAAAATTAGGAGTTTCAATATAGGCGTCTAATTTTCCTCCTCCTGCATACTGAGGACAAGTATATGCATTGGCAATAATGTCATTTTTTGCTGCTAAACTTTTGGTAACTACAAACTCTGAAGCAAAAGCGGAATAAGATGTATCAAATATTGCAGTTAATAATGAAGCTACGCTACAAGTTGTAGCCAAAATAATCGCAAGCGATCGCTTTGGTTTCTGATTCAATTTGTTCATGATAGTTGCTAAATTTTAAGTACTTTTACCTTCAAATTCAACTTGCGGTTTTTCGGATGATGTTGGAAAAATTGCAGTATCTTACTTCACAGCTAATATCGACGAAAGTAGCATGATATTGAACTCTGACTGTAGAAACGCGATAAATTCTGTCTTGAAAGCAAGTTGAGGATTAAGATTTGTGTAATATCCAGAAAATCTAGATGTGGTGGCAGCTTGCATCAAAGAGCGACAATAGAATATAGGGGTTTTGCCAACAAAGCCCGACTTTAAATAAGGAGTTTGTCATCTGTGGTTTTACAAGTACAAACAAGCACCTACGAAGCAAGAACCCAAGAAATTGCTAGACAGTTGCTTGCAGCGACGCAGGAGAATCGTAATTTCTTCTCAGCATTGCGTGATCAGATGCGCTGGGACGATAAATTACTGGCTTGGGCAATGAGCAATCCTGGGTTGCGGGTGCAGCTATTCCGCTTTATTGATACTTTACCTGCTTTACGTAGTAAGCCAGAAATTGCCGCTCATTTACAAGAATATTTAGGTGACGAATCGGTAGAATTACCCGCAGCTTTGAAGGGGATGCTCAACTTTGCTAACCCTGATTCTATGCCGGGACAAGTCGCTGCTACCACCGTTGCCACAGCAGTTGAAACATTAGCTCATAAATATATTGCTGGAGAAAATATTAAACAGGCGCTAAAGACAATAGAACGACTGCGTAAGGAAAAAATGGCTTTCACTGTAGATTTATTAGGTGAAGCAGTAATTACCGAAGCAGAAGCTCAATCTTATTTAGAACGCTATTTAGATTTGATGCAACAATTACAAGAGGCATCAAAAAATTGGACAAACGTACCGCTCATAGATGAAGCAAACAGCGAAGCACTGCCAAAAGTCCAAGTTTCTGTAAAATTAACGGCGTTTTACTCTCAATTCGATCCACTAGATGCTAAAGGAAGTGAAGAACGAGTAAGTTCGCGCATCCGCACCCTTTTGCGTCATGCCCAAGAATTAGGCGTTGCCGTTCACTTTGATATGGAACAGTACGCCTACAAAGATATCACTTTCAGCATCCTGAAAAAACTCTTAATGGAAGAAGAGTTTCGCACGCGCACGGATATTGGCATGACTATTCAGGCATATCTGCGCGACAGCGAACAAGATGCGCGAGAATTAATAAATTGGGCAAACCAGCGTGGTTATCCAATTACAATTCGTTTGGTAAAAGGCGCGTATTGGGATCAAGAAACCATTAAAGCAGCGCAGAAACATTGGCCACAGCCAGTTTACAACGACAAAGCAGCGACAGATGTAAATTTTGAGAAGATTACTCAATTATTGTTAGAGAATCATCCTTATGTATACTCTGCTATTGGTAGCCATAACGTCCGATCGCAAGCCCATGCGATCGCGATCGCTGACACCTTAAAAGTTCCCAGTCGTTGCTTTGAAATGCAAGTTCTCTACGGGATGGGCGATAAACTAGCCAAAGCACTAGTAGATAAAGGTTATCGCGTTCGTGTTTACTGTCCCTACGGCGAACTTTTACCAGGAATGGCTTACCTGATTCGTCGTTTGTTAGAAAATACCGCGAATAGTTCCTTCTTGCGCCAAAATTTAGAAAATCGTCCCATTGAAGAACTACTAGCACCTCCTACTTTGGAACAAGGAGACGGAAAAGTCCCCCCCTCTCCCACTCCCCCCCGCGCCCCCTCCTCTTTCTCCGGTGCAGCAGATACAGATTATGCCGAGGAGGAAGCGAGAAAGAAATCTCAACAAGCTTTCCAAAACGTTCGTCAGCAATTTGGTAGAACCTATCTCCCATTAATTAATGGTGAGTACGTCCAAACCCAAGAAATTATTGATTCTCTTAATCCCTCCAATTTTAGTGAGGTAATTGGAAAAGTTGGACTTATCTCTGTTGAACAAGCACAACAAGCAATGCAAGCTGCCAAAGCCGCATTTCCGAGTTGGCGCAAAACACCCGTTAGCCAACGTGCTGGCATATTGCGCAAAGCTGGCGATTTAATGGAACAACGCCGCGCCGAACTAAGTGCTTGGATAGTTTTAGAAGTCGGCAAACCAGTGCGGGAAGCAGATGCAGAAGTTTCTGAGGCGATAGATTTCTGCCGCTATTACGCAGAAGAGATGGAACGGCTTGACCAAGGTTACAATTACGACGTACCTGGCGAGACAAACCGTTATATTTACCAACCGCGCGGGATTGCAGTGGTAATTTCTCCTTGGAATTTCCCGTTAGCGATCGCAACGGGAATGACTGTTGCAGCTTTAGTTGCTGGTAATTGTACTCTACTCAAACCAGCGGAAACATCTTCAGTCATTGCAGCGAAACTAACAGAAATCTTAGTAGCTGCTGGAATACCTCAAGGTGTATTTCAATACGTGCCTGGTAAGGGTTCTCAAGTTGGTGCATACCTGGTGAGCCATCCCGATACTCATATGATTGTCTTCACTGGCTCCCAAGAAGTCGGTTGTAAAATTTACGCTGAAGCAGCGACTCTCAAACCCCTGCAAAGGCACATGAAACGAGTGATTGCCGAAATGGGCGGCAAGAATACGATTATCGTAGATGAAAGTGCCGACTTAGACCAAGCTGTAGTGGGCGTCGTGCAATCAGCTTTTGGTTACAGCGGACAAAAATGTTCTGCTTGCTCGCGAGTGGTAGTTCTAGAACCGATTTATGATACCTTTGTGCAACGGTTTGTAGAAGCAACAAAATCACTTAACATTGGTTTAGCAGAGTTACCTAGCACCACTGTGGGGCCTGTAATTGATGCTAATGCTCGCGATCGCATCCGCGAGTATATAGAGAAGGGCAAGGCAGAAGCAAAAGTAGCTTTGGAATTACCAGCACCAGATCATGGGTATTTTATCGGCCCTGTGATCTTCAAAGATGTATCGCCAAACGCCATTATTGCCCAACAAGAAATTTTTGGCCCTGTTGTGGCAGTAATTAGGGCGAAAAACTTCCAACAAGCGCTCTCAATTGCCAACGATACTAATTATGCTTTAACAGGAGGGCTTTACTCTAGAACTCCCTCGCACATCCAAAAAGCGCAGGAAGACTTTGAGATTGGGAACTTGTACATTAACCGGACAATTACAGGCGCTATAGTTGCACGTCAACCTTTTGGTGGTTTCAAGCTTTCTGGAGTTGGTTCTAAAGCAGGAGGCCCCGACTACTTGCTACAATTTTTAGAACCGCGTACTGTGACGGAAAATATTCAACGGCAAGGTTTCGCTCCAATTGAAGGGGCAGAATAATCTAGGTTTGATAGGTGGGTAAAACCCACCTTAATTTTATGTAGCAGTTGATAGGTAGATTAGGACATCAATTTATGATAGAAGCTAAACAAAGAGAATTTAAAGCCTGTTCCCTGTTATAAATAAACTGCCAAAATGCAAAAGATACTATAAGATTTTGATGAGTAATTTAATGATTAAATTGGCTGATTATCAGGAAGATTTTCCGAAAATTGAGGAAATTAGAAGAATAGTTTTTCAAAAAGAACAAGGAGTAGATCCAGAATTAGATTTTGATGGTGATGATGAAATTTCTGAACAATTGATTGCTTATTTAGATAACAAAGCAGTAGGAACTGCCAGGATTAGATATTTGAATGATAAAACTGCAAAGATAGAAAGATTAGCTGTTTTGCCAATAGCTAGAGGACAAGGAATTGGCAAGAAAATTATGGAAAAAGCACTTTTAATAATAGCTAATAAAAATATTCCAGAAGTTGTGCTTCATGCTCAAGAGTATGTAAAAGGTTTGCATCAGCAACTAGGTTTTCAGGAAGAAGGAGAAGTTTTTGAAGAAGCCGGAATTCGCCATGTGAAAATGAAGAAATATTTGAATGGTTAGTGATTATGAAATAGAGTTGCGTCTTTCGCGATTAAATCTGTTGCACTTATGATTTTCTAACAAATCGACCACAGATAAACACAGATTTTATCTGTGTCCATCTGTGTCCATCTGTGGTTGTAATTATAAATCGACTGCTTCAGGAAAAGCAGCGTGCGATCGCATCTCTAAAAACCGGAAATTATATCAGACTGGCGTGTGCAGGAGTTAATCTCCCCATCACCTCCTTCTCCCAATCGGGTTGATTGGGCAAAAATATTGTGAACTGGCTACCCTTTCCCAAAGTTGACTCTACTGTCACATCGCCACCGTGCAAACGAGCTAACTTGCGTGTCAAAGCTAAACCCAATCCTGTGCCTTCGTACTGACGGCTAAGTCTGCTATCAAGCTGTTTAAATGGTTCAAACAGGTATTTGAAATGACTTGGATCGATACCAATGCCTGTATCTGATACGGTGAAAGTTATGGTGGAGGACAGTTTTTTAACTTCTAAAGACACTCTACCCGCAGGAGTAAATTTAATTGCATTAGTAAGTAGATTGAGCAGCATTTGCTTGATGCGTCGTTCATCGGCAATGCAAATATCTGCTTGTTCATCAATTTCGGTTACTAGCAGCAGTCCTTTTTCTTCGGCGCGATCGCGTACAGTAGACATAACATGAGCGCACAACTCTTGTACTGGCAATTCAGATAGTAACAGTTCTTCTTTGCCAGCTTCCACTTTTGACAAATCGAGAATATCGTTAATCAGTGCTAGTAGGTGTTCGCCACTACTGTAAATACAATTAATGTACTCTTTCTGCTTGTCGTTAAGACAGCCAGCCATTTCTTGTTGCAGCAGCTGAGACAAACCCATAATTGCATTCAGAGGTGTTCGCAACTCATGGCTCATAGTTGCCAAAAATTTACTTTTTGCTCGACTTCCAGCTTCTGCCGCTTCTTTGCTTTCACATAGTTTCAACTCTGTTTGTTTACGCTCGGTAATATCCTCAATCATGCTGAGAAAATATTGAGGTTCGCCATTTGGACTGGAAATTAAAGAAACGCTCAACTGAGTCCACACTAATCTACCATCTTGATGCAGAAAACGCCTCTCCATTTCCAGGCGATCGCGGATTCCCAATAGTAGTTGTTGATAAAGTTCTAAATCTCCCTCTTGTTTGACAATATAATCTGCAAAGTTACTACTGCATAATTCTTCCCGACTGTAGCCCAGCATTTTACACAGCGCTGGATTGGTATCTACAATCTGTGCTTTTATATCTACCAGTCCGATACCGACAGACGAACGCTCAAAAATTGCCCGAAATTGTGCCTCACTATATCGTAGTGTTTCTTGTGCTGTATTACGTTCGGTCGCTTCTATCGCTAATCCAATAAAATCTGCAACTGTACCAGCGAAGTTCTCTTCTTCCAATATCCATTGGCGAATGCAACCAGTGTGTTCGTGACACACTGCCCCTAATAAAACACCTCCCAACCAAATAGGTGCAGCCAACAAAGATGCAATGCCAAATACACAAAGATAAGGCTCAGATAATTCTTGGGTTCTGTGATCACGGGTGGCATCGTGTGCAGCAATACTGCGTTCTTGCTCTAAAGCCTGAAAATATACAGGAAAATGGGCTTTCCAAAACGCCATGCCAGAGCTATGACAGTGTGTTGTAGCATCGTACAAATCGACACATTCTATTTTTGAGCGCTCTGAATTATATAACCATACACTGACTCGTTCCACCTCTACAGTTTGGGCTGTGGCTTCTGTGATTTCCCTTAATGCCGCCTGTAGATTACCTTGCTGCAATGTCTTGCTTTTGGCTAGCTGTACTATAATTTGGTTCTGTTTTCGCAGAAAATTTTCCCTTCTTTGCAAAATCTCTTCTGTGTGCTTGCGTTCTGTAATATCTCTAATTGCTAATACCTGTATGTTTTGCCCTTGGTAAGGAATGATTTTGCTTTGCATTTCCACCGCAAAAGTAGAACCGTCTTTTTTAACTACAATTACTTCATATGGTTTTTCGTACCCGGAAAGAATACGTTTTCTTATTAACTGTGGTAATGTCAGTGTTAGCAACTTAGAGCTTTTTTTACCAGTCAGTTCTGTAATTTCATAGCCAGTAATTTTTGTGACTATTGGATTTGCGTCTAAAATCAAGCACTCAACAGTTGCCTCTGATAGAAAATGAAATCGAGATTCAATGTTTTTTGAGGCAAACAATGCAAGTCCTTTTAAACTAAGCTCATCTGTTGACTGAAGTTTTGTGGGCATAGAGAATCGAGAGTTGCCCATTGCCCGTTGTTCTAAATCGATGGGCGGCGATTCCTTCCACCCTTTGAAGGCTTGAATTTCCTCGCCGATGTTCATGATTTGTTGGTTTTCAGCCACTGCTTTCGGAGTTTGCTCGCTTTCCTTACACTTCACCATTCTCGGTAAGTCTGTTAACCTTATTTTTCAGTAAAAAGACTGACGATAAAGTAATTTATACACGAAATCTAAGAATTTATTTCAACTTTATAAACACTGATCAGAGTATAAAAACACTCATAATCTTGTTTGCTTCCACTACCCCGTAACATAATATGCCTGATAAGCAGCCTACGCCATAAAGCCTGTAGTTTTGAAAAGCCTGCTTTTGAGCATCTTCACACTCTACGGATAGCCGCTCCCCTGAGAATGTGACAGCTACCGTTCAATTTACCGTATTAACCATGACAGGCAGCCTCAAAAACTCACCTTTGTGCATGAGTCTGAATTTCCCATCCTCATCCTGTGGTAAAACTCTCCTCTCACCTACAGGCAGATACCCAAGTAACTTTAATTTGCAACAATAATTATAGTTGCAACTGTTGTGGAGATGAAGTAATGACCGATGGCAACTTGAGAATTGTCTCCCTAATTCCCAGTGGAACAGAAATTTTAGCTCTACTAGGATTGACTGATGCTGTTGTTGGGCGATCGCATGAGTGCGACTACCCTCCAGAAATTCAAGATCGTCCAATTTGTACCCAACCCAGGCTAAATACGCAGGCATCTAGCAGCAAAATTCATGATGAAGTTAGCAATCTGCTCCAAAATGCTCTAAGTATCTACGAAATTAAAACGGACGTTTTAGAAAAATTGCAGCCTACTCATATTGTCACTCAAGATCAGTGTGAAGTTTGTGCTGTTAGTGTTTCAGATGTAGAAAAGGCTGTAGCTTCACTCACTCACACCGCACCCGAAATTATTTCTTTAAAACCAAATCTTCTCAACGAGGTTTGGGCTGATATTGAACGAGTAGCCAATGTATTCCAAGTAGACTCGGTAAAAGTGCTAGAAAACTTGGAAGCTCGCGTGAAAATTGTCACCCAAAAAACCCAAGGGCTTTCCCAAACAGAAAAGCTACCGACTGTCGCTTGTATCGAATGGATCGATCCTTTGATGGCTGCCGCCAACTGGATTCCTGAATTAGTTACTTTGGCAGGAGGAAAACCATTATTTAGTATTACAGGTCAACCTTCTCCACAATTAACGTGGGAAAATCTGATCACTGGCAATCCAGATATTATCGTGTTTATGCCCTGTGGCTTTGATTTAAATCGCACTCGCCAAGAAGCTGAGTTGTTAACTAAAAATCCAGAGTGGCAAAAACTCCGCGCCAATCAAACTGGCAGAGTCTACATTACTGATGGCAATTCCTACTTCAACCGTCCAGGGCCACGGCTGGTAGAATCTTTAGAGATGTTAGCAGAAATTTTGCACCCAGAAATTTTTCAATATGGTTACAAGGGAGAAACCTGGGAACTACTCTAAAATAGATACCTAAAAAAATTGATTACACATCCTCTGCGCTATTAAGAGTTCCCTTACCTCTACCTGTAATTTTAATTTTGCCTAACCACTTAAGTCGTTACTTTTTAGCTCTGGTTTGTACCCATTCTATTAAAGGTCGTAAGGTTCCTGGTAGTGCTGCCTCACTCACTCTTACCGTGTGTTGTCTGCCGTTGTCTTCCACCATCAAAGTGTACTGAAAGCGATCGGGCTGGTTACGAGGAGTAGTCATATTTGCAGGTAAATTAAAGAAATTCGCGGCTTCCACTAACAGAGGTAGTTGCTTTGCTTCCTCCGAAGCCAAGTTAGCCGTATCAAGGGTTGTTTTTTTACTTATCCCAGCAAAACCGCCTGTGCGTTCAAGTGAAATCCGCATGGTTTCTCTCCGTAGTCATGCTTTTTGCTCGCAAAAAAATACTGGGAGGATTTAGCTTCAACTCCCAGTTTAGCAACACAAAATTCTACCGACACAGGTAATCATCAAAAGTTACTAATGTAGAAACGCGATTCATCGTGTCTCTACTGACTACAGAACTCCAACCTTTTGCCAACCGTTTTTGACTGCGTTTTGTTCTTTACTTCCTTGCCCATAGAGTTCGCCAGCAACTTGGATTGTCGCATTGGCAGCACGTTTAAAATTCGCACGAGAACGCAGGCGATCACGTAAAGTTATGTACCAAATTTTTCCAATTTTGTCCCAAGCATAACCGCCAATTTCGACAGCGGCTAAATAAAAAGCATAATTCGGAATACCTGAATTAATATGTACCCCACCGTTATCTTCAACACCATCATATTTGTCTTTCACGTGGGCAGGTTGAGGATCTTTACCCAGGAGTGGATCATCATATGCTGTTCCTGGTGCTTTCATCGAACGGATACCTACACCGTTGATAATTGGTGCTAATAAACCTTCACCAATTATCCAATCTGCTTGCTCGGCAGTTTGTTTTTTCACCCATTGTTTCACTAAGGAGCCGAAAACATCAGAAAATGATTCATTCAGCGCTCCTGATTCACCAAAATATATCAAACCTGCTTCATACTGAGTTACACCGTGGGTTAACTCATGCCCAATCACATCAATAGATTTGGTAAAGCGTTGAAAGATTTCACCGTCACCATCACCATAAACCATTTGATCACCATTCCAAAAAGCGTTGTCATAATTGACACCATAATGTACTGTCGAGTCTAAACGTAACCCTTTATCATCAATAGAATTGCGCTCATATATTTCATAAAACAAGTCAAAAGTTGCTCCAGCAAAATCGTAAGCTTCGTTTACTGCTTCATCAGTACTGGGAGGATCTCCTTCACCACGCACCAGTCTACCGGGGAGTTCTTCAGTATTTTTGGCATCGTAAATGGTGCGGCGTTTTTCACCAGGGGAAGGTGCAAAATTAATTGCACCGACGACATTTCGTCGTCCCCGAAATTGTGCTGAAACACTTAAGGTGTGAAATGCCCAACTTCTTTGCTGGGGAGTGCCATTTACAGCAATATTTTCCAGCATATGCGGGGGTACAATACAACACATTGGGCATCGAGAATATAGTAGATGCTTACACTTAAGCCCCAATGATTCTTTTACTTTTCTAACCATTTGAGACTTTCTCCTTATTAATTAAATAAAGTGATGACAAATAGTGTTTTAACTCTTTTTTATAAAAGAGTTAAAACCTCATAAAAATAGGAATATTTGGGTTAGTATTTTGAAGATTATTTTCTCCTCTCTAGATTCAGTAGGCTTGTTGGTACGTAAGAATATTCACACAAGCTACTTTTAGTTGGAAATGTCTGATTACCAAAACATAAAATCTATTTAAGCTATAATTTTAAGTTTTAGTTTTGGTTGTACTTCGCGACGCTGTTTTATATATGTAATAGGTTTCTATAATAGTTCCTGTTAAACAATTTATTTTGATTTTTTACTTTCTTTTAACTATAAAAATCATAATATAACTTAATATATACTTAAAATCTGTTGAACTATTTTAGATTTTGCAGAGTTATTTCTAATTGGATTGCTCATTTCTGGAGTACTGAATTTAAATTCTGACAAACAGATAAGATTAGCAGAATTGAGCTTATATTCCCATTAAAAGCCGTTTTCATTCAAATTTTCAGAAATTTGCTTAAATAGCATCAATTTTATCTTATTTTAATGATTTATTTTGCTGAAGATAAGACTCAAACAGCAAAGTTCCTACTTCTACGTAATTATTTTGGGTGTTTGTGCGATCGCTCTTTTCGCGGTTTCAAAAATAAAAGCATCAATTGATGGACTAAAGGCATATGATTTATTTAACATAGTTGTAGACCTCACTAGTTATGTGTGGTTGTGTGTTGTAGAACATAAATGAAATCTAGTCAGGGGGCTGTCTCCTTGACTTTTTCTTTGTTTTCAAGATCCTAACGACAGAACTTAACAGCTCACGTAATGTTTATTTAAACCATTCCCTTCCTTAATTATTTTCTCTACTTAAAGAATTTTAGTTATTACTTGCTGTATTTAGTTGTAATATTCCAAAGTATTCTTAGATCAAAGTTGCATTAATTCCGTAAATATACTTACAAAAAATCTTTAAATTCAGCAAGCCTTAGTCAATGTATAGGTATAGGAAGATTTTGTCATTGGATGCATACTTGTTAAAACTGCCTGCTATTAACCATCAAGCAAGTTACTCTTTGACTTCAGATTCTGGTAAAGAAACAGAAGCAGTGTGTTGAGGTGATAAATCTAATTGCTGGTGTTCTAGTTGCGCTTCTATGCTTGTATCAGTAATATCACTGAAATAAGTTCCAAAAAGCTTATCGTAGTTGGATGCAACAGCTAAAAAAGCACCACCTAATATATAAATAGGTAAGGGTAGCTTCAATTCTTCCATCCAATCAAACAGTTGCGCTAAGGCAAATAACACTAAAAAGCAAGCCAGCCAAACTCTCATTTTTCCATTCCTAAGACTCAGATTACTCTACCAATTGTAGACAGCTTATATCAAATCTTGATGCTACCAACTACTAAAATCCCACCGAGGCAGCATTTAAAAATAGAGCAAACTGACATCTAGCTAGAAAAAAGGGAACTCTTAACAGGGAACAGAAAGAGGTATTTTCATACTTGGTTGTGACAAAACCGAGCGTGAATGGCTGACTTGAGAGAGGGTGTAGGGAAAAATCCTCTTTCATACAGGACTTACGCACGAGCTATGGAATAATAAACTGCAGAGAAGACTGAGGGTAAAAAGTCTAGAGGATTTGAGAGGGATTTTGCGTAAGTCCTATCATACTTTGTTGTGTGATTACTAAGTTCAACTTAGTAACGAGGGTAGGAGGGTGATGAGTTGCTGTCTCTGTGCTGTAGGGGGCAGATTTACTCTTACAGGGAAAACAGCTGGAAACAAATGATTTCAATTTTGAGTTGTAATTTGGGAAATATATAAGCAGATCGGTACTAAAAATCAAAAAGACATGACTTCAGTCATTAAAGAAGCAGAAAAAAATTATGATGAGACTATTTTAGTAATTGATGATAGTCCCACTAATATAGAAGTTTTATATACGACTTTAAGTAATGCAGGCTATAAAGTTTTGGCTGAGAGAAACGGCATCAATGGAATTGAAAAGGTTAAAAATCATCCACCAGATTTGATTTTATTAGATGTGATGATGCCAAAATTAGATGGTTTTGAAACTTGCCGTCTTTTACAAACAGACTTATCAACCAGAGATATTCCAATTATTTTTATTACATCACTTTCAGAGATAGAAGAGAAAATTAAAGGTTTAACCTTAGGTGCTGTTGATTATATTCTTAAACCCTTTCAACAAGAAGAAGTATTAGCTAGAGTTAAATTACATTTAAAAATGCGAAGATTAAATTTAGAGTTAGATGAACAAAAGCAGCAACTAGAAAAAAGAGTACAAGAAAGAACTGCTGAACTTTCTCTAGCTTTAGAGCAACTTAAAAAAACTCAGTTACAACTGGTACAAAGTGAAAAAATTTCCTCATTAGGACAAGTGGTTACTGGTATTGCCCATGAAGTCAACAATCCTATTGGACTGATTTCCACTAATTTATATCATGCTAGTAATTATGTTGAAGAACTTGTTAAATTGATTCATCTTTACCAAAAAAAATTTTTCTACCCAGGAAATGATATTGAAGAAAAAATAGAAGCAATGGATCTAGTTCATATTCTAGAAGATTTACCGAAGCTGATTTCTTCAATGAAAGTAGGAACGGATAGTATCCGTAGCACTATGCAATCTCTACAAAACTTTTCACGAGCGGATGGAGAGC
The DNA here is from genome assembly GCF_038404745.2 of Chlorogloeopsis sp. ULAP02. Taxonomy (NCBI): domain Bacteria; kingdom Bacillati; phylum Cyanobacteriota; class Cyanophyceae; order Nostocales; family Chlorogloeopsidaceae; genus Chlorogloeopsis; species Chlorogloeopsis sp. ULAP02. The sequence goes on along the minus strand of NZ_JAYKTT020000080.1, from coordinate 79,421 downwards.
GAAAAAAAGCTGTTGACATTCATGAAGGATTAGAAGTAACTCTGATGATTTTACAGCATCGCTTGAAAGCCAAGCCCAAACGCCCCGCTATTCAAGTTATCAAAGAGTATGGTAATTTACCAAAAGTAGAATGTTATCCAGGACAACTAAATCAAGTCTTTATGAATCTACTCATAAATGCGATCGAGTCTTTGGATGAATCTATATGCCTAGAATACAATACAAAAATTATTTATCCTCAGATTCGTATAACTACTACTATAGATAAACAGCAAGTAACAATTAGGATTGCAAATAATGGCATAGGAATGAAAGATTTAGTACCTAGTCAAATATTTCAACCTTTTTTCCCTCTTCAACCTCAGGAAGCAGGAAATGGATTAGGGCTTTCAATTAGTTATCAAATTATTACCGAGAATCATGGTGGAACATTGCAGTATATTGCCTTGACAGAAGGGGGTACAGAATTTTTAATTCAAATTCCACCTTCTTAAAATTCTTATTTAATTTCTGCTCTTAAATAAATTAGAAAAATAAAAACTTTATTTCATATTTAGAAAAACAGAAATAGCCGTATCAGGATAATCACTGAATACACCATCAATTCCTAAATTAAAAAACAGTTCATACTCTCCTTGAGGATTTTCTTGTAATTCCTGTGGCAAAAATAAATTTTCATTGCGGAAAGTCCATGCATGGATTAGCAAATTAGCCGCATGAGCATCACTAACTAAAGATGTTGGTGATAATAATTTACCGTTATTATCTCTAGGCACAAGTAAATTTTTATGAATACCAATAGCTTGAGCATAACTTGAAATTTTCTTTAATTCTTCTATTTTTACCAAATCTGTATAGATTCGAGTATCGCTATTCACTATAAAATCATAAGGCTTACCACTAATATTAAGCAGTTGTACTAGGGGTAAATCAGTTTTTGTAGATAAGTATTTAAGGTTACTCACCTCAAAGGACTGAATAAAAATAGGTGCATTATTTTCCTCATACCCATTAGCCTGCAAAGTTTCGATCAGAGTATCTTCTAGCGACAAACCAATCGATTGAAAGTAAGTTGGGTGCTTAGTTTCTGGGTAAATTCCAATAACGCGTCCTATTTCTATACTTTTACGCTTTGCTAAATCAATAACTTCCTGCAAGGTAGGAATTTCTAAAAGTCCATCAAACTTTGTATTTTGAGGACGCAATTGGGGAATTCGTTCTTTCGCTTTTAATGTTTTAATTTCTGCCAGAGTAAAATCTTCAGTAAACCAGCCTATTTTGGCTTCCCCATCGATAATCTTGAGAGTTTTACGACTTAAAAATTCTGGACGAACAGCAATATCTGTTGTTTCAGAAATTTCATTTTCATGACGAGCAATTAAAATACCATCTTTAGTGATAACTAAGTCTGGTTCAATGAAATCAGCACCCATCTCAATCGCTAATTCATAAGCAGCTAGTGTATGTTCTGGACGGTAACCGCTTGCGCCTCGATGTGCAATGATAATTGGTTTTTTTTGCATCAAAGTTATAGGCACAATTTCACTAGTATTTTGCTTTGTAATGTATTATCCTAATAGGCATTTTCTGCTTGCCTAACTTGAATACTAGGTTCCGGTAATGGAGGACGCAGACAAAGATAGATAAGAGGGCCAAATAACGGTAAAAACGCTACAGCCCAGAATAGTTGGAGGTTATTCAAGCCGCGCCGTGCCATATCATCACCCAAAACAGTTGGGAATAACAGACAGAACAAGCAAAATGCCAAACTCATGCCATGAATGAAGCGATCGCCCAAAAATTGCTGCCAGTAACCTGCCCAATCGCCAAAAATCACAGCATAGGCAAATAAGCCAATAGTGGTTAAACTCTGGATGACACCAAAAAAGCGAGAATCTAACAACTGTAAAAAAGCATCTTTTTGTCCAGAAAATTCTTGATTGGGTTCGCGAGATGCCAAGTAAGGCAGCAAACCAATTACTCCTGCTCCTACTGTTGCTAAAGCAAAAGGCCAAAAAGGAGTCTTTTGCATTCTGCCATCAACAAACAGAAGGGCGCTATAAATAAATAGCCAGATGCCAATCAGAGAAAATAGTGACAGGATAACGGGATTTACCTCTGTCCAATTCAGGGTGAAGATATTTTTTAGTAGCGTAACTGTGGCTTCTAGATCAAAAGGTGGAGCTAACCACAAAACATAAGCAATAAATCCAGCCCACAGCGACCAAAGTGTTATTCTTCTAGTCATAATTATGAGTTTATACAGTTGTTCTAACTGGGTAACAGCTCTGAACTCGCTTCTGGTAAAGATGGACGTATACATAGATACATCAACGGGCCGAAAAGTGGAATCAGTGCCACCAACCAAAATATTTGAGGATTTTTCAACCCACGACGCACCATATCATCTCCCAGTAATGCAGGAAATAATGCGCAAAGTAGACAAAAATCTAAGCTCATCACATGAATGAAGCGGCTGGTTTGCCACTGCTGTACAAAATTATTCCAATCTCCTTGCCCTAATCCATAGCCAACTAAAATAGCCGCGCCTATAGTCAAAACCACACCAATCCAGCGAGAATCTAGTAGCTTTAGAAAAGTATTCTTTTGCCCAGAAAACTGTGTATTTGGTTCTCGTAGAGCTAAGTAGGGCAGCAGAGCAAAGGCTCCGACGACGAAAGATAGAGCAGCAAAAGGCCAAGCAGGGATTTTTTGCCCTCTACCATCTATAAATATGACTTCACTATAAATTACAGGCCAAACGCCCATAATGTTGAATAGTGAAATAACAAGCGGATTAATACCTTGCCATTGCCCCGTAGAAAGATTTTTAATCAACTCGAATGTGTCAGGTTGATTGGGAGGAGAAAATACAAAGGCATAGGTGATCAATCCTAGCCAGATTAACCAAAATACAGTTTTTTGTTGCATGAAGATTTATTTTACTGAAGCTGGCAAAATAAATAATTCATACTAAAGTTATAATTTTTAACGCATTACAATTGATGATTTCAACACTTTAAAAAAGTGAAGCATCTCATGCTGTGAAAATAGGGATACAAGATTATTGACTCAAGGCTTCCGATAGGTAATCAGCAGCTGCGGCTACGACTGCGATCGCTCCTTCATAATCTAAACGTGTTGGCCCCAAAACGCCTACACTACCTACAGGCACTGAACCACGACGATAGGTAGAAGAAATTAAGCTACAAGTACGTATGGGTTCGAGAGGATTTTCTGAACCGATCCGAACTGTCACTCGTGATTTACCAACTTCCTCTACCTCTGGCTCGTCAACTATTAATTGCCACAATTGTTCTTGTTCTTCTTCCAAGAGTTGGATAATTGCTTGCACTTGTTGGAGGTGCGAAAATTCTGGCTGCCGCAGCACTTCTGAGACACCGCGAACCATTATTTGTGTAGTGTTTGGTGTCAAACTCCGACGACTAAATTCTGCTAGTGACTCTTTTAAGTATTCGCCGTAGTGCTGAAATTCTCGATCCAACTGACTCCAGTCTAGGTTAGCTATTTCTAGGAGACTACGCCCCCGCAAATGATTATTTAGAAAGTTGGAAACAATTTGCAACTCCCGATCTATTACCTCTAGATCGAGTTGTCTTTCTTGTCGTTTTGGTGGCAAATCCATTAATGCCGAATGTGTCTCGTAACTATCCGTTACTACAATCAACATTACCTTTCCCGATTCAATCTGCACCAATTGTAGATGTCGTAGTTGAGCACTCACATTCTGCGGCATGGTAATCAAGCTAATGCAACCACTCAAGGTTGCTAAGATTTGAGCTGCTCCTTGCAATAGAGCTTCCAAACTCCAATCTTCCCACTTGAGGCGGTGTTGCAGTGCATCTTCTACCTGCCGTGCTAAAGTGTCAGAAGGTGTTATCAGCTTATCAACGTAAATGCGATAACCAGAGTCGGAAGGTACTCTGCCCGCAGAAGTGTGGGGCTGATAAAGTAGTCCAACTTTTTCTAACACACCCATCACGTTGCGAATCGTTGCTGAACTAACACCCAAGTTATATTCCTCAACTAAAGCTTTGGAACCAACAGGTTCTGCCGTGGCGATATAATGACGTACTGTTGCCCAGAGTATGTGTTGTTGTCGATTTGTTAGCTGGACTTGCATGGCGAGTAATTATCGAAGCTAAATTTAAATCAATTTTTGAAAAATGAAAAGTTTATCAGATGATTGCAATAACCATTAATAATTAGTTAAGCAAGATATCAAATTTAGAAGGTATCTTGGAATACGTAAAAACAAAGTGACTGTTTTACCTCTAGCAAAAAGTGTTCTCCAAATTAAGAAGTTACAGTATTTGCAATTTACGTATTATTTGTATGAGAGTGCCAAGTAGGCAGGTTTTAGTGATTAGTTTGGCGGATTCTCGCAAAAGTAGATTCAACAGCGGATGGACAAAGTATTTATAAATCAAGTGCTGCTAAGTATTTCCGCTTAGAATCTTGAATTAATATTGTCTTAAGTCCAGAATAGCAAAATCAAGCTGCTTTCGTCATTCCCGATTAATACTGAGGAATGGAAGGATCGACTAAGTTTGAATAAGCATCAATACCACCAGCAATATTTTTAACATTTGTAAATCCTTGATCAATAAGCCACTGACACATCTGAGCAGAACGAATGCCGTGATGACAGAGTACAAAGGTTTCAGCGTGAGGATCGAAGCGGGTTTGGATTTGATCTGCCCAGTCAGCAAATTGACTAAGAGGTAGGTTGACAAAGCCCTCAAGAGAAGCGATCGCTACTTCTTGTGGTTCGCGCACGTCTACCAACTGAAGGCTCGGCTCACCTGCTGATAAGCGTTGAGCAAGTTCTTCTACACTAATCTGGGTAATGAATTGACCAAAAGATTTACCTGTCATGAAGCTTTTGTAAACAATCTGAGAGATTTCCTAGATATTATTTATGTTCGCAGAAAATCTTCACGTTGACATGAGCATATACATTCAGTGCCATTAGCATAATGTAGAAGGCAGAGGGCAGAAGGTCATGTGATTAAATCACACAAGGAGGGCGTGAAAATTTGACTTTTCCTACACCTCTACACCCCCACACCCATTTTCAAGCTAGATGGCAGAAGGTGAGCCAGTGCGCCCTTGCGGGTTAAGCGCGTTGAAGCACCTGGCGTCACCTGGCGTCAAGTGGCGAACCCGAAGGGTAAAAGCCCTTTCTTGCTGAGATTTCAGACTTTGGCATTTTACATTTAATTATGCCCACCTACTTAATATTTGCTTTATTTTCTAAGGTGAACAAAGTTTTCGGATGAAAACCGCTTTTGGTGTAGAAGAAGGCGGTTTAATATTTTTGGGTGTAAGCACTACCCCAGGTAGTTTATGTGAAAAAAATTATGAAGCAAGGTTTATTATTTCGTTTGTTAGCAGCTAGTTTAACTATGCTGCTATCAATTGGTATTACTGGTTGCACTAACTCCTTCGGTAACAATCCTCTTGGAGGCGGAACTGCCACGCAGCCCAAAGCCACAATTTTTGTGTCTAAACAAGCGCCAGTAATGCTATCGATGCTGGTAAATCCAGATAAATTACAGTCTGTAGAACGTAATGGAGAAATTTCCAAGCTTAAAAGCAGCTTACTCGCTAATACTGGTATTGATTACAAACAAGATATTCAACCTTGGTTGGGGAACGAAATTACTTTGGCTGTTAACACCCCAGACATTGATCGCGATCCAGAAAACGGACTCCAGCCAGGGTACTTGATGGCGCTAGCAACTAATAAACCAGAAAAAAGTCGCGAGTTTGTGGATTTGTTATTTTCCAAACGGGCAATAGCTGGGACAAATTTAACAGTGGAACAATATGAAGGCGTAAAACTGATTGCTGATAAATCTCAGCCAGATCAGGTGCTGGCTGGGGCTGCGGTAGGAGATCGCTTTGTCTTGTTTGCTAACGATCCAAAAGTGCTGCGAGAGGCGATTAATAATGTTCAGGCTGCTGAGTTGAATTTGACAAACTCTAACCAATATCAGCAAGCAATCAAACAACTTCCCAAAGGTTCACTAGCAGTAGCTTTCTTGAATCTTCCTCTGGTAGCACAATGGCAAGGGTTAAAACTGCCAGAAACAGTAACCTATGATAGCGAACTAATTTCTCTGGTTTTACCTAATAATAAGGAATTAGTTGCAGAAACTACTTTTTTGGGACAAGGAGAAACTTCACCCCCATTACAGCCATTATCTAAAGCTAGTGGCGCATTACAGTATATTCCGGCTTCAGCAGGGTTAGCAATCGCCGGAGAGAATTTGAGTAGTTTGGATAATAGCAACTTAGCTCAACTCTGGCAACAAGTGGCAACTGCCATCTCTGGATCAGGAAAAGAAAGTTTATCTCGATTGGTACAACCATTAAGCGATGCACAAAAACGCTGGAATATCAACTTAAAAGAAGATATTTTTAGCTGGGTACAAGGAGAATACGCGATCGCATTGCTACCTCGCCCAGAGCAAACAAAACCCGACTGGATTTTTGTGGCAGAAAAAACTGAGGCTGCACCCCCAGGAATTTCCCATTTGGATGCGATCGCTTCCTCAAATGGGCTATCACTGAATACTTTTGACTTAGACAAGCAAAAAATTTCGGCATGGACACAACTCAAAGCTGCGAAAGTTGCCGATACTCAAGAAAAAAGCAAATACACCGTTGAGACAAAAGTATACGGAATACACACCACTCAGGGTAATTACGAAATTTTCGCTTCTAACCTAGAGACAATGGATGAAGTCCTCAATGCCAAAAACAATTCCTTAATTAAAAATCGGACTTTCCAAAATAGTATCGCTGCTATTCCCCAACCAAATCAAGGCTACGTCTATCTTGACTGGACAAAAAGCCAACAGATACTAGAAAGTCAACTACCAATTCTCAAACTCTTGAAAATAGTAGCAAAACCTTTTTTCCAAAACTTGCGATCGCTCACGGTAAGTAGTTACGGCGACAATACGGAATTGTTCAAAGGCGGTGTGTTTTTACAGTTTGATCGGTTGTGAGGTTAAAAGCAACAGATGAGGAGAAAATAGTCCATTTTTCTCCTCTGCACTCTTGCTAACTTAAAGAAACTGCAATTGTGGCACATTTCAATGTGTCACAGAATCTAAAAACTTAGCAAATCTACCTGTTATTCTCTGTATATAAAGCTACATTAATTCTATTTATAAAAAGTTACTATGACCAAACGTTGCCCCCGACTGCTTTTCGGTAGGGGCTTGATTTTAGCTGTATTTTCAATTGTTGTGCCTATACCTGCAATAGCAAACCCAGCTAATTTTGGTACGTTAACGTTGTTACCAGGTTTTGAGCAAACAAAAGGGACAATGACAGGCTATACAGGCGGTTCTTATTCTCTATCAGCTATTAGTAACCGCGATCGCCATAAAAATGCTTGTATTGGTTTTGCCGCTCCTACTCCAGATCACATCTTGGTTTTGAAAAAAAGCTTTTCTCATCTAAAAATACAAGTTAATAGTGGCGGCTACGATACCACTATACTTGTCCAGGGGCCAGATAAAAAAACAATTCGTTGCGGTGATGACACTGGCAAAAGTAAGGATGCCAGCATAGAAGATACTGACTGGAAAGCAGGAACCTATCATATTTGGGTAGCAACCTTTAATCCTGGAGTCAAGCGAGACTATACGCTTTCTGTACAGGAGAGATAGTGGTTAGTGGTGAGCCAGCACTGCGGGAGGGTTTCCCTCCGCAGGTGACTGGCGAACCCGGAGGGTTAGTAGTACAGGAGGCAGCGCGCCCGTGCGGGTTTAGAAGATAAGTTATCGGTTTGAACCGAAAGTTAATCAACAAAACCCGTTCCTACTAACTACTATCTATAACAATAGTTAGACGTTGCACCGATAACGTTAAGATAGAGTGTAGCTTGTTTGGCACAACGAGGGTACAAGAAGCGTGCTGTCTACACTTATTGCTGACTTTCGCATTATATTTGAACGTGATCCAGCTGCTCGTAACTGGCTAGAAGTATTATTTTGCTACCCCGGTTTGCAAGCTCTGCTGTTTCATCGCCTGTCTCACTGGCTCTACAGTATTGGCATTCCCTTCATCCCTCGCCTGATTTCCCATATCGCTAGGTTTTTGACGGGAATTGAAATTCACCCTGGCGCTACGATTGGTAAGAGTGTCTTTATCGACCACGGAATGGGAGTAGTGATTGGTGAAACAGCGATCGTCGGAGATTATGCCCTAATTTATCAAGGTGTCACTCTCGGTGGTACTGGTAAAGAAAGCGGAAAGCGGCACCCTACTTTAGGTGAAAACGTTGTAGTGGGTGCAGGAGCAAAAGTGCTGGGTAATATTCAAATTGGCAACAATGTCCGCATCGGCGCTGGCTCTGTCGTTCTGAGGGATGTACCTTCTAATTGCACTGTAGTAGGTATACCCGGTCGTATTATTTATCGTTCTGGAGTGCGGGTTGCCCCCCTAGAACACAATAACTTACCAGATTCAGAAGCGGAAGTAATTCGCGCTTTAGTTGATCGCCTGGAATTGCTAGAACAACAAGTACAAACCTTACAAGAACGCCAGCCGACAACCACCACTCCTGTTTTAGTAGGTATATTGAATTGCAACGAAGGTGACACACAAAAAAATGCTCCTGCTTGCAATATTAGAGATAAGGCAATTCAACAGTTTCTAGATGGGGCTGGGATTTAAGAAAGACGCGGCGACAATTAGACGTGGTGACGCAAAGAGAACAATTCCCCGTGTCCTCTTCATTCCCCGCGTCAATTTACACGAATTAAGTAACTCATCAAGGATTAATAGCTTCAATCGACCATCCTTGCTGCTCATCGTAACAGTATAGGCAGCGATTTTGCGGCTCACCACGCAATTCTAAATGGTCTACTTGTATTGGAGCAAGCAACAACAAGCAAAAATTTGATAGTGGCTGCATAGGATCTGGTGGAGGTGGTGCAAAGGCAGCTTGATCCTCTATTCTTGGTTTACCAGGATCAGGCCAAGTAAATTGTAAACGTGCCGCATCACTTAGTTTTTGCCAGGTTATATTGCGAGCTACTTGCAGCGTTGATTGAGAATTATCGCTTCCTACAAGAGTTAAGCAGCCAGTAATGCGGAATTGCTCGCGTGTGTTGGGAAAGTACCAGCAAACTTCAGCCCAAGGTTGCTGGTGGATTTGCTCGGCTTTTTCGCTGCGGGCATCGGTGATAAATTTGAGCTTGTTGGTATCTTCTAGAAAGCCGCGAAACACCACAGTACGATTAGCTGGGCAACCATTTGCCCTTACCGTTGCTAGCTGCAAATAGCGGGCATAAACAAGGCTGCGATTTTGATGGAGAGCGCGGGCGATCGCACTTCGCCAAGGAGCCATAGACATTGTTTAAAGCCCTAAAAACTCACGCATATATTCATTAACTAATTCAGGTTTTTCCTGCTGTACCCAATGACTACAATTAGGAATATACCTAATTTGTAAGTCTCTCACATAGGCTTCTGTACCGTAACTGAGTTCTTTTCCTAGCGCGGTATCATTCTCTCCCCAAATCATTAACGTTGGTACTTCTAGAATGCCCCAATTCGGATTGAGTATTTTCTGTTGAAAAACATTACGGTAATAGTTCAACATTGCTGTTAAAGCACCACGTTTGGCTGCTGCATCTTTGTAAGCGTCGATATCCGCTTGGGTAAAAGTACTTTTGTTCACTGCCATACCTTTAAAAGCAGTTTCAATCGCTTGATAGTCTGCCGATTGTATCACTAGTTCCGGTAGCCAAGGCAGTTGAAATAAAAACATATAAAAGCTTTTGAGCAACTGCTGGGGAGTGCGTAAACCTTCGCTAAATTTGGCAGGGTGAGGGATATTGAGAACAATTAATTTCTCTATCATTTCTGGATGAGCATAAGCAAAACACCAAGCGATCGCTCCTCCCCAATCATGTCCAACCAAAACACACTTTTCGTATCCTAACCCCTTAATTAATCCCTCAACATCTTTAATAAATTCATCCATTACATAAGCAGATTGCTGTTTTGGCTTATCGCTATCGTTGTAGCCACGCAAATCAACAGCAACGACCTTAAAATATTTAGCAAATTCAGGAAGTTGATGCCGCCACGAATACCAAAATTCAGGAAAACCATGCAACATCAGCATTAATGGCCCTTCTCCCTGAGTGACGTAATGCAGTTTCACTCCATTGGTGATGATATAATCGTGCTTCCAAGTCACTTGTACAGACATAATTTATCTACCCTACTAGATAAATAATCATGAACTCTTAGTACTTCATAATAATTGAACTTGAAGATTTAAGGCATACAAAAGTTTAGTTTTATTGTCTAATACACAATATATTCTTTATAAAAATTTCTAAAATTTCTCCTTTTTTTAGATTTAATCACGCAATTATCCCTGAGAAAGATGAAATTTGTCGGTGATTATTGCTAAAGGTATACATAATAACAAAATAAGAATAATATGGCACAACAACTAATACATCAACCCTCAGCTTGGATAGAGCGACTCGCTAAATTTGGTTATATATCTAAAGGTGTAGTTTACGGTATTATTGGAATACTGGCGTTACAGGCGGCAACGGGAAGTGGCGGTAAAACTACCGATCCTCAAGGCGCTCTTCGAGAAATTGTCAATCAACCATTTGGTCAATTTTTACTGTTATTAATAGCTATTGGTTTAATTGGATATGTGATTTGGCGCTTTGTAGAGGCAATAAAAGATCCAGATAATAAAGGCACGGATGCCAAAGGTTTGGCACAGCGAGCTGGTTATGCCATCAATGGTTTTATATATGCTGGTATAGCCTTAACGGCAATAAAACTTGCTCTTGGCACTGGAGGGAATGAAAATAGTAACTCTACTCAAGATTGGACAGCACGTGTACTTTCTCAACCTTTTGGTCAATGGTTAATTGGAATTGTAGGAGCATTTATAATTGGTCTAGGGTTTTATCAGTTTTATAAAGCTTTTAGTAATAAAATTCGTAAAGAACTTAACATATCAGAATTAAGTAAAAAAGAACGAAATTGGGTAATGTTTATTTGCAAATTTGGTGCAGCAGCAAGAGGAGTTGTATTCTGCATTATTGGTTGGTTTTTGATTTAAGCTGCAACTAAATCAGATGCCAGTGAAGCTGGAGGTTTAGATCAGGCATTACAGACGCTAGCCCAACAACCTTATGGCCCTTGGCTTTTAGGTATTGTAGCTTTAGGCTTGATTGCTTATGGCGTTTATATGGTAGTTCAGGCGCGCTACCGTCAGTTTGCCACCAGTTAAGTAGGTGTACGTAACTAAAAGTAAAATGCTTATCGCCAGAAACTAGACAGGATAAGCTTTTTTCCTTCTGCCTCTCCGAAGCTTTGAGCGGAGGTTTGCTCCGATCAAACTTCTCTCTGCCGTCTGCCTCCTGCCTTTTACTTAAAAGTTTTCTGCTATTTACACATGACACTTATCGAAACACGGGGCGTTTGGCTCACAACCACCGACAGTAAGGTTCTCCGTTCACAGCAGCGTATTGCTGAAGCGATGGATTTTCTTGCTGAAACTGGATTTAATGTTGTCTTCCCCGTTGTTTGGGGTAGGGGAGCGACACTTTACCCTAGTCAAGTCATGCGGCAGACATTTGGCATTGAAATTGAGCCTTTATCTGCCGGGCGCGATCCTCTAGCAGAAATTGTTGCCCAAGCACATCGAGTTAATCTCAAAGTCATACCCTGGTTTGAATATGGATTTGCCAGTTCCTACAAGATGAATGGCGGGGAGTTATTAGCGAAAAAACCGGAATGGGCAGCCCGTGACTGTCATAGCAAGCTGTTGGAGAAAAATGGCTTTGAGTGGTTAAATTCTCTCAACCCTGAAGTGCAAAATTTCATGTTGAATTTAATCTTGGAAGTTGTGCAAAACTACGATGTTGACGGCATCCAAGGAGACGATCGCTTACCTGCACTACCTTGTGAAGGAGGTTATGATCGCACAACAATGGAACGCTACCGCCAGCAGTTTGGTAAAAATCCCCCCCAAAATTCCAAAGATCCTCAATGGCTACAGTGGCGTGCTAATATTCTCACGGAATTTCTAGCTCGCGTCTATCAATCAGTTAAAGCCGTCAATCCCAATTTATTAATATCCATGACCCCTAATCTACCAGATTGGGGATACCAAGAATATTTACAAGATTCCCGAACATGGATGGGAAGAGGTTTAGTAGATATGTTCCATCCCCAAATTTATCGCCGTGATTTCCTCAGCTACAAAAATGAACTTAATAAGATATTAAACGAGCAGTTATTCGCTAGGATACGACCAAAGTTAGCACCAGGAATTCTGATGAAAATAGGTTCTTACTGCATGAATCCAGAACACTTGTTGCAAGTAGTTAACTACAATCGTGCTTGTGGAATTCCAGGGGAAGTTTTCTTCTTTTATGAAGGGCTACGAGAAAATAACAATGCCTTAGCAAATTTGTTGCGACAAGGCCCTTATGCTCAATCAGCTACCTTTCCATCCCTGGCAGATTTGAATCAAGCTAGTACAACTCAAATAGCTTCTGATTCAATTTTACAACGTGGGCTGAGGATTTTCAGAAATATTTTTTAGAGGAAAATAAGCGTGGATTATCAATTGCAAGTGGAACGGGTAATCAAGACTCTCAAACAAGATTTACCCACACTTTTTGAAAAAGATATTTCCTACAATATTTATACAAAAGATATATATTTTCGAGATCCAGTCAATACATTTAAAGGGAAAATTAATTATCGCATTATCTTTTGGACTTTGCGATTTCACGCTCGCTTATTTTTTACGAAAATTTACTTTGATTTACATGATGTGTGTCAGTCAGATGAAGATATAATTTTGGCAAAATGGACGGTACGTGGCGTGTTACGCCTTCCCTGGAAAGCACGTATTTTTTTCAATGGATATTCCACATATAAACTTAACAAAGATGGTTTGATATATGAGCATATCGACACTTGGGATAGGGAACCAGGAAAGATTTTGCAACAGTTTTTTCGTAAAGGAGAAGATATGAAAAATGAAGCAGATAGTCATACTTATATAATGATGCGATAGAAAAGGCTCGTAGTCGCAATCTATGAGTAGAACTTTACTGCTAAGATAATAGACTTCTTGCAGCAATCACGATCTAGATTAATTACAACCACAGATGGACACAGATAAACACCGATAAAATCTGTGTCCATCTGTGTCCATCTGTGTTCGATTTATTTGCAAATAGAATGAGTGCAAGATGTTTAATGTACCCTTTTAGCCTTGCCACGCCAGTAGGGTGTGTTATGGCTTTAGCCTAACGCACCGCCAAACAATGCGGTGCATTGAGCGCTTGACAGAAAATTTTTCATGACAAATCACATCAAAAATATGCACTTAACACAACACCACCTTTGCCAAGAGCGGCAAAAATCTGCTGAATGAGTTGTATATTATCTTGTGGGGTCATTTTTGTTATATTCTTTGATTGTTAACTGCCAAGGGTGTTATCTGCTACGGCTTTTTTGAGAGTAAATCTTTATGTTATTTTTTACCTCAAGTTTTAGCCCATTGGTGGGCAATCTACTTGTCACACTACTAACTTTTATTTATGTTTTCGGGCTAGTGGCGTTGATGAATTTCTGCGTTACACGTTTTGGTTTATCACAGGATATTAGTCGCAAAATTACGCACATTGGTGCTGGCTCAATTATTGTATTTTTACCACTTTATAACGATTTACATTGGTCTAAATATTTAAATGTCACGATTTTCGTAGTCTGGTTTATTCTTCTGATCCTAAAAGGATTTTTTGCTAGTCCTGATGATGAAGCTGTAAAAACTATGACTCGCACGGGCGATCGCCGCGAACTTCTGAAAGGCCCGCTTTATTTCGTAATTGTAGCAATTATTTGCGGTACGGTTTGGTATAAAGCTTTTCCAGGTATTGTAGCAATGGCGAGTCTTGGTTGGGGTGACGGTTTTGCGCCAATTATCGGCTCTCGATATGGCAGATGGAAATACCAAATTTTGAGCACTAAAACTGTGGAAGGAAGCCTGACGATGTTTATTTCTGCTTTTATTGCTAGTATATTTTTTGTTTGGCTAATTTTACCTAGCGAATTAAATATTAACCGGATTTTGATAATTGCGTTAATTGCTACATTTGTTGAAGGATTTAGCCCCAAAGAAGTTGATAATATTTTGATTCCAGTAGCAGCGATCGCGGCAGCAAATTTTATATTTTAAGTCAGATTAATAGTCGTAACTTATCTTATTATTTAGCAAATAAATAACTTCTAGAATGACACCAAGTTATTACTAGAAAAATTCCAATAAAAAATTATGCGAATCATCGATCTGAGTGATACGCTACAAAATGACAAAAGCTGGGCGCCTTGGTGGGCTAGTAACTCAGTCACTTATCAGGATCATAAATTCGGTAGATTTGCCATTTGGCTACTTTTTGGAATTACACCTAAATATCTGCGTAACAAACTGGGTTGGGCTAATGATGTCATCAAGCTCTCTACTCATGGCACAACTCACATGGATGCACCCTGGCACTATGCGCCTACTTCCGGAGGCAAGCCTGCTAAGACAATCGATCAAGTGCCTTTGGAATGGTGCTACGGCGATGGTGTTGTTTTAGATATGCGCCATAAGGAAGACGGTTCTGCAATTACCGTGGAGGATGTGAAATTAGCTCTGGAAAAAATTGACTATCAACTCAAGCCTTTCGATATTGTATTGATACAAATTGGCAACGATCGCCGACTGGGAACACCAGAGTATTTCACTCATGGGTGTGGAGTGAGTGCAGAAGCGACGCACTGGTTAATCGATCAAGACATCAAAGTGATGGGAATAGATTCTTGGGGTTGGGATGTACCACTACCAGTACAGGCAAAACAGGCGAAAGCAACCGGGAGAAAGGATGTTTTCTGGGCTGCTCATTTTGTGGGCATAGATAAGGAATATTGCCAACTTGAACGGTTAGTTAATTTAGAGCAACTACCGCCCCATAGTTTCAAGGTGGCTGCTTTTCCATTAAAAGTTAAAAATGGTTCTGCTGGCCCAGCGCGGGTGGTAGCAATTATAGAATCATGAAACTTGTAACTTTTTTACCTTGTTCTCAACCTCAAGCTACTCCAACTGTAGGCGTGGTTGTAAATGGCGACACCGTGGTAAATTTGCAAGCTGGCAGAAAAATGATGGCAGGTAGCTCCTCGCCCTTTTTTGTTGATATGCTTGCTTTTCTTGATGCAGGAGAAGCAGCGCGAGAAGAAGCCGAGCAGGTGATAAATTTTGTTTGTACCCAACGCCCACCGGAAATTACTTACTCACTTTGTGATGTTCAATTACTCTCTCCGGTGCCACAACCGCGATCGCTTCGTGATTGTTTGGTGTTTGAGAAGCACCTCATCCAAGCAACTCGTAGTGTAATCGGCTGGTACTTGCCACCGCTTGCTAAATTAGATACTTGGCTAGAAAAGTTACGCGGGCGATCGCTATTTAGCCCACCAAAATTCTGGTATAAATCGCCAGTTTACTACAAAGGAAATCCATTTAGTGTTGTCGGTACAGATGCTAAGATACACTGGCCTGCCTATACACAAAAGCTAGACTACGAATTAGAAATTGGTATATTTATCGGCAAAACAGGACGAAATATTACTGAGGCAACAGCACGCAACTATATTGCCGGTTATACAATTTTCAATGATTTTAGCGCTCGTGACATTCAAATTCAAGAGATGAAATGTCGCCTCGGCCCGGCGAAAGGAAAAGATTTTGACACAGGTAATGCGATCGGCCCTTATCTAGTTACCCCAGACGAAGTTCCACAGCCCTATCATCTGACAATGAGCGCTAAAGTCAACGGCGAAGAATGGTCACAAGGTAACAGTAACAGTATGCACTTCACCTTTGAAGAAATTATCGCTTACATCTCAAAAGATGAAACCTTGTATCCAGGAGAATTTATTGGTTCTGGCACAGTGGGTAATGGTTGTGGATTAGAATTAAACCGATGGTTGAAGCGAACAGATGTAGTGGAATTAGAAGTAGAATCTTTGGGTGTGTTGCGAAATATAATTGTTTGAGGACAAGTTGTTAGTTGTTCTAGGTAAGGGCAGGTTTATCAAATAAAATGTTAGTTCAGTAAAGATATTATCCGTAAAACCTGCCCTCACAGATTTTTCCGGGCATAATACAAAAAGGTTCCTTCTGCCCTCTGTCCTCTGGCTTTTTCTCCCTTTACACCACTTTATTTGGTAGCTCTTTCTTTAAAGTAAAAAAGAATGTACTACCTTGTCCTACCTCTGATTCTACCCACACTTTACCACCATACATCTCGACAATCTTCTTCACTAAAGCGAGTCCAATTCCAGTACTATCTGAATCTTTACTGTCAGATAATTTTTGAAACATTTGAAATATTCGGACAAAATGTTGTTGTTCAATTCCAGGGCCATTATCGGTAACACTTATTTGCCAATCATTATTCTCTTCAATGCAAGCAATCACTATTTTACCTTGAGGTTTATCCATAAATTTAATGGCATTACTTAATAAATTTTGGAAAACTTGTTCTATGCGAGTTTTCTCAAAATAGGCAACAGGTAATTGATTAGCTATTTCTATTTGAATATTTTCTAGAGGTTGAAAAAGCTCGATAACTTCTTTAACTATCTCATTTAAATTTACTTTTTGAATCGTTTCTTTGATGCGCCCAACTCTAGAATATTGTAAAATTGCTTCAATTAAATTGTGTAGCTTTTGCACTCTATGGATCAGCAAATTAATTAATTCTTTTCCCTCAGCATCTAATTTATCGGTATAATCGGCTAATAGCCATTCTGACAAAGAATTAATACCTCGTAATGGCGCTTTCAAATCATGGGAAACTACATATGCAAAATCATTTAATTCTTTATTTGCACTTTTAAGTTCTATCAGTAGCTGCCCCATTTTGAGTTGAGATTGCTGATGTTGAATTATCTCTTGCTGGAGTTTATCATTTGTTTTTTCCAGTTCGGCAGTGCGCTGATTTACCAGTTCTTCCAGATGTTCTTTGTATTGTCGTAACTCATGCTCTACTCGCCTGCGTTCTGTAATTTCCTCTTGTAGAGCTTGATTAGCTACTTCTAACTGTTCAGGGCTAGGAAGTGCAAGTGCTTGGGGAACTAAAGGTATCAGTGTTAAAGCTGTGTAAAAAGAAATCATAGCTGTGAAAGCCTTAATCGCACCTGACAACCAATAATCAGGATGCCAAAGTGTCCACACTTCCATAATGTGAGTTGTACCACAAGAAATAATAAAAGCTCCAAATAAAAGAAAAATACTCTTAAATGGTATATCTTCTCTTTTGCGGACAAAATATAATAGTGTCAAGGGAATTGAGTAGTAGGAAAGTGTGATAATCGCATCTGATAAAATATGTAGTCCCACTAACTCCGGCTTCCAAAGATAACAATGTCCATGAGGAATAAAATTACCTAAAAAGAAAAAGTTGTTAACAAATTCCACTGTCAAGTCCCCCATGCATAGGATATTGTAACTATATAAAAAGGTTTATATAAGAGCGAAAAATTATGAGCATTTAGAGTCTAAATTATCGCTTTGCTAATCGTTCATTTCAAATTCTTACTTAAGAGATTAAATAAGTTTGAAAATAAGCGATCGCCAATTACTTACAGAATCCATTTCTAAATCTTCTGACTCTTGAGTACTATTCTCTGATTACTTGTTCATAAATATTATGTATTGCTTCCAAAAACAAAAACAACACAGTTAAAAGCGGTTGATTGATGCACCGCAACCAAATTTTGTAGAATTTATTTTCTCATGTACTCGGCTGCCAGCCTCAAAAATTTTAAGGAAATCGTAAAATACGTATTACAATATTTACATTTAGTAGTATAGCGAAAATCAAAAAATCTATTGTCTTGTTGGTGTAGAGATTACCGTTGCAATCTGTTCACAAATCCATAAAATCTTTCTTGAGCTAGTTTCGTTAGGATAGTGTAGCCTAAGCAATAGCTGCTTTAATAGTTAAACGCCAAGCGATATATGCGGCTGGTGCCTTAGTCTTACGTAAACCTTGAATCCATGACAGCAACCATTGACTTTCTTAGTCACCTCAACCCCAGTCAACGCCGCGCCGTTGAGCATTTTTGCGGCCCTTTATTAGTTGTTGCTGGTGCAGGTTCCGGCAAAACACGAGCACTGACTTATCGCATTGCTAACCTGATTTTGGAACATCGTGTCGATCCTGAAAATATCCTGGCGGTTACCTTTACCAACAAAGCCGCACGGGAGATGAAAGAACGGATTCAAAAGTTGTTTGCCGAACGGTTAGCGATCGCAGAATTTGGTGAGCGTTTTGAGTTATTGCCAGAATACGATCAAGTCCAACTCAAGTCGCGAGTTTGGCGTACTTATATTAAAGACTTGTGGTGCGGTACTTTCCACAGCTTATTTTCTCGGATTCTCCGCTTCGATATTGAAAAATACCAAGACGAAAAAGGGCGCAGGTGGAATCGTAACTTTTCAATATTTGATGAATCAGACGCTCAATCTCTTGTCAAAGAAATTGTCACAAAACAACTAAATCTAGACGAAAAAAAATTTGAACCCCGTTCTGTACGCTACACAATTAGTAACGCCAAAAACCAAGGTTTATCACCACAAGAATTTGCCAAAGAGCAACCAAACTATCGCGGACGGGTAATCTCAGAAGTTTATAGTTACTATCAAGATAGACTAGCAGAAAATAATGCCCTTGATTTTGATGATTTGATTCTCATGCCTGTGAGATTATTTCAGCAAAATGAGCAGGTATTGGGTTACTGGCATAACAAGTTTCGCCACATTTTAGTAGATGAATATCAAGACACTAACCGCACTCAGTACGACTTGATTAGCCTGTTGGTAACACATGGTGAAACTAAAAGAAGTAATTGGGAATGGCGCGATCGCTCAGTTTTTGTTGTCGGTGATGCTGACCAATCAATATACTCATTTAGAATGGCTGACTTTACCATCTTGCTTGACTTTCAGCAAGACTTTGGGGATGGTTTGCCAGATGAAGACACCCGGACGATGGTGAAATTAGAAGAAAATTATCGCTCCTGCGAAAATATTTTGCAAGCAGCTAACCAACTAATAGAAAATAATACCCAACGAATAGATAAAATTCTCAAAGCAACACGTGGCGCAGGCGAGCAAATTTTTTCTCACAAAGCAGATGATGAAATGGCGGAAGCCGAATTTGTGATTAATCAAATTCGCACTTTAGAACGGCAAAATCCAGAATTGGATTGGGGTAGTTTTGCCATCCTTTATCGCACCAACGCCCAATCTCGTCCGTTTGAAGATATTTTGGTACGCTTAGGAATTCCCTACACAGTTGTGGGAGGCTTGAAGTTTTATGATCGCAAAGAAATTAAAGATGTACTAGCTTATTTAAGAGCTCTAGCTAACCCAGCCGATACAGTCAGTTTATTGCGAGTTATCAATACTCCTCGTCGCGGTATTGGTAAAGCTACAATCGACAATCTAGTCGGCGCTGCTCAACAATTAGGTACAACTTTGTGGGAAATATTAAGTGATGAGACATCAGTTAATACATTAGCTGGGCGCTCTGCTAAGTCTGTGAATAACTTTGCTCAGATGATGAGCCGCTGGCAAGAACAAGTAGAAACACTGCCAGTTTCCGAACTTCTCCAAGGAGTGCTAGAAGACTCTGGTTACGTGCAAGATTTACTCAATCAGGGAACAGATGAAGCCGAAGACAGAGTGCAAAACGTCCAGGAATTGTTTAACGCGGTACTGCAATTTCAAGAAGAAAACGAAGAAGTTACCCTGCAAGCCTTCCTTGCTAGTACCGCACTCAGTTCCGACTTGGATAACTTAAAAGAAGGACAAACAGCCGTTTCATTAATGACTTTACACGCTTCTAAAGGGCTGGAATTTCCTGTGGTGTTTTTGGTGGGGTTAGAACAAGGACTATTTCCCAACTACCGTTCTATGAATGATCCAAGCGCCTTAGAAGAAGAACGCCGCTTGTGTTATGTAGGTATTACTCGCGCTCAAGAAAGATTATTTATTTCCCATGCTCGCGAACGCCGCCTGTATGGAAATCGTGAACCCGCCATGCGATCGCAATTTCTAGATGAGTTACCCGAAGAATTGTTAGCTACTCATCGCTCAAGTTCCATTGCTTATACCAAAGGTGTTGGGAAAAGTACCTCGCAGCGTACCACCGTTGGCAAGCAAAGCTTTGGAGAAAATTGGCAAGTAGGCGATCGGGTTGTTCACAAAAAATTTGGCGAAGGTGAAGTAACGCACATATTTGGCTCAGGAAGAAAAATCTCTTTGGCAATTAAATTTGATAGTTTGGGGCAAAAAATTATCGATCCTCTAGTGGCGCAGTTGCAAAAAGTTGAGTGATAAAGTAGCGATTCACATGGAGAAGGCAGGCCCAAATTTTTATGACGATGAAGCGGTTTTTGCAACCTATATGCAACATCGTCAACGCTCAGATACACCCAATGAAACGCTTGAAAAGCCAGTACTGATGGATCTTATTGGACTCATTACTGACAAACGTATCCTTGATCTTGGGTGTGGTGATGCAGCAATTGGGCGCGAATTCCTCCAACAGGGCGCGGCGAGCTATGTTGGCGTCGAAGGCTCACACAAAATGGCCGCAATTGCCCGTCAAACGCTTGCTGACACTTCCGAGCAAATCATTCAGCAGACGATTGAGGATTGGACATATCCGCACGCAGCGTTTGATTTGGCGATCGCACGACTCTCCCTACATTATGTCGCCGACCTTGTGCCAATTTTTACCAAAGTCTTTGATGCACTCGTCCCGTCGGGACGGTTTGTGTTTTCGGTTGAGCATCCCGTGATTACATCGTGCGATCGCGGTTGGAAATCTGGCACGCCCCGCCAAGATTGGATCGTCGATGACTATTTCACAACCGGACTGCGAGTTACCAATTGGCTTGGTGGCACGGTGCAAAAATATCACCGCACGGTCGAAGACTATTTTCATCTCCTCCAAGAAGCTGGATTTATGATTGCAGATCTGCGTGAGGCGCATCCGCAACGCGAGTACTTTCACGACGTGCAAACTTACGAGCGGCGAAAGCGTATTCCGCTATTTTTGATTCTCGCAGCACACAAGCCTGGGTAGTAACGAACCTTTTATATATTTAAGCGGTACGTTAGGCTTAACGCCGTAACGCACCCTACTGTACGGGCGGGTTTAGAAGATAAATTCTCGGTTTGAACGTCAAAATTATCGGCAAAACCCGCACGGCAGTCGCTACAACCGGGGGAACCCGACGCCAGTTGACGCCAGGTGCTACAACGCGGGAAACCCGCAAGGGCGCACTGGCTCCTTTATGCCGGGGAACCCTTACTTACAGAAGCCGCCTTCGGCGTCTACGCCAGTCGCCTGCGGAGGGAAACCCTACCAAGAGCGCTGGCTCACCACCGCACTGGCTCCGCAACGCGCTGCCTCCCCTACTAACCAACTCACAATTTAATTGTGACAGTCTTAACTTCTGTATATTGCTGCAAGCCATACTCGCCCAATTCACGGCCTATTCCTGATTGCTTGAATCCACCGAAGGGTGCAGCAGCATCAAATACATCAAAGCAGTTTACCCAGACAGTACCGGCGCGGACATTGTTAGCGATCGCGTGTGCCTTGGTAATATCCTTCGTCCATACACCTGCGGCAAGACCATACATGGTAGTATTTGCCCGTTGAATCACCTCATCAACGTCTTTAAACTTAATGATACTCATCACAGGGCCGAAGATTTCTTCTTGGGCAATCTTCATCTCGTCGCGAACATCAGTAAATACAGTTGGTTCAATAAAGAAACCTTTATCGCCAACTCGGTTGCCACCACATAACATTTGCGCACCTTCGCGCATTCCTACCTCGATGTAGCCCATCACCTTGTCGAACTGATCTTTATCCACCTGCGGCCCTTGTTCGGTTTTAGGATCGAAAGGATCGCCGACAACGCGATTTTTGGCACGTTCTACACTCTTGGCAACGAACTCGTCATAGCATTTTTCTTCGACGAACAGCCGTGAACCAGCAACACAGCACTGTCCTTGGTTGAAGAATAGAGCATCATGAGCACCTTCAATGGCTTTGTCCAGATCGGCATCAGCAAAGACAATGTTGGGACTCTTGCCACCGAGTTCGAGAGTCACGCGCTTGAGGTTACTCTTAGCGGCAGCTTCCATAATCAAATGCCCAACCTCGGTAGAGCCGGTAAACGCTACTTTGTCAATATCCATGTGGTGAGCGATCGCAGCTCCAGCAGTCGGCCCGTAACCGGAAAGAATGTTGACTACACCAGGAGGAAATCCAGCCTCAATCATCAACTCGCCAATCCGCAGTGCTGATAGTGGCGTCTGTTCGGCTGTTTTCATCACTACTGTATTACCTGTTGCCAGTGCTGGTGCCAATTTCCAGGCTTGCATCAGTAGCGGGAAGTTCCAAGGGATAATTTGACCGACAACACCGACTGGCTCATGGCGCGTATAGCAGAAGTATGGGCCATTAATAGGAATCGTCTTACCTTGTACCTTGTCAGCCCAACCTGCATAGTAGCGATAGCAAGCAATAACTAGCCCAATGTCTCCACGGGAATCATGCAGTGGTTTACCGTTGTCTAGAGTTTCCAGCCGCGCTAATTCATCTAGATTCTGCTCAATTAGATCCGCCAGTTTGTAAAGTAACTCACCTCGACGACTAGCCGACATCTGACGCCATTCACCACGATTGAAAGCTTGACGAGCCGCTGCGACTGCTTTATCCACATCTGGAGCATCTGCTTCGGATACGTCGCAAATTACTTCGCCTGTTGCAGGGTTAATAGTCTCAAACCTTTTACTGCTGACACTTTCCACCCATTCATTATTAATCAGCAGCTTTGTGGGACCGATTTTTACCTGTTGTTCTGGTCTACTTGCTGTAACCATCAGGCCCTCCTTAAGCTATAAAAGATTCGCTTAAATCTATATAATTATGTTTCTTCCAATACAGCTATTTGTTGATTTTTTCATATAATTTTAAAATCGATTTACATAAGTTTTTAATAGAATCTCATCAACACTTTTGTCCTAATAAAAATGGAGGCAGTTATCAACCACCTCCTTAGACATTAAATCTGAAATACTCTAGTAGCTATCTGCTTAAAAACATAGTCATGAAAAGTCCCAGGGTAATTAATCCACCACCCAGGATCAATGACCAGAAGCGATGATAGCTGTTGACAATAGTGCCATTTTGACTTTGGAGTTGGATCAAATCCATCCAAGGGGCAACGCCTCGCCGGAACCAACCTACAGCCCCAACCTGTTCACCAATAAGACTTTGCACTCGTTTCATACCAAACAGAAAATTGCCTAAAGGGCCAAAGCGTGAGGCGTAATGCAGATAAAGCATTCCACTGCGATCTTGGATTTTGAGATCGGAACCAAATTTGTAACCTGCATCACCACGACCAATAAGTTGACCTTCCAATTTAGCAGGTTGTCCGCGCAACGGACTAGCATAAGGATCTGACATCAGAGTGAGAATGTCAGTTGCTGGTGCTTGCTTGTAGTTGGGAAACATCACTAAGGCTTTAATGAGAATTCCTAAACCTACGCCAATTAGTGGTGCGCCGAGCATGAAACCAGGGTTTTGAGAACTCGACCACAAAATCGTACCCATTAATAAACCAGCGAAGAAACCAATCGTTTCGGCACCATATAGCACAACATCTAAAAAGAAATTACCATAAAGCTTACTCTTATTCAGATTTTTGCCTTCGCCAATCACTCGTCCCAGATCAAACTCACTCGGTAAACCCAGCTGTTCGGCATAGGTGCTGAGGGCGCGGACGCGTTTACCAGTTAGGGGATGAGTAGAATTTAATTCCATCCACCAGCCCCACGGGTTAAACATATCCCACAAAAAGACGCGACCAATTTTTTGTGTATCAGAGGCGATGCGGTAAGCGGTTCCTGTAGAAGCAGCGGCTTTTGGATCGTAGATACCCAAAGCGCGAGTACCTTCAATCAAACGACTGGGTTCTTGTGCGCGTGAACCTTCTTCTAAAATTCCGTAGGCAATCTTCACTAGAGCGCGGGATAATCCATTGGGATTGCCTGTAGTTTCTGCGGCAAAGTGATCGGCAAAGTATTCTCTAGTGCGGGAGAGATACAACACCAAGTAAGTACCAACGATATAAAAAATGTAAGCTACTAAGGCAGCAGTTTGCATTGCATCTTTGATTTTGTTGTCCCCACCGCCACGCCCTAACCTTCTGGCTGTGCTGTAAACTAAGTAGCAAATTTGTACTAAGGTGGCAGCTACTGTCATAACTGCAAAATCCCAATGGACGATATGCCCTAATTCATGGGCGTAGACGGTAGCAATTTCATCATCATCTAAATAAGTGAAAAGTCCCTGACTGACTACCAACCGAGCACTATTTGGTAATGAGCCATAAGTGAAAGCTGTGGGGTTTTGGTCGTTAATAATTCCCAAACGGAGTGATTTTAAATTTTTTTGCTGACAAACTTGACGAATAACTTTAGCTGTCTCTGGACTTAGATTTTCAACTTCTGTCAAATCTACCCAGCGAGTTTGGTAAAGCCAGCTTTGGGTTAAGTCCATCAGAAATGGAGACACAAAAAAAGCTGCGACATTGAAAATGAGGGTGATACTAATGGCGATCGCTAACCCACTGAGTGGATCTTGACTACCAAAAATAAATACTAAGCTTAAACCTAAAACTAACACCATGCCAAACAGCAAGGACATGGTGACACCAGAAGCTAATGCCAAACTTCCACCTACACCCCCCATTGCTAATTTCACACCAGTAGTGGCTGCACGACTAGCTTTTTGGATCGCACTAGATTGGGTTGCGGGAGGATTGCGAAAGGATTGGTTGGCTTGCTCTGCCCAACTGCGAACCTCTGGGTTTTCGCTCATCATTAACTTTTGACACAGAATTTTGGCTTTTTCGGTTTCGCCGGTGCCTTGATAGGCTTTGATTAGCCACATCTGTGCTGAAAGATAGTCTGGGGAATTGCGATCGCCACTATTGCGGCAGAACTGCTCCAACAATTCAACGGCTTGTTGATAATTTCCTTTTTTGAAGGCTTCTAATCCAGATTGCAATGACATAAAATCTCCTTAGCAAAGGAGTAGTATTTGATCCATCAATACTCAATACATACAAGTTTCGTCATCGTAATTTCGGGTAAACACCGAAGTATAAAAAAATACTTACTATTTTAGAAATCATAAGTAAGCTCTAAAATCTCTTTGGACTTTAAGGCTTTCACACACCATTATTTACTCTCATCAGAAAATGTTTATATTTATGTATTTTTAAGTAGAAAGAATAAATAAATTTAGCACACCCTAAACTAGCGATCGCTGCAAGTAGATCCCCGACTTCTTATAGAAACCTGGAGGGTGGCTTCCCAAAGGGTAGAAGTCGAGAATCTGACCAATTTTGAACTATTACAAATTAAACTGAGGGAATTTACTGGGATAATCATGTTAAAGTGATACAGAATAAGGGGACAACTCCCCACAAAAACTTGAAACTGCGCCAAAAGTAAAATCCACTTAAAAGCAGCTTATGGATCGTCGTGAATTTATCAGTTGGGTAGGTGTGGGGAGTTTAGTCAGTTTTCTACCTGTAGTTATTGCTGCATGCTCACAAACTAATTCCCAGCAATCTACAACTCCTGTCCGTGCTGATGGTTTTCAAGAAGTTGGCACAGTAGCAGAGTTAGACAAAAACGGTCAAATCCTCAATGAACAAGTAGCTGCTGGTAAGGTATTGGTAATCCGCGATCCAAAAGACACCAGTAAATTGGCTGCTCTAAACCCTACCTGCACTCACAGGGGTTGCACTGGTCATGGAACAAAGACCAAAGCTCTTTTGTTTGTCCTTGTCATGGTTCTAAGTTTAACAGTGATGGCAAAGTTGTGAATGGCCCGGCAGACAAACCTTTACCGACTTACACAGCAAAGTTGGAAGGTAATACGGTTTTGGTGAAAGCAGGCTAGTAATCGGCGTATTCAAGGCTTCCTGTTGCGGCAAAACTCCTTGTACCTTTGCTTTCTGTATTAATTTGTTTATGGACAGTGGGGACATTTAGTTTTGTGCGAAGCTCTTTAGAAGCATATCTGCGACAAGTCTTGACAAATTTAGGATGTTGCATAGCTGTCTTCTACCTTCATCTTGATAGGATTAGAGAAGGGCAAAGATTCAGGTTTTTTCGGGCATGACTATTTCTGGAGATAATTCATCGAATTTAATTGCAATAGCGAAAAAAACTCGCCAGGCGGCACTGAAGCTAGCAGTTCTCTCAACTGAGGCAAAAAATCAAGCTATTGAAGCGATCGCCCAAGCTTTAGAATCTGCACAAGAGGAAATTTTGCAAGCGAATGTTGCTGATTGCCAGATGGCGGCAAAAGAAGGAATTGCCAAACCACTTTATAAGCGTTTGCAGTTGGATGAACATAAGTTAAGAGATGCGATCGCTGGAGTGAGAGATGTTGGTAAACTTCCCGATCCAGTTGGTGCAGTGCAAATTCACCGCGAGTTGGATACAGGCTTAATTCTCAAGCGCATCACTTGTCCGTTGGGAGTGTTGGGGATTATTTTTGAAGCACGCCCGGAAGCAGCGATTCAAATTGTTTCTTTGGCTATCAAGTCAGGCAACGGTGTTATCCTCAAAGGTGGCAAAGAAGCGATTCGCTCTTGCGAAGCGATAGTTAAGGCAATTAAGCAAGGATTATCTCAAACAGCGGTTAATCCTGATGCAGTACAATTACTAACCACAAGGGAAGAAATTCTAGAACTTTTGAAATTAGATAAATATGTCGATTTAATTATTCCTAGAGGTTCTAATTCTTTTGTCAGATTTGTGCAAGAAAATACTCGCATTCCGGTTCTCGGACACGCAGATGGTATTTGTCATCTCTACATAGACAAAGCTGCCGATATTGATAAAGCAATTGCCATTACTGTCGATGCAAAAATTCAATATCCTGCTGCTTGTAATGCTATTGAAACTTTATTAATTCATGCCGATATTGCTCCAAAAATTCTGCCAAAAATTGCTGAGTCTTTACAAGTACAGAATGTAGAATTAAAAGGAGACGAACGTACACGCAAGATTTTAAATAATATTCCAGTAGCAACAGACGAAGATTGGGAAACTGAATACAGTGATTTAATTTTGTCAATTAAAATTGTCGATTCTTTAGAGGAAGCGATCGCCCATATTAATGATTACGGTTCTAAGCATACCGATGCGATCGTTACTGAAGATGGGGAAGCAGCCGAAACTTTTTTAGCGTTGGTGAATGCAGCAGGAGTTTATCACAACTGCTCTACTCGCTTTGCTGACGGTTTCCGCTATGGCTTTGGTGCCGAAGTTGGAATTAGTACTCAACAAATGCCTCCTCGCGGGCCTGTTGGTTTAGAAGGTTTAGTAACATATAAGTATCAGGTGACTGGCGCTGGACATATTGTGGCTAATTACACGGGTGCAGATGCCAAATCTTTTACTCATAAGAATTTCATCTAACCAATCCTCATTCAGTTAATTGTGGTAAATGTTAGAAAAACACCAGTTAACTGGTGTTTTTTATCATCTTGATTTTCTATGAAATTTGATAAACATAATTGGTTACAACTTGCTTTACAACTGCAAGGATCAGTACTACCTGCTGTTTTAACCCGTATCTTTTTGTGTAGCGGATTTGCTTTTTGTATATCTCTAACTCACTATTACGGTTTTAATTTATCAGAGCAAATTTTTAGTTCTATTACTACTAACGTAGCATACAATTTAGTCTTGGGTTTGCTGTTAGTATTTCGGACAAATACTGCATATGATAGGTATTGGGAAGGACGAAAAATGTGGGGAAGTATTGTTATTAATAGCCTAAATTTAGGACGTAAAATAAAACTAGCTATTGCCGAAACAGAAAAGGTAGAGCAAGAAAATAAAATTGTGGCATTACGGCTTTTAGGTGCTTTTGCAGTTGCTACTAAATTACATCTAAGAGAACAGTTTGATATACAAGAACTAGAGGCTTTTTTAAATCAATCGCAATATTTACAACTTCAAGAGGTGAAAAACATTCCCTTAAAAATTTCTTTTTGGATTGGTGCTTATCTCAAGCAACAGCAAGTTCGCAATTGCCTAAGTATTTATGAATTGGTTTCTATGAATCAAGCTTTAGACGCGATGGTGGAAGCATTTATCGGTTGCGATCGCATTCAGAAAACTCCCATACCATTAGCTTATGGAATTTATCTGAAGCGATTATTACTGATATACTGCTTTGTCTTACCATTTCAACTTGTCCACGATGTCAGCTGGTGGACTATTCCTATTGTGACTTTGATTAGTTTTATTTTATTGGGTATTGAAGAAATTGGTAATCAAATAGAAAATCCCTTTAGTAACAGTGCAAATGATTTACCAATCGATGAAATTTGCAATACAGTAGCTAATAATATTGAAGATATTATCAAATCAGAATCCGTAACGATATCTACATCGACGTAAAGGTGGAAAAACTTAGCACGATTATTTCAACGGGATAGCGATCGCAAACTCTGTTCCTTTGCCTGACTAGATAATTTATTTGTTCATCTGTGGTCGATTTGTTTGACAATAGAGTGAATCGGTCACGCCACTAAACTCTTTTTAACCCTTGCGAAGGTTATTCAACTTTAACACCTTGCCAAAGTTTGATCGCGATTGCGACTAATTGCTCTGGATCGATTGGCTTAGTAAGATGGCGCTGAAATCCAGCGGCAAACGCATCAGTGCGATCTTCTAATCTAGCGTAGGCAGTAAGGGCGATCGCCGGAATCTCTCCTCCCTTTTGAGGCGGCAGGGTACGAATTTTACGCATGAGGGAGTAACCGTCTTCTGTTGGCATTCCAATATCGGCGATCAGTAAATCGGGTTGAAACTGCTTAAATACATCTAAGGCTTCACGGGCGGATGCAACCGTCATCACCACTGCCTCATACTGCTCAAAGATGATAGCTACCAGTTCACGGGAATCGATATCGTCATCTACTACCAAGATTTTCATTCCGGTTAATGAACTCAGCGCCAAGGAGGCAGAAAAGAGGGGTAAGCCTTCTGTTTGGGTACTACCATTCTCTTTGAACGATGGCAAGAGCACTGTAAAAGTCGTGCCTTGTCCTTCGCCGGGGCTATCGGCTTGAATCTGTCCGCCGTGCAGTTCCACCAATTGCCGCACAATTGCCAATCCCAGTCCTAATCCTGTATAAGACCGAGTTTTACTGGCATCTGCCTGACGAAATCTTTCAAAAATGTGGGGCAAGAAGTCAGCTGAAATGCCTTTGCCCGTGTCGCTGACTTGAATCCGTACCTGTTCATCTGCCCGATCTAGGCGAACAGTGATTTTTCCTCCTTGAGGCGTGAACTTAATCGCGTTGGAAAGCAGATTCCAGATAATTTGGTGTAGCCGATTTTCATCGCCCAAAATAAATTCAATCGTGCGATCGAGATCTAGCTTTAGGCAAATCGATTTAGCCTCGGCAGAGAGCCACACGGTATTAATCGCATTTTCAATCACCGATATAAGATTAACGGGCGCGATTTTTAATTGCATCTGTCCCCGCATCAAGCGAGACATATCGAGCAAGTCTTCTATCAGCTGCTGTTGGCGTTTGGCATTGCGTTCGATTGTGTCTAAATATCGTTTCTGGGTGGCAACATTAAAGTCATGATTCTTCAAAATATGAGACCAGCCTAAAATGGCGTTTAAGGGCGTGCGCAATTCGTGGGAGATTACTGCTAAAAACTCATCCTTGAGTCGGTTGGCTTCTGCTAGCTTTTCGGCGTGTTCTTGTAGTGCCAGTTCCGACTGTTTGCGATCAGTGATATCCAGAGCAACCCCAATCATCCGCAGCGGTTGAGCTGCATTATCCAGAATTAATCTTCCCCTAGAAGCGATCCAGCAAACTGTACCATCGGCTAGCAACACCCGATACTCCACCACAAAATCGGCTCCCGTCTTCAGGGCATTACGGCTAGCTTGAACAATCAATTCACGATCGCCTGGATGCACTAGTGCCAGAAAAGCGTCATAGGTTCCTGCCAAGCCACCGGGCGGCAGATCGAATAGCTGTTCACCTCCTTCCGACCAAATGATATCGTTTGTCGATGCATTCCAGTCCCAACTCACCATACGAGCGGCTTTGAGGGCAAGCCGAAAGCGTTCTTCTGCTACTTTCAATTGTTGTCGGATTTGCTGCTTTTCTAAGCTTTCAGCAACGGCTCTAGAGAGACGCTCAATTCTTTTATCTTTGAGCACATAATCGTTCAGCCCTAGCTTCATACCTTCAACGGCTATTTCCTCATTGCCACTGTTGGTGAACATAATCGCCAGACAATCGGGGTAACGGGACTTAACCGCTCGCAGCACCGCCAGCCCATCGCTCCACAACAATTGGTAATCGGTAATGAGCAAATCAAAATTGCCTACCTCTAGTACTAGTCCAAATTGTTGAACATCAACGATTTCCTTGATTTGCACATCTGGAAATGCCCTTCGTAATTCGCGATTAGCAAGGAGGCGATCGTTTGGACTATCATCAATCAGCAAGATGCGAATCATTTTTTTTTAATCTTACAGAGTTGCCTCAGGTAAGTAGGTTATAGTTACCGATGATGCAAGTATGTAGTAGTTTTCAGGTGATTTGCCCTGCCATCTTCCCAACCGAAGAGGAATCGCACCTGCCAAAGTTTCTTAAAATCGGATACTTGGGAAGTTTGCATAAGCTTAACAGTGCAGTGAATTACCTTAAAAATGATGCTTCATAACTGACATTAGACTAAGAGAATTTTCGGTTGCATCTTACTTACGACAGGCTTTTTTAATCTTGCTGCTTTGTGCGGTCATGTTCGAGTAGCTCTAGCCAAAATCGGCTGCCTTGTCCCGCTGCCGATTCCACACCTACTCGTCCTCCCATTCGCTCAACTCCTTTACGGACGATCGCCAAGCCAATGCCCGTGCCGGGGTAGGATTCTTCCCCATGCAGCCTTTCAAATACATTGAATATGCGTTCATGATACTGCGGATCAATGCCAATGCCGTTGTCTTCTACCCACAGTCGTACCCACTCACCGCGAGGTTCTGCATAAATTCGTACCTGGGGTGAGCGATCGGCAGGCATATACTTAACTGCATTTGTAATCAAATTTGTCAAGACTTGCACCAGTGTCGGATAGTGTCCCATCACATCGGGAAGTGGGCGTTCAACCGTCACCTGTGCCTGGCGCTCTTGTAGCTCCGACGCTAAACGCTCATCGCAGACTTCTGCAATCACTGAGTCTAACCGCAAAGGGCGCAGATTCATCTCGGTTCGACTCAGGCGAGAGTAGCTCAACAGGTTCGTAATTAATCTTGCCATCTGCTGTGCTGAATTCACAATGTGCTCGGCATATTCTCGTCCCAGGGGATCTAGTTGCTCGCCATAGTCTTCTAACAGGGCTTGGGCTAGTCCTTCCATGGCACGGAGGGGAGCCTGCAAATCGTGAGAGACAGAATATCCGAATGCTTCTAAACTTTGGTTAGCAGACTGTAGCGCGGCTGTGCGTTCAGCAACTCGCTGTTCCAATTCTATGGTGTAGGCTTGCAGTTGCTCTCGTAAGCGTGCCTGCTGAATGGCGATCGCCAACTGGTTTGCTACTTCCTGAGCTATGGTTTGGTGCTCAACTGTAAATGCCGCAGGCTGATTGGCAAATAAATTTAGGTCGCCAATCAATTCGCCCTCAACCAACAATGCCACCCGCAGCATACTCCGCGCTCCTTGGGCAAACTGTTGCTCTAGCATGGGTGAGCGACGCAGCATCGAACCCAAGTCCTCAATATACTGAATTGGCTCGCGCTGCTGCAATACCTCAAGCGGCATCATTTCTGCGATTGGAACCACCGTGCCTGCTTGTTGCCCATCGACTTGTCCTGCCAAAAATTGAGCTTCATTGGTTGCAAAGTTAAACAAAATAACTGCCGCCTGCTGATAGGGAATTAAGCGAGCCAGCCGTACTAAAGCTGCATCGGCGATCGCTATTGTGGAATCTGCTCGCAAAATGGCCCGATCAATTGCTCGTAGAGCTTCCAGCCGTTGGTTGGCGCGGGCAATATTCACTTCGGCTTGCTTGCGATCGGTAATATCGCGTGCCACTCCAATGAGTCCAATTACTCGTCCCTCAACATCGCGATAGGGATCTTTGGTGGAGAGGTAGGTGTGCACCCGATCAGCTTGAGTGACTTGTTCTTCTATCACTTCTGTCCGCCCGCTAGTCATAATGCGGCGATCGTTTTCTTGCAGCACCGCCGCTTCTTCTGCTGGAAGTAGCTCGGTATCGTCTTTGCCCAGGATCTCGGCTGGCGATCGACCGATAATGTGGGCAGTAGTTGTGTTGATCAGCAGGTAACGTCCCTGTTTATCTTTGACAAAAACAGCATCATTCGTACCTTCAATCACCGATTGCAGCAGGTTGTAATTTTCCTGCAATGCTTGCTCGGTGCGACGCAGGGCAGTCAAATCGAGCACAAACCCAATCACTTCATCGGCAGTTTCTTCCAGCAAGGCAAGTCCCATCAATACGGGTACGTGAGTGCCATCGCGGTGAATTAAGTTCTGCTTTGCAGGTAAACTGATATGATTTTGCTGCAATTGCTCAATCCGGCGATCAATTAGCGCTTGCTGGCTGGGGGGTGTCATTCTGTGCCAGTTGAGTTGTCGCGATCGCAAATCTTCCCGCGTGTAGCCTACCATCTGCAAAAAGCCATCGTTCGCATCCCGAATCGCGCCGTTAATCCAGCCGTAGATAATACCAATGATATTGGAGTCTGCTAAACGACGAAAGCGCGCTTCACTAGTTCGGAGATTTCGCTGTGCTTGTTGCCGTGCCGCGTTCATTTCATTGATCAGCAGGGAGACACCCACAAATAAACCCAGACGCAAACTACCTTCTAGCGTGGCGATGGAAAACGACAACACGGGGGCAAGAAAAAAAAAGGCACTAGCTAATCCACCAATTACAGTAGCTAATAACCCTGCTTCACGTCCCCCATATAAGGAACTGAAAACAACAGATGCCAGAAACAGCGTAAAGGTGCCACTGGCAATAAAGGGCGAAAACAGCAATGAAAGCAGTAGCGCTAGCCCACTGGCAATAATAGCAATCCCATAGTCCTTTAGCCTTACGGGACGACGAACAAATTGTCTCCATCTTCGCGGGTGCACCATAAATTCATACAGGCAAGCAGCTAATTATCCTGTTATTTTTTTCTACTCTAAATTGTATGCACCGCTACACGTTGAATTTGTTACTTAAAAATTATGCTCTGGAATCCAAAGAAGGCAAAAGCGCCACAATCGATCGCACAGTCTCCACCAAATCTTCTAACCGTAGCGGCTTGACAAAGTACGAATTTACGTGCAATTCCGTTGCTCGCTCAAATTCATCTGGATCGTTGGAACTGCTCATTACCACTACTGGCAAAGGTTGTAGTTCTGGCTGTTGCCGAATCCAGGCTAATAATTCCATCCCGGTGATGCGCGGCATCTTCATATTAGTCATGACTAAATCAGGAAAGGGATAGCGTTGGCGATTGGCATACTCTCCTTCTCCTTGAAGATAAGCGATCGCTTCTTCCCCATTTCTAACAACATAAAGCGCGACGGGTGAATCGAGGCGGCTAAGTGTCCGCTGCACCAACATCAAATCGCTGGTGCTGTCTTCTGCAAGCAGCATCGTTCGTTGTCCAGGTTGCGATGCCATTTGAGCTTTCTATGCAGGTTTATTTATAGAATAAGGTGAGTTTGACGAGTTGAAAAAGGTATAAAAAAAGCTGAGGCTGTATTCAGAGTTAGTGCTATGTGTTTTCAATAACTAAAAAACTTATAATTATCATCATCCCTCGTAATAGTTACCATCAACAATGAAAGTGAGTATGCTCTCCCTGACGGAAGCTTGAATTCGGAAGGCAAAAACGCGTGAACTTGGAATTGTCTACCCCTTTAGAATTAATTGGGCGATCAGCAGAATTTCAGCGGATAGTGGAAGTTCTGGCACAGGATGGCGACTTATTGATTGTGGGAGTACCCGGAAGTGGGCGACGAACTTTAGTCCGAGGAGCAACTTCGGCTGTGGGAGCGATCGTGCTAGAGATAGACTGCATTCGCGCCACGGATGGAGAAAGATTTGTACAATTGCTAGCGGAGGCAATTAATCAAAGTTTTGATGCAGCACAAATCCAAGACTGGGTTGCCAAAAGTGCAGCAGAGTTTTTCCGGTTTCAGTTGGAAGCAAGCAGTAGTAAACTTTTGCTGATGCGTTCCCTGAACCAAAAGCAGTTGTGGCAAGCTTTTGAAATTTTGCTTCAGCTTCCTCAAATGCTAGCTGATGCTCAAGATCGGCGAGTGGTGATGATTTTGCAGAGTTTTCCCCACATCCGTTCC
This sequence comes from Chlorogloeopsis sp. ULAP02, assembly GCF_038404745.2. NCBI lineage: Bacteria > Bacillati > Cyanobacteriota > Cyanophyceae > Nostocales > Chlorogloeopsidaceae > Chlorogloeopsis > Chlorogloeopsis sp. ULAP02. The sequence continues at coordinate 44,798 of NZ_JAYKTT020000080.1, read as the reverse complement.
TGGGATCGCAATAGTTTGTGGGAAACCACCCTAAGGCGAGAAATTCACAAACAAACTCGTGTCAGTTACGTACTCGTAGCAACTATTGCCGAAACAACTCACCATACAGAAGAGACTAACTATCCAATCGAAACAGTACAGTTAGCTCCCTTAGCCAGAGATGTTTTAGCTGTGTGGGCAAGGGAAATTTTGCAGGCAGTAGGACTAACATTTGATTCTCGCTCTAAAGCACTACAACTCTTTTTAAATGCTGTTCAAGGACATATTGGCGATGCGATGTCATTAATTCGCCGCTTGCAAACTTTATGCCGTCCCCATGAATTAATTACTGAGCAAGATGTAGAGCAGGCAATCGAAGCACAGCTCAAAGATTTATCTATTACTTATGAGTCTTTACTGATGTTACTCCCAGGCAATCAAGTACATCTTTTAGAATGCTTGGCTTGCGATCCCACTGATAAACCGCAAAGCCGAGAGTATATTCAAAAACATGGCCTCTCCCGTGGCGGCAGTTTGCAAGGTGCATTATTTGGACTTCAGCACAAAGGATTGATTTACGGTGCTGAACAACGGTATCAATTAGCATTGCCACTACTAGGTTTGTGGTTACGTCGGCGTTTGAGTTAACAGGGATAGGGGATAGGGGATAGGGGACAGGGAACAGGGGACAGATGAGGTTAAATTTTTGGCAGACAAGCCAAGAATCTATCTTGGGCTAGGTTTATAAAGAAATGTTAAGAAACAATACTGTTTATATGCTTTGACAAGAGAGAAAAGTTAAGTCACAAAATAGCCATCTTGATAATTTCAGACTTTAGCATAACTCAAACAACTGCGATCGCCTGTTTATTAGCAGGGGCAAGCTGGTTCGATACTCTATTTTTGATAGCAATATGACCAATGACAAATACCCAGATATTCGCGATTTAGCAATTATTGGCGATCGCCGTACAGCTGCACTGATTGATACTAAAGGGACTGTCGTTTGGTATTGTCCAGAACGTTTCGATCGCCCTTCTTTGCTGGCTGCGCTGCTTGATCCAGAGCGGGGAGGAGCTTGGAGTGTGCGATCGCCTGATACTACTTTTGCCAGTCGCCGTTATTTGGAAGACAGTGCTGTATTAGAAACAACCTTCGCAACCACCAATGGTAATTCTTGGCAGATTACTGATTGGATGTGCTTAGGAGAAAAACTGCCACGAGGAATTTGTCGTTTATTTTCACCTGTACCAAACGAAGTCACAGTTACTCTCCAGCCTGCCCCAGACTATGCTCAACATCCGCCAGATCTACAATACCTTGGTCAAGCGGTACAAATAGATCGGCGCTATTATCTTTATGCTTCCCATCCCCTCATACTAGAAAAAGATTGTATCTACTTCAAAATTTCGGAGGGTGAATCAGGTTGGGCTGTATTAGCTGATGAACAACTCGCCTCTATCACAATCGAAAAGATAGAGACTTGGCTCGAAATCACTCAAGCTCGATGGCAGAAAATCGCCTCATACGCAATTTACCACGGCCCTTATGAGCGTGAAATTGCTAATTCCCTGCGAGCATTGCGTATGCTCACCTTTGAAGACAATGGCGGAATAATTGCGGCGGCTACTACCTCCCTGCCGGAAGTTGTTGGAGGAGAACGAAACTACGATTATCGCTACGTTTGGCTGCGTGATGCAGGTATGATTGTCAGCGCCCTGATTCGTGCAGGCAGCAATGGTGATGAGGAGCGGCGCTTTCTCGACTATATCTGTGGTTTTGCTTGTAACTCAGATAGTATGCCACTAAAACCATTCACAACCCTAGATGGAGAACCAGTTCATCTCGAAAAAACCCTAGATTGGGTTGGTTATCGCGGCAGCCAACCCGTTGTAATTGGGAATGCTGCCAATAGCCAATTACAGCTTGATGCTTTCGGTAATGTACTTTTAGCAGCTAAACTCATTTACAATCGCTTCGACACACGTGAACACTGGTCTTTAATTGAAAAGATAGCCGATTATTTAGTAGAACATTGGAGCGATCCCGATCACGGTTTGTGGGAGGAACAAGTAAAACATCAATACACTTCAAGTAAGGTAATTGTTGCTTGCGGTTTAAATTATATTGCCGAGCTTGCTGAAAACGAAGCCCAAGCCAAGCGTTGGCGATCGGCAGCACAGGAAATTAAACAGTTTGTTGCCTGTGAGTGTCTAAATTCGGAAGGTGCCTATGCAGCTTTTGCTGGAGGTGAAGTGGTGGACGTTTCAGCAGCACTTTTTCCTGTATGGGGTTATACTGCTCCTGACACACCAGAAATGCTAGCCACAATCAAAGTCTTAGAACGCAAGCTTGCTAATGGTTATTTGTATCATCGCCACCTAGAGCAATTTGACTCTAAAAAAGAAGGAGCTTTTTTGGCGGGAACATTCTGGGTAGCGCAGTACTGGGTGATGCGTCGAGATTTTCAACAAGCGCGGGCAATTATAGATGCAGCCTTAGAGTACGCGAACGATCTCGGTTTATTTGCAGAAGAAGCCGATGTCAAAACCAAACAAATGTTGGGAAACTTTCCTCAAACCTTTGTTCATGCTGCTTTTATCGGTGCAGTCATTGACTTGAAAATAGCACAAGAGCATTAAGAGGGGATAGGGGACAAGGGATAGGGGACAGGGGATAGGGGACAGGGGACAGGGGTTAACAAGTAAAAATTAACTCCTACCTACTAACTACTGTACGGGCGGGTTTAAAAGATAAATTGTCAGTTTTAACCCAAAGTTAATCCATAAAACCCGCCCCTACTAACTACTAACCACTAACAAATGACTATGGAGTAATTTTATGAAGGTTTACGAACTTCAAAGTAATGCAGGTATTGATGCACTGAAATTAGTAGAACGAGCAGAACCCAAGCCCCAGGTAGGGCAAGTTCTAATTCGGGTGCAGGCAACATCCCTTAATTATCGCGATTTAATGGTTGCAGAAGGAAGCTATGGTTCTGGACTAAAATATCCTCTTATTCCCATGTCTGATGGTGCGGGTGAAGTGGTGGCGGTGGGTGAAGGTGTGACACGAGTCAAAGTTGGCGATCGCGTGGCTGGCATCTTCTTTCAAGAGTGGATCTACGGGCAACTCAACCGACAGAAAATGAAATCGGATTTGGGAGCCGGCATTGATGGGATGTTGGTGGAGTATGTCGTTTTACACCAAGATGGATTAGTAATATTACCTGAACACCTATCCTATGAAGAAGGTGCAACTCTACCCTGTGCAGCCGTTACGGCATGGCACGCGCTGGTAACCAAGGGCAATATCAAAGCAGGTGAAAATGTATTGTTACTAGGTACAGGTGGAGTATCCATATTTGCCCTTCAATTTGCCAAAATCCATGGTGCGAGGGTGATTATTACTTCTAGCAGTGATGAGAAATTGGCACGAGCGAAAGAATTAGGTGCAGATGAGACGATTAACTATAAAGTCAACCCAGATTGGGAAAAGAAAGTTTATGAACTGAGCGATCGCACTGGTGTAGATCATGTAGTAGAAGTAGGTGGTGCAGGAACTTTGCCGAAATCTCTGCAAGCAGTGCGGATTGCAGGACGCATTAGCTTAATTGGTGTGCTATCAGGTATAGGAGCAGAGGTAGATCCTTTGCCAATCCTGTTTAAGAGTTTAACTGTGCAGGGGATATACGTAGGTAGTCGAGAGATGTTTGAGGCAATGAATCAAATCATTGCCCAGCATCAAATCAAACCTGTAATTGATAGGGTGTTTTCGTTTGCTGATGCCCAGGAAGCGTACCGCTATCTCCAAAGTGGATCTCATTTTGGGAAAGTAGTAATTAAGTGTAATTAACCAGAAGGTGGGAGGCTCACGAACCTTTCTTGACTGTTGTTTAGACTATCCCAATAATTACCAAGGATTAAAATCCTTAGCTCATAGCTCAAGTCGTCTCAAGACGATTGAATAAAGTGTTTAAGTTGACTTCAGTGGACTTTTGCTAAGTAGCTACAGAAGGGGACAAGGGGAATATTTTTGATCATTTCTCCGCGTCGCCGCGTCTTGTTGTCTTCCCTTCTCCCTATCCTTGTACCCTACCCTGCGGGAACGCCTCCGGCGTACGGGCAGTCCCCCAAACTCCTTCGGAGACGCTACGCGAACGCCGGAAGTTGCCTTTCTAGGGGGCTGCCTCACCTCCTGCCCTCTGCCCTTTTAACAAACACAATCTTCCCTGCGTCACATTATTTCAAAGTCCTCAGGTAGATTCTGGCTCTGCAATTATTGATTATTATCATCCTCGACTGACGAGCGAGTGTAGATGATGAACGCAGATATATCCAATGCCTGGGAAAAGGTTCAGGCAATGGTCAATGGTTTTATTTTCCTGTTGCCAAATATAGTCTTGGCGTTAATTGTTTTTGCTATCTTTTTCTTTGTTGCGAGGACAATTAAACTGGTGGTGAAGCGATTAACTAGTAATCGCCGTCATGCACGGAATTTGGGAATGGTGCTGGGAAGGTTGGCGCAGGGTGCAACTATTTTGTTAGGTTTATTTATTTCCCTAACAATTGTAATTCCCACCCTCAGGGCTGGAGATTTAGTGCAATTGTTGGGAATTAGCGGGGTAGCAATTGGTTTTGCTTTTCGGGACATTCTGCAAAATTTTTTAGCAGGGATTTTAATTTTGCTAACAGAACCGTTTCAAATTGGTGACCAAATTGTATTTAAGAATTTTGAAGGAACGGTTGAAAATATTGAGACACGGGCAACAACCATTAAAACTTATGATGGTCGTCGAATTGTGATTCCTAATTCCGAATTATTCACAAATTCTGTGCAGGTAAATACTGCCTTTGAGAGCCGCCGCTTAGAGTACGATGTTGGTATTGGCTATGGAGACGATATTGATCGAGCCAAGCAGTTGATTTTGGAAGCCATGCACGAAACCCAAGGGGTGCTAAAGGAACCTGCCCCAGATGCGTTGGTAATGGAGTTGGCAGAAAGTACAGTGAATATCCGCGCTCGTTGGTGGATTAAACCGCCCCGTCGTGCTGATGCACTTGAAGCGCGAGATAGAGTGCTGACTGCAATTAAAAAGAAACTCACAGTTAATGGTATTGATTTACCATTCCCCACGCAACAAATTCTTTTCCACGACCAAACTGAAGAAACTGATGGCATTCGCTCTCGTCAACGCGAAGGTTGGCCTGCTGGTAAGGGGAAAGTGCCAAAGCCCCGCAGTATCAGTGATTCGCTCAGAAAGCTTGCCGAAATGCGCTCCCAAAGAAATGGTAGTAGAGGAGACAGTGAGGCTGTGTCTACTCACGATGAAGTATGAAAAACATCAAACTCAGCAAAATTTGGGACTCGCTCCACTCCAGTTATTGGTTTGTACCAACAATTATGGCAGTGGCAGCAATTGCCTTGGCATTTGTAATGTTAACACTTGATAGGCAAGGCTATTATGGGCCTTTTGAACAGTGGGGATGGATATATACTGGCGGGCCTGATGGCGCACGTGGTTTACTTTCATCTGTGGCTGGTTCCATTGTCAGCGTTACCGCTACAGCTTTTTCGATTACAATTGTTGCTTTGCAGCTAGCTTCATCGAATTTCGGCCCGCGTTTGCTGCGTAATTTCATGCAGGATACCGGAAATCAGGTTGTATTAGGCACATTTATTGCTACTTTTATCTATTCCTTGCTCGTACTGCGGACAATTCGAGGGGAAGATGGACAAGACAAGTTTATACCGCAGATATCAGTGACAGTCGGTATTTTGTTAGCGCTTATCAGCACTGGTGTGCTGATTTACTTTATTCATCACGCTTCTACTATTATTCAGGCATCACACATTATTTCCGAAGTTAGTACGGATTTAGATCAGGCGATTGAGCGACTATTTCCTGAACAAGTTGGATATAGCTTGCCAGAACACCAGGTAACAGAAATTCCTATAAATCTTGACTCAGAAGCTTGTCCAATTAAAGCTATTGGTACAGGTTACATCCAAGCTATTGATGACGAAGAATTAATGAACTTAGCCTGCAAGCAGAATCTGCTGTTACGGATTAAGTCTCGACCAGGAAAGTTTGTTTTTCCAGGTATAATTCTGGCTATGGTTTGGGCTAAAGAAAGTACAGATGTCAAAATAAGAAATTCTGCATCTCTACAAAAACAAATTAATGATGCCTTTATTCTGGATAAGGAACGTACTGAGCAGCAGGATATAGAGTTTCCGATTGAGCAATTAGTTGAAATTGCTCTGCGTGCTATTTCTCCGGGAATTAACGATCCATTTACCGCAATTAGATGTATTGACCGACTTGCGGCTGGGCTTTCTCACCTTGCCCAAAGGAATTTTCCTTCGCCATATCGCTTTGATGATAAAAATAACCTCCGCGTAATTGCTGAACCAGTAACTTTTGCAGGGTTGGTTGATACCGCTTTTAACCAAATACGTCAGTACAGTACCACAGATGTGGCAGTGACAATCCGCTTGATGGAGGCGATCGCTCTGATTGCTACTTATACCCAAAACCCCAAATACCAAGCTGCCTTACGTCGTCATGCAGAGATGATTTTACGCAGTAGCCAAGCAGCTTTATCGGAAGAACAAGACCGCAAAGATGTCCAAGAGCGGTATAATCGAGTCATGAAAGTCATAGGACAAGATTAAGCAGTTAACTTGTATCTGTAGACAGATGTCTTAAATATTACATTATTATAAATTGACATACAGTGCTTGAATTTTCCAATAACTATGCCCCACGTATTACTGGTAGACGATGAAGAAGCGTTACGAGAAAGCCTTTCTTATACTTTACAAAAAGAAGGCTACACCGTAACCACAGCAGCAGACGGTCACAATGCGATCAAGCAGTTTCACAAGCAGGTGCCAGACGTAATATTATTAGACTTGATGCTGCCAGAAGTTGATGGCATGGAGGTTTGTTGGCGGATTCGCGCTTTCTCTGATGTGCCAATTGTGATGCTCACTGCTAAAGACCAAGATATAGACAAAATCTGGGGTTTAGAAGCAGGAGCCGATGATTATGTTACAAAACCTTTCAATACTCGTGAACTTTTGGCACGTATTAAAGCCGTGCTGCGTCGTCGTGCCGAGAAGCAATCGTAATCGATAAATGGGCTGGTTACCTCAAATTAGGTGGAATTCCATCCATACAAAGCTGTTAGCAACTTATTTGCTACTCACAACCTTGGGAACCTCACTCATGGCAGGATATATTCTCTGGTCATTCCATGCCTATTTTATGAAAATGAGGCAGACGGAGATGCGAAACTGGAGTACTGCACTTGGTGAGAGTATTGCTGACGCACTCGAAAACAACGATCGCAATAGAGTGGAGCTAACAGTGCAGCGTTATGGTGCTGCTGAGACAATTACCTTACGCGTATTTGATAGTCAGGGTAAACTGATTGCCACATCTGCTAACCCTCAAAAAGACAGACAGATCGCAGACTGGCGGATTGTGCCTGGTATAAGTGCAGCCTTGGAAAATCGGGAAGAGCAAGGTGTAGCAAAAGGAGTCTTAAGCAACGATGATAGATTGTTCATCGCCCAGCCGATAGTGCGTAACGGTAAGTTATTGGGTGCAATGCGAATGTCTATCACCCTGCAACAATTTCAACGCCAATTTGCCATCGTGATTTGGACAGTGTTAGGAACATTAGTATTCACACTTGTACTTTGTACCATTATTAGTGAATGGTTGGCGCGTAGCCTTTCTCGTCCAATTCAGACGATGAAAAACTTTGCAATCCGAATGGGTGGCGGGCATTTTGGCGATAAACTCCAAATCCGCCAAAGTAATGAGTTAGATCAGTTAGCACTAGAATTAAATCGGATGAGCGAACGCTTGGCATCGCTCGATCAGGAACGGCGAGCGTTTTTGGCAAACGTATCTCACGAACTCCGCACTCCGATTAGTAATGTTCTAGTCACAATTGAAGCTCTCCGCAGTGGGGCTGCTTCTGATGCGGCGGTGCGCGATCGCTTCTTCCAAATTGTCGAAGACGAAACCAAAAGATTGTCACGCTTAATTCATGATTTGCTAGATTTAGGACGCTTAGAAGCTGGAGTGACAACTCTCGAACAGCAAAATATCGAGCTTTCTAGCTTAATTCGTCGCGCAGTTAGAGCTGTAGAAACGCGAATGCAAAATTCGCACATTTCTGCTCACATCAACGTTACTGATTTGCAAATCCAGGGCGATCCAGAAAGGCTATTGCAAGCCTTTCTCAATTTGTTAGATAACGCTATTAAGCATTCAGTCTCTAATTCTCAGATATTTATTACTGGCTATAGGGAAGGTAAACAAGCAATTGTGATAATCCGCGACCAAGGCAAAGGTATAAAAGACAGCGACCTTCCCCGGATTTTTGAGCAATTTTACACTGGCGATCGCTCTCGCAAAGGTCGAGGAGTGGGCTTAGGTTTAGCGATCGCCAAACGTATTATTGAAGCTCATGGAGGTAGCATTAATGCTAGTAGCAAGTTTGGTGAGGGGGCTACGTTCACTATTTGTTTGCCGCTGACGTGAAAGTAGGGACTAGTGGCGTGACATGACTAAAAAGATGCAATAAATTGTTTTGTGGTGCGGGCATCCTGCCCGCGACGAGGACAGGCTAGAAGCCCATCCCACAAGATGAAAATTTTTCAGTGCTGGTAAAACTGCTAATAAAACTTGTGTCAGATCAGCCTGTAATTATCAAAAATAGTTAAAGGCAAATCTTAATGAATCCCAGACTGTACGCGCCACAAACTGGCATAAATACCATTAAGTCCTAAAAGTTCCTCATGTTTACCCTGCTCGACAATTTGACCATCATCCATGACATAAATACAATGACTGTGGCGAATTGTGGACAAACGATGGGCGATCGCAATTGTCGTTCGATTTTGCGTAATCACCTGGAGTGATTTTTGAATTGCTGCTTCGGTTTCATTATCTACCGCAGAGGTAGCTTCATCAAGTATCAAAATTGGTGGGTTTTTCAGAATGGCACGCGCTATAGCAATACGTTGGCGTTGTCCACCAGACAGCTTTTGACCACGTTCGCCCACAATAGTATCGTATCCTTGGGGTAGTTGCAGGATGAATTCATGAGCCTCAGCTAACTTGGCAGCATGAATAATCTGTTCGCGTGTGGCATCGAAACTACCATAACAAATGTTATCAGCAACCGTACCGTGAAATAAAAACACATCCTGACTTACCCAACCGATACAGCGTCGCAAATCGAATAAATTGAGTTCGCGGATATCGATGTCGTCAATTAAAATGCGTCCACTCTGTACTTCATAAAAGCGTAATAAAAGTTTAACTAATGTACTTTTACCTGAACCCGTTGCTCCCACAATACCGATTGTGGCTCCAGCGGGAATCTGTAGGGATAAATTTTTGAGTATATGGTTGCGCTGATTGTAGGCAAAGGTAATATTATCAAATTGCACTTGACCAGCTATAGTTGCAATTGGTAAAGGATTATGTCCACCAGGAATTGCGATCGTAGTATCCAGTAAGCCCATGACACGCCGCACCGATGCCATCGCTCGCTGATATTCATCCATGATTTCACTTAGTTCTGTGAACGGCCATAGTAAATCTTGAACAATAAACACCATAAATCCATAAGTACCTACACTGAGACGTCCTTGTAACACTTCTTGACCACCCAGATACAGCGTCAGTACAAACCCTAGTAAAATCAAAAATCGCAGCACGGGTTGAAAGGCTACACTCAGGGCGATCGCTCGCTTGTTACTGCGACGATAGGCTTCACTTTCTTGGTAAACGCGATCGCTTTCATAGGCTTCGGCAGTAAAGCTTTTGATGGTGGCAATACCAGAGATATTGTTAGCGAGGCGATCGCTAATCATTCCAGCGCGATCGCGTACTGTATCATAGCGGGGAGCTAAACTCGATTGAAAGGTGAACGTTCCCCACAGGATAAACGGGATGGGTAACATCGCCAACCACCCAATACCGGGAGCCAGCAGCAAAAAGCTCATCCCCACCGCAAACACTCGCGTGAAAAAGCCGATCAGGTTCTGAGCGCCAGAGTTGAAGAAGCCCTCTAGCTGGTTGATGTCATCATTAAGAATAGATAGCAGGATGCCCGTGCTGCGGTCTTCAAAGTAGGCGAGTTCTAGTTCTTGTAAGTGGTTGTAAGTATCGACTCGCAGTTCGTGCTGTAGGGTTTGTGCCAAGTTACGCCAAAGTTTGTCCGCTCCATATTGGCTGAGGGATTCTAAACCCCAAGAGGCGATCGTCAGCACAGACAGCACTAATAACTGAGTCAGGGGATTTTGAATGCCAAACCGCGCAATTAACGAAGTTTCTCGTTCGACTACCACATCCACTGCAACGCCGATCAGATAAGGTGGTGCCAGATCCAATAGGGTACGCAGAATCGAGCAAATAACTGCACCGCAGATTTGGGCTTGATAGGGTTTGGCATAGCGGAGTAAACGCAGGAGGGGGTGAGCAGAGCGTGTTGCCATTGTAATAGAAATGATAGTTTACAAGGAAAGCGAATTTGGAATGAGAGAAGATTGGAGTAATGTAGGGGCTAAATATATTGGAAGAATCTGAGTTGTTAGTTCGCGTCTATGCAAGTATGACGTTCCTGTTATTCGTTTTTTCTGTTAGTTTTGTTGTGTTACGCTCCGCTTTACCCAGGCTGACTGCCACTGTTTGATTTTTTCCCTGCGATCGCTTGACCTTTAAGACAGTCGCTACGTAAGATTACGATCATACTGAAGTACTCATAATTTCGCTTAATTCTTAAATAGTTTTTATCTGAACTTCCCCTAAGGAGTGTTAACTATATACTTCTCAATGTCATCCAGCACGGCATGAGCGGCAAGAATATTTTGTGCATCCCAAACATTGGGGTCAACAATATACACCTGTTTAGTTTGAACAGCTTTGAGTTGCTGCCACAGTGGTTTTTGCTGAAGCTGTTCTAAAAAGTCCTCTCGTTCAGGATGGGATACGACTAAGAGAATATCACCGTCAATACTGTGTAAGTATTCCTCAGAAATAGGAAGAGTATATTTAGCATTTGTCGTTAAGGATGGAGGATACTTTAGCCCAATATCATCTAAAATTTTTGTTGAAAAACCTAATTTTCCATTAGTAACAATGCCGCCATCACGCAAATAAATAACAGAAACGCGAATCTGTTGGCGGTGATCGCCCAATTTCTGTTTCAGTCCTTTAACTCTGCGATAATAATCATCAATGAGCTGATTAGCCTTTTCTGTTTTATCAAACACTGCTGCAACATCTTGAAGAAATAGCTTCCAATCTCCTGAAGTTTCTTCCCAGGGTAGTAAAACTGTAGGGGCAATTTGCGACAAAAGTTCATAGGTTGCCCTGGCTTTTGGAAGAGACAGAGCAATTATCAAGTCAGGGTGAAGTGATAGCAGCTTTTCTAAGCTAAACTCACCAGAAGAGTGTAGAAACTCAATTCCATTTGTTTTACCTACCAAATAAGGAATGTCTTCTGCTCTCCAGTAATCACCTATTTCAGAAGCAACTGGCTTGATTCCCAAGGCAAGAGCGGTAGCAGCAGTTGATAGAAATAGGGTAACAATCCGCTGTGGATTGTTTGGAACACAGGTTTCTCCCATTGTGAGCTTGACAGTTCGGCATGACGGCTCTATTGCCTTTGTGTTGATAGATGTTGGGTTAAGGGAATGAGAGGTTGCGTGATGGGCAGTCATATCATTGCAAGCGGCAATGGATACGACTGCTAATACCATTACTAAGAATAAAGAAAACAAATTGGTTTTGCCTGATTTCATTACTAGAAACCTCCGCATTGCTATACCCTAGATCAATCTCTAATTTTTTCTCTTCTCAAAACTGCCACGAAATCGTTCCCTGTACTGTGAATGGTTCACCTGGGTAAACGCGCAAACTACCAAAGGCACTTTCAAAATAGTCCACATCAAAGAGATTCCTGAAATTTAAGGCTGCACGGAATTGATTGCGCCTGTAAAAAATTGCTGCATCAGTACGGAAATAGCTTGGTAATTGAAATGAGTTAGCCAAATCTGCCTGTCTTTCTCCTACAAAAAAGAAACCTAAGCCTAGCCCCAAACCCCGTAGATAACCTTGCTGAATTTCGTAGGTTGTCCATAGGTTGAATGCATTCTCAGGCGCATTACTCAGAAAATTACCCTCCTCAAACGTATTGTCTTTAGTAAGGCGGGCATTCGTGTAGGCATAACCTGCGATGATGTTCCATCCGGGCAAAATTTCGCCTTGAACAGTGAGTTCCACACCCTGACTGCGCTGCTTCCCAGTTTGAATTGAAAAACCAGGTGGTATACCCGCTCTAGTATCATCCGTTGTGACATTAGTGCGAGTCAGATCGTACAAAGCGAGGGTAGCCGAAAGTTTGTCGTTAAAATCCGCTTTTACCCCAATTTCATACTGGGTGCCGCGCTCTGGTTGGAATGTGCTGCCATCAAAAGCAGTACCGATAGTTGGGGTAAATGAGCGAGTGTAGCTGGCATAAAGAGAAATAGGTTCAATCGGCTGATAAACAATGCCCACGCGCGGGCTGAAGGCATCTCCTGATTGCTCGGCTCTAGTATCTGCCAGAAAATTTTGATCGGTTTGCCTAAACAGATCAAACCGTCCGCCCAAAAGTAATTTTAGGTTCTCTATTAATGTGATCTGATCTTGAACGTAAATACTGAGTACATCTGTTCGAGTTGCAATATCTTCAAGACGGGTAATTGAACCAAAAAACTGACCATATTTAGGATTAAACAGGTCAAAGGGTAAAGGATCACTCTGTCCAAACCGAAGTGTTTCATCAATTCTACTTAGATCAAATCCAAGTAGGAGCTGATGTTCAATTGAACCTGTTGAGAATCTTCCAACCAAGTCAGTTGTAAAGATATAGTTATTGTTTGTTCTTAGATCCTCAGCGAGTTGACGTTCCAAGGTTCGATTGTCAGGCAAAAGTTGACTGGGAAAAGTATATTCATCGTCAACTTGCCAAAATCCTGCCCGAAAAGCATTTCTTACCGACCAGTTCTCGCTAAACTCATGCTCCAGCACATATCCAACTCTTATATTCTGCGACTCACTAGGACCTTCATTAATACCAAGGCTACGTGATATCCTCCCATTTGGGTTGGGAAGCACAGTACCGACAGCAGGCAAACCAAAGCTAAAGGTTCTAGAGGTATCTATATATTCACCTTCAAACGTTAATCTTGTATTCTCACCGAGTGCCAAACTCACTACAGGAGCGATCAAAAAATTTCTGGCTTCAACTAAATCAACAAAACTTTCTGAATATCGATAGGATGTATTCAGTCGGTACAATAACGTCTTAGAATCATTTAATGGACCCGACAAATCAATTGCGCCACGATAAAAGTCAAAACTGCCAATGGTGGCATCAATAGCATAAAAGGGTTCACGGAGAGGTTGCTTAGTTATGATGTTAATAGTTCCACCTGGGTTTCCCTGCCCAAACAGCACTGAAGCCGGACCTCTTAGTACTTCAACTTGCTCAACATTTGTAGTTTCAAAACCAATAGTAGCTCGCGGATCTCTTAACCCATTTCTGAGTATGTTACCTGAAAAATCGGTACTACTAAAGCCTCGAATGTTGAAGAAATTGGTTGAAAAGTCAGGAGCTGTTGATGGAACAACACCTGTAGCATTTCTAAGAGCATCTTGTAGATAGATAACGTTTTGATCTTCAATCACCTGCTGCGGTACAATCTGAATTGATTGGGGAATATCGCGCAGAGGCGTGTCGGTGCGTGTGCCCACACTTGTATTTGGTACACGATAACTGTCTTGCTCACCCGTCACGACTAACTCAATCGGCTCATCATCTTGTGCTAATGGTTCCTCTTGCGGTGTTTCACTCGCTGGCTTTTCTTCAGTTTGTGGTGTTTGTGGCTGTTGCGGTGGAGAAGTCGCAATTGCAGCAGAAGCTATACCAAAAACCAAACCTGTATTATCATCAAATAACTCAACCGTTGGTAAAGTCTTCTCCCCAACTACTGTCACCCGTACGGTATTCACGTCAATATTTGCAACTGTTATCTCTGTAATTCCCTCAATAGGCTTCTCCGACTTAAACGTGAAAGCATTGCCATCAGGTAAACGCAACTGTCCACCAGTGATATCTGCAATAAAATTATTCCCCGTACTGCGATTTGTGACTTGCAGTTTCTCACCTTGGGCTGTCTCCAAAACTACTTCTATACCCTTATCGGTAGGATTAGCTTTCACTCCTGTAATTGCGACAACTTCCCCTGTGGTTGCGTTGCTTGGTGCAGGTTGTTGCACTAACATTTGGGCACTGGTTGCAGGAAATTTGATATTGCCCAGTTGAGAAATATTTGTATTCTTTAACTTTTCTGATGCCAATCCCGGTTCAGTGGCGACAGTGCCTAAAAAACCCGATAAACTAATTATCAGCCACAAACGCATACCAAAAGAAAACTGCCAAAGCTTCATAATAGCTCCTCAATCACACCATTTGAAGTTGCGATGGTTATAGACCGGGCTTTGCCGATCGCACGAAATCGATAAGAGACTATTGCAAATAATTCTTATTCAATTAGTAAAATTGAGTATATAAAAATGCCAACAACTCTCTCTACTCCAAAAAGGCACTCATCCAATACAGTTCTGATGAGCAAAAAATTCAAGAAACTTATTGGCTGTAAGCCTTATTTTTACGCCTTTTGCGTTTACTCTTTACCCTTTAACCTAACCGTATTGGCTACTTGTCTACTCCAAAAGGGGTAGTCAGTAATGCGATCGTGTAGCGTCTCGAAGAGAAGCATAATCGAGTTAGTTAAAATAGAGGTGGTATAGGAGTGAAGCACAGAGTAATGTTGTGAATTCATTGCCAGATGAGGAAATTTATCAAGAAATTGGCAAAATTGTTGAACCATGCCAGCGTCTTGAGTGTTTTGAGTGTGCTCAAGCTGTATTAGGTTGGCTGAAACAAAATCGAGTGCAAGGAACATTACTGAAGCTCAGAACTAAATACCGAGACGAGTTTATTATGAGTAGCCGATAGGAGCGATCAGGAAGCACAGAGAGTATATCAACCAATGGGGTTCATTATGGTGTTGAGGTGCGCGATAAGATCTTTGATAATCTTTCATCTGAAGGATTGACAAGAGAAGCATGGATAAATGATTTTGCCTGTCGTCGAGGTGCGTTTGTTGTTGAAGAGTTAGAGCGGGTTTGAATATTAGGAGCGATTAAAATGAGTCCTTTGTTTGAAATGCTTAAGAAAATTCAGGCAAGACCAGGATTATACATTGGCAGAGCTTCAGTCAGCGATTTATTTATGTTTATCATTGGCTATAGAACAGCGAGAGAGGAACTAGGTATTGAGCCAACGGAAACAGAACTTGATTTTTATGGAGAGTTTCAGCCTTGGCTTCAGAAACGGTTAAAGATGACAACGTCTAATTCTTGGGCAAGAATGATTGAGTTCGGTTGTGGCAATGAGAAGGCTGCATTTGAGCGGTTTTTTGAGTTGCTGGATGAGTTTTTACAACGTGACGATCATGCGATCGCCCCTCCTGATGACTCAGTAGATCTATTAGAAGTGTCATGAAAATCAAGGAGGAATTGGAAAATCTTGGTGTAGACGCGAAGCGGCTTCTTGTAGAGTAGCGTTGCTCGATTTTACCAGCATGGCTGATTTAGAAACTTGGTTGGAAGCACTTGAAAGTTAACTGATAACTGCTAACTGTTCACTGATAACTGTTTCAAATACTGCTTGGGTGTAACACAGAAGCGACGTTTAAAAGCCGCAGCAAAATGTCCGGGGTTAGAATAACCAACTATATTGGCAACTTCGATGACAGTCAGATTTCCTTGTCGCAGTAATTTTTGTGCATATTCCATCCGTCTATCATAGAGATACCCAAACACCGTTGTGCCAAAAAGCTCTGGAAATCCCCGTTTCAAGGTACGAGGGCTGACTCCCACCATTGCAGCCAATTCCAATACTGAGGGAGGATTTTCTAAACGAGACAGAAGAATTTCTCTGGCGTGATGCAGTTGATCGATGGTTTTTGGCTTGAAACCTGGTGTAGTTGATTTATAGTTGCGATCGCCTGCAATAATTGGAGCTAATTGTAATGCCATCCATTCCAACACCTTTCCTTGCAGATATACTTGCTTGGTGATACCACAAAAAGGACAATTTATAATTTGTTGGGCGACTCCTTGAAGTGCTGGAGTTATTTTGAGATAAATTCTCTCCTGCCAATCATTATCCCGTGTTAGCATTTTCAACTGTGGCAGTAATTCTCCATCTTCCCCTGGGAAAAAATTTGCCAACATCGACGGTTGTCCCATATAGATATGAACACTGAGAATCTGGTCAAATTTGTCAATTCTATCTATCTTGCGAGCTTGAATCCCACCACCGGAAATTAGTGTGCAACCATTTCCCAGTGTTCCATAATCGCTTTTAATTTTTCCTGAAAGCAGGATATCAAAATGTAAGGGATGCTCGCCTCCAGGTTTTTGAATATGCAAATCATTGTGAGATAAATAATTGCCAATTGTCAGGCAGAGATTTGGAAATACTTCTATGTCTTTTTGATAACCTTGACCCAGATAAGTTGGCATTGGAAGAATAGTTTCATATTTTTCTAGGCTCCTGGAAGTATATTCGGCTTTCTCCCATAGTTCTTTGGCTTCGTCCCACATTCCAAAGTATTCTTCAAGCGTTAGGGTGATAGTCATAGCTGGTGATAGAGATAAATATACTTATTGATAATTTTTATCAATTTATTCAGATTTGGAGGATTAAATCAACACCAGCAGTCAACTGAAGGCTGAAGTATGAAATTACCCCACTTCTAAAGGGATAGAGCATGAATAAGGAAAAATTAATTTTTTTCGCCCACGAGGGGCGAGGCTTGTACCAACTCTTACTTCATCCTTTTTTTGGTCAAGATTGATATGTGTTATTCGACATAGCTTTTCAATGAAACTAATTGGCAATTAACTTCCCTAAGAGAAGCTGGCGCGTATTGATGAATTGCAACGGGGTGTAAGTTTACTCAGTGATTAGATGTCACAGACATTTGCACACAGTTGAGTATAAAAATTTCTGTTTTCTCTTCCCCATAAGCTGTAATACCAAATTGGCGTAGGGAGCCTTGTTTCAAAATTCTAAACTAACTTATTAATCCAATGATTTTAATCCAAAATCCAAAATTGGTATAACCTGTTCCCTGTTTAAGTCAAAATGATAGTAGACCCCTATTGGAGGCACTGTAATGTTTGGTGTCATTCAATTTATCAGAAACTCATTTATTCGCCTTGAAGGACTTCTCTACCAAGTATTTGGTTTTATTGGAAAAATCTTCTCTCAGATATTCAGTTTTCTTGCTAACTTATTCGGGTTCACTAAGCCTGGATACTTCTTGGAGTCAGATGAAGCAACAACTGTTAAGCGATCGCAAATTAAGCAACCAACCGAAACTGAGGTAAAGGTAACTCCAGAAACCTCTTTTAATCCTCGTCGTCGCCCTGATCCCAAGATGGACTACTTTCGCAAGATGGCTCAAGACATGAAAAAGAGCTAAGTATAAGGCAGATGAGAAGTTAGGTAATAGGGGACAGGAGACAGGAGACAGATGAGTTTAATTGTCTGTACCCTGTTCCCTGCCCTGGTGTGCGCACCTCAGCAAGGGCTACTGTTTGAGATTATTTCCCTGCTGTTACCTGTTCAATCAAGGCAAGAACGTCGCTGCGACTGAGCTTTTCTTTCCCATGAGCGATCGCGTTGAGAGTACCATAAGCTAAACCCAGGGGTATTTGGCAAAAATCTAAAGCAGGGCCATCAACAAGAGCGCTAGTA
Organism: Chlorogloeopsis sp. ULAP02; assembly: GCF_038404745.2. NCBI lineage: Bacteria > Bacillati > Cyanobacteriota > Cyanophyceae > Nostocales > Chlorogloeopsidaceae > Chlorogloeopsis > Chlorogloeopsis sp. ULAP02. The sequence goes on along the minus strand of NZ_JAYKTT020000080.1, from coordinate 26,907 downwards.
TAAGCATCTGCTAGGGCAAGATTACGGCGGGCATACTCTTGCATATCTTCCGCGCTCCAATCTTCTGGGAAAAAATCCACTCCGCGCACTAAATCTTCTTTGTGGTTACGAATAATATTAACTGCCTGTAAGCCACGACCAAACCCGATCGCATGAGTACGGTTAGTTTGTGTTCCATCGTACCAAATCCATAAATCGGAGAGCAACAAGCCAACTGCACCTGCTACCCCAAAGGTGTAGCGATCCAAATCGGACTCTGTACTAATTTGCCAATTGTTTTCTGCCCAGTATGCCATTCTGTCTGCCATTGCGGCTGTTGCATCCCAAATTCGAGGAGCGATCGTCTCAGGTGCAAGTAGCGCCCATTCTCTAATTCTAAAGCTTACTTCTGGTAATATTTTTTCGTATGTAGCAAATCCCACAGAGAAAGCATCAACGGCGAAACCATCAACTGCTGCTTGTAATGTGAGGCTAATTGTTCGCAGCAATTTTGCTTTGGTAAGATTATCAAGTTCTGGATGGTCTTCTATTTCATCAATGGCTCGCATACAAAGATATGCTGATGCTACTGCTTCTTGCAAACCACGTGGTAAGCGAACAATTGGAATGTAAAAAGTCCGGCTTGTTTCCTTTAAAATCTCTAATGCATCTATAATTAAATTCATTTTTACGCTCCTCGTTCGGGTTTGATCATACTGAAGTTTGTTACTTTTTTACAATTTTGTATAGAGGCTTAACTAAAACTTTATAATTATGACAGCAATGTTTGTGCTTTAACATATTTTTAATTTATAATTTTGGTTCATACATTTAAGTTAATAAACACAAGATTATAGTAGAGATTTTTATCTTTGATCCTAGTAAGTTTGTAAATAATATAAAGTTCAACTTAACACATATTACAAGTATGTATATAAGGCGAATATAAGTAGACATATATAGTGAAACTTTTCATAAAATAATCCAACGCTAGTAGGGCTTTGATTGAATTATCTTAAATTTTCGCTGATTTACTATCTATAAATAATTAACTAGACATATTATAATTTTCCAGTCAGAATAAATACATTTAATATGTATAATCTAAATCTGTCTTAAACACGTAACATATCTTACAGCAAATTTCATTTATTTTAACCACAATTTTTGGTCGGGGCGGATTTAGCAGATTTCCTTTCAGTTTGAGCTAGAGATTGAAACAAAACCCGCCCTTACAGTATCGCGTGGTATATTCATCTGAAAATGGCTGTAAAATATTGAGAATTTTAAATTTGAGCAACCAGTTAACACGAAAATTTATCCGCCTGCTAGCAACTACCATTGCCACATCAGACTAATTCATAATTCTTTAAACAAATGCTATTTAATAGCAACTCATAAAGCTTAATAGTAGCGTTTAAACATCAAGTTATTACGCTCTTAATAGCCAATTACATACTATAAAAACAGAAATTTTACCTAAGAATATCTCCTCTCTTAAATCTTAGATTTATATCATAATTTATTAAGCAAAAAAAAATAGAGAGAATAGTCCAAAGTATTTTGGATTTATTGCACAATTACAACTAAACACTTATAACCCTACATCCAAACTCAATGTCTAAATAGTGTTTGATATTGACTGAGAGCAATTAAAGGAAAGTATTGTTGATAGAGATGATATTTCAGATAAAAATGACAGGGAAAGCCGGTACCTGTAAAATCAACCTCATCCCAGGTGCCATCTGGCTTTTGAGTTACTAATAAATAATTAATGCCCTTTTCCAGTACTGGTTTTGCAAATTTGTTAGTTGCCTTACCTGCTGCTATTAATCCAATTAAAGCCCAAGCAGTTTGAGATGCAGTACTGCGCCCTTTGCCTTTCAAGCTTGGATCGTCGTAGCTGCGGCAAGTTTCTCCCCAACCACCATCAGGATTTTGACACTCAATTAACCAAGCTGCACCTTTTTCTATATTGTTTTGATAAGTTTGGGGAGCAATGACTGATAAGGCAGACAAAACACCGCTTGTGCCATAAATGTAATTTACTCCCCAACGACCAAACCAACACCCTTGTTGCTCTTGCTCTTTGATCAGATAGTTAATTGCCTGCTTGAGGTTGTATGCATCCATTGATAAATTACAACTACCCACCATTTCTAAGACTCTGGCAGTGACATCAGCAGTGTTGGGATCGATCATGGCTTTGAGATCGCCGTAGGGGATCAGGTTCAGCCTATCTTGATTGTTGTTGAAATCAAAAGCAGCCCAACCGCCTGCCTGACATTGCATAGAAGCAATCCAATTTACGGCGCGAGCGATCGCTCTGTGCTTGAGTTTTTCATTAGGAAGATGAACAGCATTTAGCGCCATTACCACGACAGCAGTATCATCGACATCAGGATAAAAGCGATTGTCAAATTCAAATGCCCATGCCCCTGGTTTTCCCTGCCGATTTTTAATTGCCCAATCACCGTAGTCTAGAATTTGCTTGCTCAACAGCCATTCTCCAGCTTTCACCAAAGCTGGATGATCTGGTGATAAGCCAGAATCAACTAGCGCTCTGATTGCCCAAGCTGTATCCCAAACTGGAGAAATACAAGGCTGAACTCGATAACTATCTTCTGTTTCAATGGCAAAATTATCAACCGCTTCGAGTCCTCTGACAACAATTGGATCGTTGACATCATAATCCAAGCTTCGTAACGCTAACAGTGAATTCAGCATTGCCGGAATGATGCCGCCCCAGTCGCCTGTTGCTTCTTGCCGTTCTAAAATCCATCGCTCGGCGGTGTTAATGCCTTCTTCACGAAAAGGCACTAAATTTAGTTTTTCCGCAAATTTAAACGCATTGTCAAGACTAATAAACAAATCTGTCCAATCGCCTTTGCTAGGTAATGCAAATTTAACTTGCTCGGCACCTTCTGCGTATAGTTCGTTTAAAGTAATTGCAGGTTCTACTTTATAGATGGGTTTTTGATCGCACACAATCAGTAACGGCACAGTGCTTGAACGCGCCCAACTAGACATCTCGTAGATGTTAAATAGAAAATTTTCTGGCAGCAACATTACCCAAGGTGGCAGCGAGGGAATCCCTTCCCAGCTATAGCATCCAATCAGCGCCAAATGTAATTTAGTAAAAATGCGAGTCTTACTTATACCGCCTCGCTCTAAGATGAACTCCCGCGCCTTAATCATTGCTGGATCACTTTTGGGTACGCCCAATAACTTGAGAGCCATGTAGGCTTCTACTGAAGTAGAGAGTTCACCTCCATCCCCATAAAAAAGTTCCCAACCACCGTGTTGTCGTTGCTGAGTACGCAGATATGCTTCAACTTTGTTTAATGAGCGAGAGCGATCTGTTCCCCAAATTTTATGAAGTAACACTACCTCAGCAGTAATGGTGACATTAGATTCTAACTCAGCCCACCAGTACCCATTAGGATATTGAATTGACAGCAAATAATTCTGGCTTGCAGCGATCGCCCCTGAGACTTTTGATAAGGTAACCCTATTTTCAGTTTGCATGGAATAATTTTTAATTAGGTTTTGCTGAATAGATGAATGGATATTTTTACCAAAAAATTAGTCAAGTTAACAACTGTTTATATAGATTTTTTGTCTTTAGTATTACAAAGCATTGAGCAACTCTCAAGTCAACCAATTTTAGATTTTAGATGTGCGATTTTAGATTGACCCTGACTACAAGGGTGCAGGGCTTAGAAATTTTAGATTGACGATTTTAGATTTGTTCTGCCCAGAAGAGGCGGGGCTGGAACAATAAAAATCCACACCTCCAAAATGTCAGTGTCAATAATCATTTGAAAATATTCACATACTGAAAATTAAAATTTTCATTAATATACTACATTCTAATGTCATAAATGCAAAAATATTATTTGATTTTCTCTTAAGATTTGATTAATGAATAAAATTTTTATTGAATTATAAACACCTTGATATACCCAAGTAAATAATATGTCAACTTATGCAGATAAAATCATTAAGTTTGTCTGTTTTAAATATTACGAGTATGATTTCGACTACTATACATTAATGGCATACTTCAATTAAAGTATGAATTATACTCTTTCTACTATGTATGCTTTTAATAACAACATAGTTTAAATGTAGCAGGATGTAAAGTTTTTTGTCAGTAATATTATGGCAGCAGTGGAATTAAGTCTGGCAGTTCTGTCCTTATTGATTTGGATAGGATTACTAATTTGGCGAGGGCAGTTTTGGCAAATAGATCGGCAATTAGAAGTTGCACAAACAACGGATAAAAGATTGCCATCGGTTTGTGCAGTCATTCCTGCGCGAAACGAAGCAGATTTACTGCCAATTACTTTGCGATCGCTTTTGAGCCAAGACTACCCTGGCTTTTTTACCATTGTTCTAGTTGATGATCGCAGTACAGATGAAACTGCCAAAGTTGCCAAACAAACTGCCCAAGCGTTAAACAAAGACAATCAATTACAAATTATTACTGCCAAACCATTACCTTCTGGGTGGACAGGTAAACTATGGGCAATGGAGCAAGGTGTGCAAACAGCAACAGAAGCGCTCCAATCCAAATCTCTACCAGAACCAGACTACTTTTTGTTCACTGATGCAGATATTGAACACGAGCCCGCAAATCTCTCTCATCTGGTTGCGAAGGCACAACAGGAAGATTTAGAACTGGTTTCCGTGATGGTACGACTGCGATGTGACAACCTGTGGGAAAAACTTTTGATCCCAGCTTTTGTTTTTTTCTTTCAAAAACTTTACCCTTTTCGCTGGGTTAATAATCCAGACAAATCAACTGCTGCCGCCGCCGGAGGTTGTATCCTCATTCGCAAAGAAGCACTAAAGCGAATTGGGGGTATACAAGTAATTCGGCAAGCATTAATTGATGATTGCGCCCTTGCTCATGCAGTCAAATCAAGTGGTAATGGGCGTATTTGGTTAGGACTTAGCGAGCTAGCTCGCAGCTTGCGTCCTTATCCTTCCCTCAGTACAATTTGGGATATGGTTGCCCGCACTGCCTTTACTCAACTCAACTATTCGCCTTTGTTGTTAGTTGGAACTGTTTTTGGGATGACCTTAGTTTACATTTTTCCGCCTTTAAGTTTAGTTATGGGCGGCTTGAGTGGTAATTACTTGCTGGCAGCAATAGGTTTATCAGCATGGCTTTTGATGTCTGGCTCATACTTACCAATAATTCGCTTTTATAAATGTTCTTCTTGGCTGGCTTTATGTTTGCCAGGAATTGCTTTTCTTTATACACTCATGACAGTAGATTCCGCAGTACGTCATTGGCAAGGGCGAGGTGGTGCTTGGAAAGGACGAGTTTATCAAGGGTGAACAAAGGCACAGAGCAGTAGATGTGGTAAGTGCGAACATATTATCTTCGCCAATACCCTTACTGCTCGTACAAATTTCGCGGATGCGATCGCGACAATTAATTGCCCATACCCAACAGCGTCATTACCGATCGCCCAATATTAGTTGGTTGCATGGCATCTATTGCTGCGGTTGGCTCATAACCGCAATGCACCATACAATCTGCACACTTAGGATTGCCGCTAGTGCGTCCGTATTTGCTCCAATCAGTTTTTTCGAGCAATTCTTCAAAGGTGGCGTCATGCCCTTCATTCAGCAGATAACAAGGTTTTTGCCAACCAAAAACACTGTAACTCGGACTTCCCCAAGGCGTGCATTCGTAGTCTTTTTCACCAGTAAGAAAGTCTAAAAACAGCGGGTTGTGGTTGAAATTCCAATTTTTTGTACCAGCTTTGTAAGGAGCTAAAATCTCGCGGAAGAGTGCGCGTGTTTGCTCTCGCTTGAGAAAATGCTCTTGATCGGGTGCCAATTCGTAACTGTAGCCAGGGGAAATCATCATGCCGTCAATATCAAGCGCATTCAGAAAGTCAAAAAACTCCTGCATTTTTTGAGGATCGGCACCTTCAAAAATAGTAGTGTTGGTAGTGACGCGAAATCCTTTAGCTTTTGCAGCGCGTATAGCTTGAACTGCAATATCAAAAACACCTTTGCGATCAACACAGCGATCATGCCACTCTCGCATTCCGTCGAGATGAACACTAAAAGTTAGGTAGGGAGACGGTTGAAATTTTTCTAGGCTCTTTTCTAACAATAAGCCATTAGTGCATAAGTAAACAAACTTTTTGCGTTCAATCAATCCCCTCACAATTTCATCAATCTGGGGATGCAGTAGAGGTTCTCCGCCTGGGATAGACACTATCGGAGCACCACATTCTTCGGCAGCCGCAAAGCATTGTTCTGGAGTGAGGTGCTTTTTAAGCACTTCAGGGGGATGTTGGATTTTACCACAGCCAGAACAAGCAAGGTTACAACGGAATAGAGGTTCCAACATCAAAACTAAGGGGTAGCGTTTACGTCCTTTCAAACGTTGAGCTACCAGATATTTACCAACTTCCAGAGCTTGCTGTAAATGAATTGCCATTTTTTTCTTACACTCCTCTGTATAAATATCAAACCATTAATGACAAAGGAAAAATAGTGCTGAATATTTCTTATTGTTAATGAGAAGGGTTGGGGGAACGGGTTGGGGGAAAGAAATATTTTATTAAGACTGTCTTTTTCAAGTTAGACGTTGATGTAATAAATTACGCAATGAGAGAAAAATATTATTCTCTAGCCCCTAGCCAAAGATACTTAAACCACTGCATCGGTAGTGTGAGGAATTCTAACAGTAAATGTGGTTCCAATGCCGACTTCACTTTCTACTTCAATCTCTCCTTGGTGAAGTTCCACACACTTTTTGACAACCGCTAATCCCAAACCAGTACCTGTTATATTTTCAACATTTTGACCCCGATATAATGGTTCATAAATTTTCTGTCTATCTTCTGATGTAATGCCTATTCCTTCATCTTTTACTTGGAAGATAGTATATTCTTGTTCGCAGTTTAAAATTAAGTATATATTACCTCCATTTGGTGAATATTTAATTGCATTCAAAAGCAAATTACTAAGGATAGAATATAAAAGTTTTTCATCCACTTTTGCACGAGAACAATGACCGTACTTAATAAATTTCAAGGCAGGTGGCTGTATGGCAAAGAACTGTAAATCTTCTAGTAAATTTAAGCAAAAACTTTCTACATTTATTAGTTGAGGATTAAACTCTAATTTACCTGCCTCTGCTCTATTTAGTGTCAATAGATCTGTAATTAACTGATTCATCAACTTGGCTGAAGATTGAATTCTATATAAATTTTTTAATTGGTTTTTATCAACTAAATCTTGTAGAATTTCTTTCAGCAATTGAGATGAAAGTAAAATTACACTTAAAGGCGTACGAAATTCATGAGAAATCATTGAAAAAAGTTGCAGCTTAAGTTCACTTAACTCTTTTTCTTGAGCAAGAGAACGTTCTAGCTTTTCAATTCTTTCGCGCTTTATCCATTGGCGATACAGGCTAAAACATAGACTAGAGACAACTGCAAAACTTAGAAATGTACCAAGATTTTCTAGTATAGTTCTATAGTGAATAGATAATTGAGATTCATGAAGAGAAATTTTTAGATAACGTTGTTCTTCTGTTTTTATATTTGCTAACACTGTGAGAATTTCTTCTCGAATTTTCACACTATTTTCTGTAATTAAATCTTGGGCTTGAAATGCTGATTTATTTCTTTGATACAATTCAATTGATTGATTGAATAAAGCGAATCTTTGATTCATCAAAGAGTTTAGTAACACCAGTCGCTGTAGTTGACTAGAACTTGGATGTATTTGATTGCGAAGAGCCTGAATTTCAGACTGCATATTTTTAACTGCAATTTGATGGCGCTCTAGCTCTTGTTTGCTCCCTAAAAAGATATATCCCCGTCGTCCCGATTCGGCAACTGCCATATTTGCATAGAAGTCTGTCAGAGTATTGAGGGTTTCATAAGTATGCTGTACTCTATCAGCACTTTCTCTAAGTTCTATTGTGTTTTTATATGAAGCGAAGCTAACTAGCCCCATTAATAAAAGAGTTAAGCAAAATCCTCCTGCTATCCATTTTCCTTGGAGAGACCACTTCATAAAATATTACTAAGTCTTGATTTGATGACATAAGTACTTGTTTGATCGTGGCCTATTTAGGGTACTTCAAGCAAGGGGATAGGGAGAGGGGAGAGTGGGAAAAATTCTTCTCCTTGTCCCCGCGTCCCCTATCCTTGATTGCTTCTGAACGAATCAGTAGGTTAATAGCAGGATGTCGTGCTAGAGTCAAAATATGTCTACCTGGACATTGAACAATAACTAGAGAAAAAAGAAGGGAAATTGATAACTAACATCCGGTACCCAATCACAAGCATCCAGTACTCTTCTATATCAGGATAGCGTGAGCTTTGTGTTTAGGATCTTGGTAATTACTTTATGCGTATTTTGGTAGTTGAAGATGATACTCAGCTGGCAGAGGTATTATCAGAAGCTTTAACTAGACGACAGTATGTAGTAGATATAGCCAAAGACGGAGAAACCGCTTGGTACTCAGTAGAGTCTGTAAAATATGACTTGCTGATTTTGGACGTGACGCTACCAAAATTAGATGGTATCCGCTTTTGCCAACGTTTACGCACTACACAAGTCAGTCATCCTGCATATTGTAACTATGCTGTACCCGTATTGATGCTTACAGCCCGTGATACTGTAGTAGACAAGATTACTGGGCTAGATGCAGGAGCTGATGATTATGTGGCCAAGCCATTTGATCTTGAAGAGTTAATGGCTCGCATTCGTGCTTTGCTCAGACGTGGAGGTTCTGCAACAGTATTGAGTTTTTCTTGGGGAAGTTTGCTTCTCAACCCAAGTACCTACGAGGCTACTTACGACGGTAAACCTTTGTCGTTTACCCCTAAAGAGTATGCCATTTTGGAGTTATTGGTGGCTAATGGCAGACGGGTGTTGAGCTGTTCTAGCATTATTGAGCAAGTTTGGTCTATGGATGACACACCCGTTGAGGAAACCGTTAGATCTCACATCAAATGTCTCAGGCAAAAGCTTAAAACCTTAGGCGCTCCTGAAGATTTTATAGAAACGGTTCATGGACTAGGTTACCGCCTGAAATAGAGAAATTTAGTATTTTTGTTCTGATCTCATCTCCACAACTTCTGCACATTTCCTACGCAGAAATTGCATAAGAAAGTTGTATATTCTGCATATGTAGGTTGTATATTCTGCATATATAGGGTGTATGTTCTTTAAAATATGTAAAGAAAACATCAATACTAACTCTTTTACAAAAGTTAACTATTGGAGTAAAAATTCGTAAGGAGGAACACAGGAGTTATAACAGCAAATCATAATTGCTAGTCACTAGGTAATTGTCTATGATGCGACAATCTGCTTTTGGCATAGCTTTAGGGGTGCTTTTTATTGCCAGTGGATTGACAACCGCTTATGCGCTAAGTCTGACTTCTGCTCTTAAGAACTCGGCTTTATCGTGTCAAATCTCATTGCCTGCTAATCTTCAAACAACTGATGTAGAAAAATCAGTATTTAACCAGATAAATAACTATCGGGTTTCTGTTGGTTTGCCCAAGCTCACTCTTGATGAAAAAATGACTGAGCAGGCAAGGATTCACAGTCAAAATATGGCTAACGGTAAAGTGCCTTTTAGCCATAAGGGATTTGAACAACGAGTCAATGCGATCGCTACTCACTACAAAAGTGCAGCAGAAAATCTGGCTTTTAACCAAGGATATAGTGATCCTGCAACTGAAGCTATTAATAGCTGGCTTAACAGCTCCAAGCATCTACCTAATATCAAAGGCGACTATAATTTCACTGGAGTTGGTGTAGCTGTAAACAGTAAAGGCGAAGTCTACCTGACGCAAATTTTCTTGAACGATAGAGGTTTTGAAACAAATCGGCGCAAATAGATGAAATTGAAGCATTTTCACTATGGCTGGTTAATTGAATTAATACCAATGCCAACAGGATATTTGTTTAACTGTTGGATGCCAGGGGAAAAGACAGGGTTAAGCGATCGCCAAATTTATCCCACCTTCGTTCAAGCTTTGACGGTAGCCAAAAGACGGGCAGATTTACAAACAGTGAGTTTATCGTTAACCCATTTTCTCAACCAGTCATATAAGTCGTGCAATCTCAGCCTGCCGGAATATCAAGCTTTGGAAAAGTCTGTCTTCGACTTTGTAAAACAAGCCACTAGAACTGATATGCCATACACTTCGACTTTAAAACAGGCAAACCAAATTCTGTGTTTTTACAAAAACACAACAAGTCAGATTCAAATCGCTCGGATTTCAAATATTGCTAATAACTTTGAGCAAGTAATTTTTCCTGGAGAGCAAGTGCTATTTGAAGCTTCTCCTGAAGCTGAACTAGAAATCTATACGAGTGACACAACAGGTGCAGAAGTTGCAAATAAAATTCTTTGTTCCCAATTACAAGTACTATGACTAGTTTTACATATCCATACCAGAAATTCCGTCACTGGAAAATAAACACAGATAGTTTCCAGAGAATACACAATGACTTTGATCGCGGCTCAGGCAGGGCTAATTTTATAGCAGGTGACAGGTGACAGGTGACAGGTGACAGGTGACAGGGAACAGAGTTAAAAGTCTTTTGGTGTCTAAGTTTTATCATCTGTTGATGTCCTAATGACTTTAGCCGTTGCTATATTTCACTTTAAGGTTGCTTAATTCTGGAATAGCCTATTAATCAATGGTTTTAATCCAAAATCCAAAATTGATATCAGCTATTCATGGCAAAATCTCACACTTTCCCTATACCCTGTCACCTAGCCCCGATCCCCGTTCCAAACCAATCGACAGCATCTTTGAGTGCCACACTCAGGGAAGATTGAGGTAAACCCAATTCTCGTACAGCCTTTGAGGCATCGTAGTACATGGTTTGTGTTGCCATCCGCACACCATCCAAAGGAACAGAAGATGATTTACCAACTAAGGTGAGAATTTTTTCATCAACCCAAGCAACACTCAGGGGCAACCAGGCAGGCACAGCTCGTTGGGGAGCATTTAAACCAGTAATCTGGGCAAGTTGATCGAGGAGTTGTTTGAGGGTGAGATTTTGATTGCCGAGAATGTATCTTTCTCCTGACTTACCTTTTTGCAAAGCTAGTAAATGTCCCTTGGCAACATCCCGCACATCAATAAAATTCAGTCCTGTATCCATATAAAATGGCATTTGCCGCCGTAAAAACCGCAAGATGATATCTCCTGTGGGGGTTGGCTTAATATCCCAAGGGCCAATGGGGCTGGTAGGATTAACCACAACTATATCTTGCCCTGCCCGTGCCGCTTGCATGGCTTCTTGTTCAGCTAGAAACTTAGACTTTTTGTAGTTACCAACCAGTTTTTCTAAAGGACTTTGATAAGTTTCATCTACGACTGTACCTGCTGCTCCCACTCCGATTGCAGCAACTGAACTAGTGTAGACGGTTCGTTCAATACCTGCTTTTCGAGCAGCTGCCAAGATATTGTGTGTACCCAAAACATTATGGCGGATTAAAAGATCCCTGTCTTTTTGCCACAGCGAATAATGGGCTGCGACATGAAACAGATATTGGCAACCAAGCATCTGCTGCCATAAGTTCGGATCGTTTAAATCACCTTTGACAAACTCTACATCTAGTCCTTGCAAGTTGTCGAGTCTACTAGAAGAACGTACTAAAGCTCTAACTGTATATCCTTCTTGTAAGAGTAACCGCACCAAGTTAGCGCCAATAAAACCTGTACCACCTGTGACAAACACACGCATCAACTTTTCCCCTTGTTTTCAAAACGGGGAAACCAATCATCAAGAATGGTGTAAACCACTGGTACCACAATTAAACTTAACAAAGTTGAACTCATCAAGCCACCAGCAATAGCCACTGCCATCGGCGATCGCAATTCAGAACCTGCTCCCAACCCCAAAGCGATCGGCAACATTCCTAAAATTGTGGAGGCTGTTGTCATCATAATTGGTCGCAGGCGCACAGGCCCAGCTTTGAGAATAGCTTCGGTACGATTTAATCCAGCAGAACGTAATTGGTTAATGCAGTCTACCAGCAAAATGGCACTTTTGTTAGTTAATCCCAGCAAAAAGACAAAGCCAAGCAGCGAGATCATCCCAAAGTCACTTCTTGTCGCCACTAGTGCCAGCATTGCTCCTACTAATGCTAAAGGTAAGGAAATGCAAATTACTAGGGGATCTACCCAGCTTTTGAATAGGCAAACCAGTACGGCAACAATACACAATGCTGATAAAGCTAAAGTAATGCCAAAACTGCTGAAAACTTCACCACTACGGGCAGAGTCTCCTCCTAAATCCAAGGAAACACCAGCAGGTAAAGCATCTGTTGCCGCTGCTACTAACTTATCAGTAGCATCACCTAAGGATAAATTCTTGCCCAGGTTGGCACTGATATAAGCTACTCGCTCATTATTCAAACGTTCGATTTGAAATACTTCATCTTGTCCATCTGTGACACCTGTAACAGTGACATCAGCAAAGCCTGGTTGGTTTTGAATACGTTCTTTAATTGTTTGAGCAGCTTGACTCAAGGTATTGAGATCGTTGCCTTGTAATGCTACTTCTAGAGGTTTTTGATTGCCGGTATCAACAAATTGAATATCTTCAACGCTAACGCTGACGCCGGGAAGTTTGGGCAAAGAGGTGCGGAATTGTTCTTGTAACTCTGAGGTGGCGATCGCGCGATGATCTTTTAGTTTAACGTAAAGCTTGCCTTTATTTGGTTCTCCTTCACGAGTGCCTGCGAGCGTAAAAACTGTTTCTACTTCTGGTGATTGTCTAACTACTTCTTCTAATTTCTTGCCAACTTCAAGAGAATTATTCAAAAGAAAAGAAATTGGAGATTGAGAAGGAAAAAGAGCTGAAAAAGACGGAGAGACAAGACTACTCCCTGGGGCAGAAAATTCGGAAACAAAACTTTCTGCATTTTCACCTAAGAGTGTTCCTGTGTCTCCTCCCAATTGCTCTAACTCTTGGGAATTCTTTGGCAAAGGAGTGGTATAAACTATATTGAATTCACCACGATCTAGTTTGGGAATAAATCCCTTAGGAACTAGTGGAATCAAGGCTATGCCTGCAAGCAAACTCAAAGCAGCTAAACCTAAAACTATGCCCCGGTGATTAATAGACCAACTTAGCAAGTCTCGATAAAATTGAGTAAAGCCTACCCACAAATTTCTTCTTCTGGCAGAGGTTACAGATGATGTCGGTTTGAGCCAGTAAATAGATAAAACTGGTGATAAAGTACGAGCAATCAGCAAAGAAGTTAACATCGCTGCTGAGACAGTGATACCGAAAGGCTTAAAAAATTGACCAATTACTCCACCCATTAACCCTATCGGTAGAAACACTGCAACTGCTGTCAAAGTTGCTGCTGCGACTGTCAAGCCAATTTCATTGGTAGCTAAGAGGGCAGCTTGTCGTGGATGTTCTCCATCTTCTATATGCCGCATGATATTTTCTACATCCACGATCGCATCATCAACAATAATGCCAATTACCAAAGCTAGAGCCAATAGTGTAATTGTCTCCAGATTGAAGCCGAAGATTGCCATCACAATGAACGTCCCTAAAAGGGAAGTAGGAATTGCTAGTGCCGAAATCAGTGTAGCTTGCCAATTCCACAAAAAAGGAAAAATTACTAATACTGCCAAAACAATGGCTTCAACTAGAGCTTCGATAGTGGCATGGGTGGCATTGCGAATATACTCTGCTTGGGTGGCAGCTAGACTGAGGTTAATATCAGGTAACTTTGAGCGTAGTTGTTGAACCTTGTTCTCTACCTCGCTCACAACTTCCAAGGTGTTGGCATCACCGCGTTTAATTACCTGAAAAGCCAGCGCATCTTTGCCGTTAAATCGCACTCTTGTTGCTCCCTGCCCAGGAAGAGGATTGCCATTTCCATTTACAGAGTCAACAGAAGTACCTAAAAGTGAGACTCTCAGCACCCCAGGCAATTTTGCTATCTCAGGTAAAATTTGCTGTTGAGTTAATTGAGTTAAGTCTGTTAAGTTCTTTGAAGAACTCTCAATTGCATAACTAACAACAGCCGACTCGTTCAAGTTAACGGGAAAGATTTTAAAACTAGCTTCTTGAGGAAGAGATACCTGCTTGAGTAAAGTTTCTACTTGCTGAGTCGATTGTTCAAGGTTTGTACCGACAGCAAACAGGAGGCTAACAACTGTTTGTCCGGGATAAGTAGAGGAGCGGATGTGATCGGCTCCTGCTAAAGATTGGAGACGTTGCTCTAAGGGTTGAGTAAGCTTTGCCTCTGTATCTAAAGCTGTTGTGATTGGAGCGCTAGCATTGACTACTACTACCGGAAAGGTAATATCTGGAAATAGAGCATACTTGAGAGAACTAAAAGCTAAAATTCCCGCCACCATCACAGCAAGCCAAAAACTTACTGTTAACCAGGGATATTTAATTGCTAATTTAGAAGGATTAAAGCGCTCTCGCAGATTTTGGGAGGAATTGGTTTTTACCATCGTTGATCGAGATTGTCGCTTACTTTTTGATTGTAAGTTTAATTACACGTTAATTACACGCTTATACAACATCAATATTTTTGAAAAAATTTTTAGGATACTTTCTATACAGATAAAAAAACTAGGTATTGTGTTTGCATAATCAAAGTAACAGTGAAGCTAGTGTCACATCAAACATCTATCCAAGCAATTTTAGTTTGTCAGGGTGTGGAGTACCAGGCTGTGTGTCGGGGTTTGCGCCGCGTTCCTAGTTCTATAAATTCAGTGGTACCAATACCTGTTGGCGGAAATGCTAACTCTAGATTTTTGCCCACAAGTCAATATTTGCAAGAGCTCCTGAAGCTTCCGAAACCAAGAGTATTGGTTATGGGTTTGTGTGGCAGCTTAACTCCCAACTACAAAGCAGGCGAGGTTGTGCTTTACCAGAAAAACATTTATCAGGACAATATCGATAGTTCATTGCAGCATAAAAGTTGCGATCGCACTTTTACTTGCGAGCTTGACTTGCTTTTCCAAACAAAGGTTCCTCTGGTAACAGCCCTAACAAGCGATCGCATAATTTGCTCTGCTGATGAAAAACGCCATCTCCACCAAATTTTGAATGCTGAGGTGGTAGATATGGAAGGATTCGCTATTTTGGAATTTTTTGAGCAAACTGGAGTTTCTGTGGCAATGTTGCGGGTAGTTAGTGACGGATGCGATCGCGACATACTCAATCTTAACTCCGCACTAAGTCCGGATGGTTCCCTGCAACCTTTAGCTTTGACAGTTGCCATGCTCAAACAACCTATTGCTGCAACTAGGTTAATTCGAGGTTCTTTGCAGGCACTAAAAGTGTTGGAGGAAGTTACGACTTTTTTGTTCAAACATAAATTGCTTCAAATTTACTGAAATTTTTGCACAACTGGTGCTAGGTGCTATAATTCGCCTAAATCTTAAGCAAAGGCTTATTTTGCTGTCTTCTCTACCAAACAGGCTCAAAAATGCTGCTTTCAGATTAATCTACTCTAAGGTAGATATAATTTCTCAATTGAGTCTGATACACTAGAGCAAGCATGAGTAGCTAATATTTTTAAATCTAAAAGTTTCTGAGCAACGCTCATATTTTGATTAATTGTATTGCATACAAACGATAATTAATTTAACCTTCTAAAATTGAATCTTAAAATCACGATCTTCACTGGCAAGAAGAACTAAAAATTTTTAGAGTTTTAATATCCATTCACTTAGTGACCCACTTGCTTAAGGTGGGTTTTTACTTTATTTAGTAATAGAAGAGTGCAGCGCGATCGCATCAATGCAATATCAAGTCACACATCAGTGATCGCGCAATTATTCAACTATAATTCATTGCTAAGTACCCATGCATAAATAATTTAGTCATTTACTGTTCCCTGTTAAGAGTTCCCATCGCTATATTCCTTCCCTGTTCCTCGTTAAGAGTTCCCTTGCCTAACTAGACAATTTATTTTGCACGACTACTTATTCCAGCCAGTTTAGCTACAACTGTCAGTAATTGAATTGGCTCAATCGGTTTAGGAACGTGCATTTGAAAGCCAGCGGCAAGAACTTGGAGGCGATCGCCTTCTCTGGCATAAGCCGTAAGAGCTGCGGCTGGGATTTGTCCACCTTGTTCTAGTGGCAGTTGGCGAATTTGCCGCATCAGAGCGTAACCATCTTCACCAGGCATACCAATATCACTCAAGAGTATGTCTGGTTTTACCAATTGTAAGATTTGTAGAGCTTCACGAGTAGAAGCGGCGGTAATAACATTTGCACCATATTCTGAGAGTGCTGTTGTTAAAAATTCCCGTGCATCTGCTTGATCATCAACTGCCAGGATTTTTAGCCCCTGGAGATTAAAGTGAGTCTGCCAGTCTGTTTGTCGTTGAATTGAAAGTTCTGGTTGACTTGGTGTAGAGTCAGTGCCAAGAAGCGGGAGTTGCACGGTAAAAGTTGCTCCTTGCCCTTCACCCTTGCTAGTAACTGAAACTGTGCCGTTATGTAGTTCTACCAAATTACGCACGATCGCAAGTCCTAGCCCCAATCCTCCCTGAGTGCGAGTTGTCGTGGCATCTGCTTGGCGAAAACGAACAAAAACATAAGGTAAAAAATCAGAACTAATTCCTCTACCAGTATCAATTACCTGAATTTGAGCATAGGCACCCA
Source organism: Chlorogloeopsis sp. ULAP02 (assembly GCF_038404745.2). Classification (NCBI taxonomy): domain Bacteria; kingdom Bacillati; phylum Cyanobacteriota; class Cyanophyceae; order Nostocales; family Chlorogloeopsidaceae; genus Chlorogloeopsis; species Chlorogloeopsis sp. ULAP02. The sequence goes on along the minus strand of NZ_JAYKTT020000080.1, from coordinate 10,252 downwards.
CCTGCTCTAGTCGAATTTCAACTCGCCCGCCTTCTGGAGTAAACTTAACAGCATTGGAGAGCAGATTCCAAACTATTTGTTGCAAACGTTCTAGATCACCATAAACTAAGCCAACATTGGAATTAAGTCTAGATTCAATTTGAATTGACTTGGTGTTGGCAGTGGGGCTAACTGTATCTAATGCTGCTTGGATTGCTGTCATCAGACTTGTTGGCTGCAAATCTAAACGAATTTGCCCGCGAATAATCCGCGAAATATCGAGCAAATCTTCAATTAATTGAGTCTGTGCTTGAGCATTGCGCTCAATGGATGCGAGTGCTCGTTCGGTTTTGTCGGGAGCTAATCTTCTGGCACGGAGCAGGCGTGACCATCCCAAGATACCATTGAGAGGCGAGCGCAATTCATGAGAAACAATTGCTAAAAATTCATCTTTCATGCGACTAGCTCTTTCAAGTTCTATTCGAGCTGCACGTTCTCGCTCCAATGCCTGCGCCCGTTCTTCGATCGCCAACTTTTGATCGTGAATATCTGTACAAGAGCCAAACCATTTTACAATTTGACCGTCTTGATTTCGTAATGGTAATGCTCGTCCTAAATGCCAGCGATATTCTCCATCACAGCCACAACGCAAACGGTACTCAATATTATAGTTTTCTCCTGTACGAAGGCTATTGTGCCAAACTTCGATTGTGCGTTGCACATCCTCAGGATGTAAAATATTTTGCCATCCATTGCCTTGAGTTTCTTCTAAGCTTGTTTGCGTGTAATTATACCAGCGTTGATTGAAATATTCGTGATAGCCATCCGGTTGTGTAATCCAAAACATTTGCGGCATAGTATCTGCAAGTGTCCGGAACATTAATTCGCTCTGACGCAATGCCTCTTCTGCTTGCTTGCGATCAGTAATATCTAAATCCACACCAGTCATCCGCACTGGGTTGCCAATGGCATTATAAAACACCTGCCCTCTACCGACTGCCCAACGAATTTTACCGTCTGGCTTAATGAATCGAAACTCGATATTATACTCTTGTTGCTCATAAACAGCGCAATTGATTGCTTGTAAAACCCACTGGCGATCGTCTGGATGAATCATTGCCATTACTGTTTCATATCGACAGTCAAAGCTACCAGGAACAAGACCAAACAGTCGCTCTAAATTTGGTGACCAGTAAACTTCCCCAGTTTGAATATTCCAATCCCAACTGCCCATATTAGCAGCTTCTAGTGCCAAGTTTAACCGCTCTTGGCTCTCTCGTAGTGCCTCTTGAGATTGCTTGCGTGCTGTTATATCGAGGACATAGCATAAGCCTTCGCGATCGCTATCAAATAACGCTCCACCAATTTCCACCCAAACTCGGCTGCCATCTTTGCGGAAAAACTCTTTCTCGAAGGGGGTAAAGGTGCCAACGGCTTGAACTTCTTCTACTGCCTGTTGGCTTCGCTCTGTATGTTCGGGTGGTGTGAGTGTATCCCAGCGAACTTGTCCAGCAAGCAAATCTTCTTGATTAAAACCAACGGTTTCAAGAAAAGCGTCATTTGCATCAGTAATGTTACCATGTACATCACCAAAGAAAATACCAATGATATTAGAGTCTACAATCCGCCGTAGTTGAGCTTCGCGTTGACGCAAGGCAGTTTCTGTTTCTTTGAGCTTGGTAATATCACGGGTAACAGTCAATACTGAATCAATGTAACCCTCTTCGGTAAACTCTGGTACAATTTGAGTTTGGTAAAAGTGAATTGTGCCATCGGGAGCCGGAAAACCAAATTCGTCTACTTGCGTCTGCCCTGTTTGGAATGCGGCTTGCAGGTTTATTTGCCATTGCTGATGTTGCTCTTCGTTTTTCCAAACTTCTGCTACTGTTTTGCCAATCAACTCCTCAGATTTTAAGCCAGTTGCTTTTTCATGCACACTGTTCACATAAATGTAGCGCAGTTCACGGTCAATCCGCATCACTACATCTGGAGAGTTCTCTACTAGTGCCGCCAGTTCCTGCTTTTGATGGCGAAGTTCTGCTTCTGTTTGACGGCGATCAGTAACATCCCGCCAAGTGGCAACAAAGCCATCTCCAAATTTAGCAATGCGGATGTCAAAGGCTCGAACTAAGCGCCGATGCCCAAAGTTATCTTCGTAAATTAATTCATCTTTAACCAGAGGTTTCCCAGTTTCTACCACCTGGCAGTATTCATCAAATAAGCCACAGTCTCTATGCCCTGGCAAAATTTCACAAAGTCCCTGACCAATCTGCTCCTCACGAGTCATAAGATTATTAAGGCAGGCTGCATCATTAACATATTCAACTCGGAAGTCTGTAATGCGCCCAGATTCATCGCGGATGGCACAGTAAACCCCAAAACAGTCCAACATATTTTCGACAGAGGTGCGAAAGAGTTCTTCACTCTCCTGTAATTGTTGGTTAGCTTCGGCAAGTAAGAGATTTAATTGAAAGAGTTTCTTGCTAAGTTGGAAATGGGTTTGAGCTTCGGCAGTGGGAGTAACTAGAGAGTTGTTCCGCTCTGTAATCATAGTCCCGATCACCAATCCCACAACACACTGGATCAACAGGCTAAAATTATGAGTCTGGAGAATTTCGGTTGCTAGCGAAAATATTGGCAGTGAAATAAAGTCGGGATAAACAAGCAAGTAATAAAAGAGTGTTATTAGTACACAAAAGCTAGCAGTCAGCATTCCACCCGTAACGCCAAAGCTGATGGCTGCCCAAATAATAGGAATGAAACTTAACAGGGAAAACTGCTCAAATGTAAAATTTATTTCTTGTGCTGCTGCAACAGCGAGCCAAGCAATATATGTGCTAACTATGAGAATCAAGACAATCTCAGACAAGCGATCACGCCAAAAATGAGCAGTGATTAATTGTGGTTGGTTGGCTTCAGATTGCTCTGCAACTAGTATCAATCGCCACTGCCGCAAAAATGGAGTGAATAGTAACAGCATTGGCGGCACGATCGCCATTGTCGCGATCGCATTCCCTAACCACCACTGAGCGATTATTGCACTTAGGTTTGCTTCTGGTAGCTTTCCCAAAGCAAATAAGGTTGAGGTGCCTACAATTGCTGAAGTGGCACAAGCAGCGAGGGGCGCGCTCAAAATAAACTTTATAGTATTTTTGAGTCCTTGGAGAGTTAGCGAACCCCCAAAGCAATAGCGGTAAATAAACCAAGCAACCAAAGGTTCTATTACATCTGTTAGCCCGACGAGGCGATGCCAACCCTCATTACCCCAAAAAGGTGCCATGACAATAGAAGCGATTCCTGCCAAGATAGCACCAATTGGGCCAAACCAGAGTGTCAAAGCGATCGCAACTCCAGATGGAGGAAACCACAAAGAAACAGCAGGTTGAACCCGGTAAAACAGTGCCAAGCCGTGAGCCAGAAACAGTGTTAGCAAAGCCAACAGGAAGACAATCCATCGATTGCGGAGCATGAACTTAAGGCAGGAATCGAAGATACAACTTTTACTATCTCACAACTACTTTGTAGCGCAACGTCTGAAGTGCGATCACTAATCATGGGGGTGTTGCACTGCACCAAGTTGTTAGGTAGTGTGCTTAGTATCTCCCTTATGTAGCAGTTGACAACATGGTACAAGAGTATCATGCTAATTTGTTTAGAACTTAAATGCTTTATGGTGGGGGCTTATGATTAGGGGAGAAAAACCTATCGCTATAGACCTGTTTGCTGGAGCTGGTGGCTTTGGTTTGGGTTTTGAAATGGCTGGTTTCTCTGTGCCTCTATCTGTTGAAATTGATACTTGGGCTTGCGATACGCTGCGTTGCAACCGCCCCGATATGACAGTTATTCAACATGACATCCGTGATTTTAATACGGAAAGTAGTGTTAAGGAAATTTGTATCTTTAAACCAGACATTGTGATTGGCGGGCCTCCATGTCAAGGTTTTAGTATTGCCGGGCCAGCTCAAAAAGATCCTAAAGACCCCAGAAACAGTTTGTTTATTAACTTTGCTCAATGGATAAATTTTCTTGAACCTAAAGCATTTGTAATGGAAAATGTAAAAGGATTACTGTCACGCAAAAATGCAGAGGGACAAAAGGTTATAGATATTATTAGGAAGACCTTTCAAGACCTTGGATACTTTGTGGAAGTATGGATTTTGAACGCTGCTGAATATGGTGTACCGCAGATTAGAGAGCGCATTTTTATCGTCGGCAATAAGAGGGGCAAAGAGTTAGGCTCTCCTAGAAAGACGCACTCTCTAGAACTACAATATCTCAGTCGATCTCAACTATCTGTTTCTGATGGCACAGAGGTACTACCTGCTCTAACTCTATGGGACGCAATATCAGATTTACCAGAGCTTAATGCACGGGAAGGTAATGAAGAGCAACCTTATATTGTGGAACCTCAAAACAATTATCAAGTTTGGGCTAGACATGGTAGTTACATACTTTATAACCATGTTGCGATGGAACACTCCGAGCGGCTTGTAGAACGCTTCAAACATATTAAATGGGGTGAATCAAGTTCAGATGTACCAAAAGAACATGGAGCCAGACGACGTAGTGGCAATGGCGAGTTATCAAATAAAAGTTATGACCAGAACAATCGCCGCTTAAATCCCCATAAGCCTTCACACACAATTGCAGCCTCGTTTTATGCTAATTTTATTCATCCTTTTCAACATCGAAATTTAACAGCCCGTGAGGGAGCAAGAATTCAGTCTTTTCCTGATAACTATCGTTTTCTAGGAAAGAAAACTGTTGTATCTCACAAGCTATTACATCGAGAAGCAAGATTCGATGAGAAATTTCTTTGCCAGTACAATCAAGTGGGTAACGCTGTCCCACCTATTCTTGCGAAAGCAATTGCACTTCATCTGCTAGAAAAATTAGAGCTATGTCAAAAACTGATAGAAATCCGCTAGTTCATGGCTCTAATCTTCAGCAGAAGGAAAACCATCGTACCAAATATAGAGATGCCGATAGTAGAAAATACCTCAGTGAAATTAGAACTGAGTACGATAAATGGCATTTAGCCAATATGAATTTGATCGGCCCAACATCAAAATCTACTGAGCAGGATGACGCAATAATTGCTAAAAGAGTAGAGCTTCTCTCTACATACAAAGATTTTTTAGATCAGCAGCATTATGCTGAAAAATTTGACTCAAGATCAAACCTTCATTCTAGTGTCTTAGAGGAATTTCTTTATTATTTATTTAAAGATTTGACAGGCGATTTTGGAGAAAACGCTCTTATTGGTAAGTCACATACATTTAAAGATATCTTTTTTGTGCCACCAAAATATTCTGAAATGCTCAAGCGACCCTATGCGCGGATTGAGAAGAAGGATCATGATTTTGTCATTGGTGCAACTATTCAAGTATCATTTGAAGCAGCACCTCCCCCAGAGCAAGATGAAAATACTGGTGAGATACTTCCTCTTCTAAAAGAAGAGCCAAGTACATATTCTGAGGTGACAGTTACAGGTAACACCGAGACACACATTTTTGACATACCAGTTGTTGCAATCGAGTGTAAGACGTACCTTGACAAAACTATGCTTGAAGGTTCTTCACGCGCAGCAGAAGATTTAAAGGCAAGAAATCCTAATAGTTTGTATCTTGTGGTTATGGAGTGGGTTAAGCTAACCAGTGATGTAAATTTACGAAAATATAAAGTTGACCAAATTTATGTGCTACGTCAGCAGAAAAATACTGACCGAGAGTTTAGATACGAATTAACCTATGACAAAAATCCAATTAACCCGATTGTTGTGCAACACCTCTTTAAAAAGGTGCGAAACCATTTAACAATGGATTGGACTGGCGGGATTGAACATGGTATACAGCGCGGATGGTTAATTGACGAATAGATAGGGCTTATATTTAAATCCAACAGTATCGAAAAAATAGATCAAGTCGATTCAATAAGCAAAAAGGCATATTGCTTACTCAAAATGCTTAAATGAGTTCTCAAAATGCCCGATCGCTTTCTCATTTTGGTGTTTTCCGCAAGCAAAAAGGCATATTGCTTACTCAAAAAGCCTAATTGCCTTCTCATTTCAGTAGATCGCGCACTCCTAAAGGTATTTTCCGCAGGCAAAAAGGCATATTGCTTACCCAAAAAGCCTAATTGCCTTCTCATTTCGGTAGATCGCGCACTCATTTTAGTGTTTTCCGCAAGTAATCGACAGATCGCTTGCTCAACTTAACTGTTTGCTAACTCATATCAGTAATTCTTGCACTTGCGATCACGATCGCTTTGTAGCAAAAGCTATTGCAGATTTGCCGAAATACTCTCAAGGCAATCAATACCGAAAATTATTAAAGTAAATATTATTACCCGTAATTGAGGAGAAAGTTTAGATTATGGCTCGTCAAAAAAGAAGCTCTAAAATTTTAGAAAGAGCAGTGCGTCGTGCGGCTAGCATGAACTCAATTGATCCGAATTTAAATGTAGGCAATGGACTTACCTTATCTACCTTTTCAACTCTAATCGAGAAGATGCGAACTCAAGAAAATACCTACAATACTGCCCTTTCCAACTTGGATAAGTTATACCGTGAAATGCTCCAAACAGAGCGCGAGTTGGCAGATATGGCAGAGCATATGCTGTTGGGAGTTGCGACTCGATATGGCAAAAGCAGCACAGAGTACAGCATGGCGGGAGGAGTTCCCAAAAACCAGCGTCGCAAAGGGCTGCGAGGTGAGTCGCCAACTCCCAATTCACAGCAACCTGCGTTTGTTGCCAGTGTGGAAGGTAATGGGAGTGGAAAGAAAGCAGCAACCTAATTAATTGCGATCGCGAAAACCCTGCTGCCCATTGATTGGATCGAAGAGTACATCATATTTGTCAAAAAATGCGATTCCACTATTCACAATCACAGGATGCTGTGCCTGTGCAGATACATTAAGATTCCATATATCAAACCCATCGCGGTTTCCCGGCACAACGCTGTAGTCAAAGATGCCAGGGATTGTTACCTGTACTGTATTTTCTGGGCGTAACTTTCCTGGCTTGAGTTTACCCGCAAGGGAAGCAGACTTAATTTCAGTAAAACCACTACTTGTTCCTGTATCGGTGAGCATTTTCCCGTTACAGGTATTGTTCATTGAGGTTCCAGCGACAGTTACACAAACTCCATTGAGTCTAGAATCCCATCTGCTGCCAGGTATGCCACTAATCGCAGGTTGTTGGCTCAGGGAAGTCATTTTAAAACCTTCTCGATTCTCTGCTGTCAAACCGAGAATCAGGCTACCATTGTTGCTATTAGTTCCATTACCAGTAACAATAAATCCATTACTGAAATTCCCTGGTAATTTTCTCAATGGGTTATAGGGAAGTGACTTCTCAAAATAGTTGACACCGATAATACCGGAGAAGGGCGTTCCACTTTTGGCAGAACAATTAGGTTTTTGGGAGATACATTGACGACTGGTAACAACCTGCACGGGAATAGGTTCTTCTGTTGGAATCGGGCCAATCCGTGCATTAGTATAAACTAACTCTCCCTGTAGGATAGTTCCATCACTTAATACTTCCTTGACAACTTTACCTGTTCTACGAACGGGGAAATTTCCCAAAAACTCTTTCGGGACTCTTAGCCCTGCCGAACCTGTATCCATTAAAATCCGTTTGGGCTGCCCACCTGCCACTGCCACTTCTAGAAAATAGCCACGACTTCTTTGCCCGACAGAGCCTTTTGTATGCAAAGGAAGTGATAGAGAATTATAGCTTGGTTTGCGGGTTGTAATTTGAGAGATATCGCGTGCAGCCAGATTGGGGAAGAGGGCTAGAAATCCGTTTTGTCTTTGATCTACAGGTTCTGGTGCATAATCCCAAAGACTTTCGTAGTAGAAAAAGACTACACCTAAACCGCGTCCTTGAGCAGCCCGTACTTGAGACTGAATTTGTGGCATGGAAACGGGACGATTTCTCAATCCTGACATAATACCTATACCAGTAGGTATTAATTGTTGTGTTTCGATAATTTCTGGGCGAGTAAGTTTACTGTTAAAAGTTTGCAAATCATCACGGTAAACCTGCATCACAAGCTCATCTACAATACCCAGGCGCACCCAGTTGAGCCAGTCTTGCAGTTGAAATTTATAAGCAAAGTCGTAGTAATTAGGAGAAACAGAAAAAATTGCATTAGGTTTTCTCGCTTTCACAGCTTGGTTGAGCTTAATCATAAACGCTGTGATTTTATCTGCCCGCCATTGTATCCATGCTTGAGCTTGAGGATTGGGCGGGGGAGGATTCCCAGTTTCCTTAGTGTATAGATCAATTGTGTACTTGTCGTAACCAAAATCCACAGGTAAACTCATGTGGTCGTCAAATTGAATACCATCGGCGTTATATTTGCTAACTACTTCCACCACAAGATCGGTAATAAACTTTTGCACCTCTGGGTGGAAGGGATTAAGCCACGCCACCTCACCCGCAGCACTAATCGAAGTTTTTGTACCATCCCGCTTTTGTGTTAGCCAATCTGGATGTTCGGATGCTAGTTCTGAAGTCAGAGGAGCCATAAAGCCAAACTCAAACCACGGAATCGCAAGTAAACCTTGGCGACGGGCTTGAGCAATAATATCTGCAATTACATCTTGTCCCTCTGCGCCTTTAAAGAGAAAAGGGATACCCATTCGTTGTGCTACCGCACTTGGATATAGTGTATAACCATCATTCCAAACCAAAGGATAGACTGTGTTAAAGTTCAAGCGACGCAATTGCTCAATTGCGTCTTGTAGTTTGGCACGATGTCTAACGATGTCAAAGTCATTATTTGTCAGCCAAACGCCGCGAATTTCTGAGGAGGGTAACTGGGAGAGTTGAGCAGTTACAGGGGTGAGGTTTTCTAGTAGCAGTACTGTAACAAATGCGATCGCAAACAGAACTGGAAAAAGACGCTTAATTGATCGAATAAAAGGCAATTGCATAGGTGTGGATAATAAATAAAAACTAGTTGTTAAGCTTTATACATTGATATTGGAATATTGCCATTGGTTTGGAAAAGATTTATGCATTTATGCTGAATAATGAAGTTAATTTATAAACTTCCATTCAATCCATCCACGACATTACTTCACCAGGAACACTGATGCAGATTTGGTTGAGTTAGATATTTGACGCAGTTAGTGAGTAAGGAGTGCCAAGTCACCTGAGAAAATCGAACAAAAACTGCTACTCATGCCTATTGAAACAAAATCTGCCTTTACAGTATCGTGTAGTTTATTCATCTGAAAATGGCTGCAAATTCATAAAGTTTGCTCAAGAGTGTGGTAAAAACGAATAATCCGCTTCGTTTTATCTCAAAAAGACGTAATCTATCTATGACAAAAAAGCCTTGGGATGCCCGACTTGCTAGCTGGTTAGTTAGTCCCTTCAAAGACAGTTGGGTAACACCCAATCATCTGACTACAGTTAGACTAGTCACTGGGTTGTTAGCAACAGCAGCGCTAGCAGTTGGTAGCTCTAACTGGGCAAATATTGGAGCCGGGTTGTTTGTCTTATCAAACTTTTTGGATCACACAGACGGTGAATTGGCTCGAATGAGTGGGAAAAGCAGTAAATGGGGACATCAATACGACCTTGTTAGTGACGCCATCATTCATATACTCTTATTTGTGGGTATTGGTTATGGTTTAATCAACAGCAAACTCGGTATTTGGGCATTGCTGATGGGTATAGTCTCCGGTGTTTCTGTTGCTGCTATCTTCCACTTGCGAAACCTGATGGAACAGCAACATGGTAAAGACGCAACACGACAGCCAAATTTTGCTGGTTTTGATATCGAAGATATATTGTATTTGTTTCCAGTTGTCACTTTGCTAGGCAGATTAGAGCAGTTGCTGATCGCAGCTACTATTGGTGCGCCAACCTTTGCTATTTGGGTAATTTGGCAATTTCGCTCCATGCCCCGTCCTGGAAAAGCAGAAGAGTTGCTGTAGAGTTTATTTTTGAAGGGCTTTCATGCTTTCCCCGTGTTGGTAAATGCGGTGAATCAATTCCATAAATTGTGCTCAATCAAAAATGTTATACCAATTCTCTAAAATTTTGCTATGCATCAATCTCCGCGTCTGCCTGTCTTTGCGTCATTATCTGTAACCGCTTTTTGAAGAATTAGTATTATTAAGCGTGTCAAACTAAAAGACAAAGTTTTGATCAAGGTTTTTAACTGATTCGCCGTAAGTCCCGCGCTGTAATCTTTGATTCAGCGCCGGGATATAAGACGGGCGGTAACGATTGTATCTTTGACTATTGCTTT